>CAYLVM010000018.1:0-29166 GCA_964387145.1 uncultured Acidimicrobiaceae bacterium
TCGCACTCCCCCCTCGCTCGAAGACTCGCTTGTCCCCCCTGAAGGGGGGACGGAGGAGCGGGGTACCGGCAATGCGTCCGATACCGCCACGGCACCGATAGGGTTCGACCTGCCGCACCGGGAGGAGGCCAGCGCTTCGACGCTTCCCCGGTGACAGACGGCTCAGTTTCTCACCCGGTTGGACTGCCTCTTTCGACCGACTCTCGACCCTGCAGGCGAAGGCGCCGCGTTGTCGACAGCGAGATTGGCACACACAACCGCCCCAACCGGGCAAGGAACCACAATGACTATCACTTTCTCAGATCTCGGGCTGCCCGCCGCGCTCACCGACGAACTCGCACGGCAAGGCATCGACGAACCGTTCCCCATCCAGGAAGCAACGATCAGGGATGCCCTCGCAGGGCGAGACGTCGCCGGACGTGCACCGACAGGCTCCGGCAAGACACTGGCCTTCGGGCTTCCCATCCTCGCCAACGTCGCCAGCGCCCGACCAAACCATCCAACGGCGCTGATCCTCGCACCTACCCGCGAACTTGCCGCACAGATTCGCCTCGACCTCGCACCGTACGGAAAGGCGACCCACCGGCAGGTGTTCGCCATCTTCGGCGGAGTCCGCTACCCGGCCCAGAAGGACCGCCTGCGCAAAGGCGTCGACGTCCTCGTTGCAACCCCCGGCCGTCTCGAAGATCTCATGGAACAAGGGTCGATCAACCTCAGTGACGTCACCATCGTCGCGATCGACGAAGCCGACCGTATGGCAGATATGGGGTTCCTCCCCGCCGTTCGCAGGATCGTCGGCCGAACCGCAGCGAAACGACAAACACTGCTGTTCTCTGCAACGCTCGACGGTGACGTGGCGGTCCTCATCCGGGACTACCAGCACAACCCCGTCAGGCACGAAGCAGGTACGATCGAATCTGAAACGACCGACGCGCAGCATCACTTCTGGCTCGTCCAGCACGAGGACAAGGTTCAACACACCGCCGACGTCGTCGAGATAGCAGACCGCTCGATCGTCTTCACGCGTACCCGTCACGGTGCTGATCGACTCGCCAAGCAACTCACTCGCCTCGGCGTCGGGGCCGTAGCCATGCACGGTGGCCGCTCCCAGAACCAGCGGATCAGGGCGCTCAAGGCCTTCTCCGCTGGAGATGCCCAGGCGTTGATCGCCACCGATGTCGCCGCCCGCGGTATCCACATAGATGCTGTTGCTTCGGTCATCCACTTCGATCCACCCGCCGATCACAAGGACTACGTCCACCGTTCGGGAAGAACGGCACGTGCAGGTGCATCGGGCAACGTGGTCAGCCTCGTCACCGGAGAGCAACGACGTGGCGTACGTCGCATGCAACAGAAGCTCGATCTCGACGAGCCCATCGCGGCACCCGAACTGAGCGCCCTCCACCCCGACGGGTACCGTCCGTCCAAGCGCCCGAAGCAGCAGCGCGAACCGGCGAACATCGAGCGCACAGCACAGACCCGGCAGCCCGAGGCCAAGAAGCAGAGCGACAAACCGGTTCGGTCACAGCAACGCAAGCCCATACCGGCACACGACGGATCGCAAAGCATCCACGTGTCGAATCTTCCCTGGAGCGCGACAGACGAAGACATCCGTCGGCTGTTCAGTCGATACGGCAAGGTTCAGGACGCTTCCGTTGCGATCGATCGTCGCGGACGCTCGAAGGGGTACGGCCTGATCAACATGGCGAACCCGGCAGCCAAGAAGGCGATCCACGCCCTCAACGGCTCCAAACTCGGCGGACGTTCGCTCAAGATCAAGTTCTCGGAACCCCAACGCGCCCGACGCTGAACCCCACACACGACCAACGCGAGAAGGGCCCCCTTGCGGGGGCCCTTCTTCAGTAGTTGATGGTCAGTGTGAGGGTGCTACCAGCGCCCGCCACCACCGCCGCCACCGCCGCCGCCGCCGCCGCCGGTGCGACGTGGCTTGTCCTGTGCTTCGTTGACGCGGAGTGCACGTCCGCCCATGTCCTTGCCGTTCAGCTCGGAGATGGCCTTCTGTGCGCCTTCATCGTCGATCTCGACGAATCCGAAACCGCGTGAGCGGCCCGTCTCGCGGTCGGTGATGAGTGCGACAGACTCGACAGTGCCCATCTCGGTGAACATCTGGCGGAGTTCTTCTTCAGAAGTGCTCCATGGGAGGTTTCCCACATATAGCTTGGTGGTCATTTCAGGCTCCAATCGCCGTGAATCGCGACGCTTTTGCGTCGATCTTGCGCTTCGAACTGATTACAGCGCCGACGTGATCGGCCGGGCGTGACCCGGCACGGCGATCGGGATGAAAGCGTTCCTCAGCTGCCTGAAATATAGTCGCTCCGTGGACGACTTCGCACCTATTGTCATCGATCTCTCCCACAGGCCCCCTCTACGATGGTGACATGTCGAGAAATCCGAGCACCGACCGTGACCATTGGAACCTTCGCTACGACGAGGAACCGTGGCCACTCGAGCCGTCACCATGGCTCGTCGCCAACAAGGAGTCCCTCCCCCGAGCGGGTAGTGCACTCGACGTTGCCGGCGGCACAGGACGCAACGCCCTGTGGCTCGCGCACCGGGGCTGGACCGTTACGATCACCGACATATCCGACGTCGCTATCGCACAAGCACTCGCGCGAGCGGACGAGGAACACCTCTCGGTCGAGACGGTACAGGTCGACCTGAGGAGGGATCCCCTCCCCTGCGGCCCATGGAACCTCATCGCCCTGTTCCACTATCTCGACCGGGATCTCTTCCCTGCCATCACAGATGCCCTGGCCTCGGGTGGCACCCTGATCGGTGCTCTGGCAACCGTTCGGAACCTCGAGCGGAACCCGAGGCCTCCGCTTCCGTACCTGCTCGAGGAGGGTGAGCTCCCCGCGCTCCTGGCGGGGCTCGAGGTGATCCGGTACGAGGAGAGTTGGCAGGACGACCACCATGATGCCCGATTCGCCGCAAGGAGGCCGCTGTGACCATCACCCTCGACGACTTCCGATCCCGGTACGACATCAGCGAGGTGACCGTCGACGACATAGCGTGGCAATACCGCGCAGCGGGGGACGGTGCCGCGATCCTGCTGCTCCATGGGATGGCGGGCAACGCCGACATCTGGTTCCAACAAATCGACGCACTGTCGGCGACGCGGAAGGTCCTTGCCGTCACCTACCCACGAGTGGACACACTCACCGCCCTGGCAGCTGGGATCGACGGCGTGCTCGCAGCCGAGGGTGTCGAGACGTACACCGTCGTCGGTTCGAGTCTCGGCGGGTACCTCGCCCAGTACCTCGTCGCAACCGAGAGCCACCGGGTCACCGCAGCGGTGTTCGCCAACACGTTCCCGCCGAACCCCGTCATCGCCAAACGGTCGAAGAACCTTGCAACCCTCGCCGGTGTACTCCCACCGTCGTTCGTCAGGGCGTTCCTGGCACGCAATGTCGAACGCATGCTCGTCCCTGCCGGTGACGGCTCTCCGCTCCTACACCGCCTCCTGATGGAGCAGTTCGACGAGCCGGGATTCAAGGAGGCCTTCCTCGACCGCTACCGATGCGTCATCTACCCATTCGAACCTGCACAGCCATCCATACCTGTGTCCTTGATCTCGGCGAACAACGACCCTCTCGTCCCACAGGAACTCTCCAAGGCGCTGTGCGAGACGTACCCGGATGCGACGACGTATGAGTTCGACGGCGGTGGACACTTCCCGTACGTGAACCGCCCGGACGAGTACACCTCGATACTCGAAAGGTTCCTCTCCCAAGCCGGTGTCTGAGCCGATACCCGCAGCCGGTCGCCCGGATCAGTCGTTCGCAGCGAGGACACGCAAAGCGTTGGAGCCCAACACCTTCGCGATCTCTGGGTCGCTCCAGCCCCTTGCGATGAGCTCCATGGTGATCGCAGGGTACGTCGAGACATCCTCGAGGCCGACGGGTGTTACGTCGATGCCATCGAAGTCCGACCCGAGACCGACGTGGTCGACCCCGGCAACTGCAACGATGTGCTCGATGTGATCGACGACGTTGCCGACGGTTCCACGATCGATGTCTCGTTCACTGCAACGGTGCGCGATCTCGGCTTCGAACTCATCTTCCGTGTCGAACGAGGATCGCAGATCCCGAGCTTCGGCGAACATCTCCATCGTTGCGAGAGCAGCCGACTCGACGACGAACGGAGGGTAGAAGTTGACCATCACCACGCCGTCGTTGCGCGCGACTGCCTCGAGAACGTCATCGGGCACGTTGCGGGGGTGCGGCGCGATCGATCGTGCCCCGGAGTGCGATGCCATGACCGGCCGCTGTGTCGTTGCGAGGGCTGCCCGCATCGTCTCAGCGGACACGTGGGAGATGTCCACCACCATGCCGAGGTCGTTCATCGTCTCGACGACGGTGCGCCCGAACTCCGTCAGACCTCCGTGGCGGTGGACGTCCGTGGCAGAGTCGGCCCACTCGATCGTGTCACCGTGGGTCAGGGTCATGTACCGGACACCTCGCGTAGACAACTCGCGCAGCTTGCCGAGATCGTTCTCGATGGCGTGGCCCCCTTCTGCGCCCATCAGAGAAGCCGTGCGTCCGGAACGGCTGACGGTCACGGCGTCTTCAGCCGTCCTCGCTCGTCCGAGATGAACCGGGTCGTGGGACGTCATCGCCTCAACGAGTTCGATCTGCTCCATCACCGAATCGAACGGCTCGGGTTGCCACGATGGCACGTACACCGACCAGAACTGTGCACCGACGCCACCGGCACGAAGTCGTGGGCCATCGGTGTGGTAACCGGAGAGTTCTTGCGAAGGGTCGGCGATCGACAGATCTCCCCCGGCGCGTACTCGCAAGGCCCACGGCAGGTCGTTGTGTCCGTCGACGACGGGCATCGATGCGTGCAGCTCTCGTACCCGAACAGCGATGTTGAGCGTCGATCGATCAGTCACGTGCATGAACCCGTGGAGGGGCCGAGGCGTGTTGGGTCCACCATGGGTCTCCGATCGTTGGGTGGCCCATGGTACGGGGACGGAGATCGGTGTTACGACCCGTTGGCTCTGTACACCCGAACCTCGACGCGCTCGAGCGTCACGAGTCCGTCACCGATCATGCCATCGAGTGCCGGGAGTATCGCCTCGACCTTGTCCGCCGTATCGACGCACTCGATGATGATGGGGAGATCCTCGGAGAGGCGGAGGATGTGTGCCGTATGGAGTCGGCTCGACTTCCCGAAGCCTTCGATGCCGCGAACGACGGTGACACCGGCGAGCCCTTCGCGGCGAAGCTCCTCGACGATCGCCATATAGAGCGGCTTGCCGTCGTATGTGTCTGACTCTCCGATGAAGATCCGGAGCAGTCGGTTGTCGGCCTCGTGTTGCATGGTGCGTCCTCCTCAGCCGGTCAGGTAGTAGCCGAACGCCGCGAGCATCACACCCACCGTCGGAACGACCACAACGTTCAGCATAGATCTCAATGTAGGTGTTGGAAGAAGCCCGAGCCGGACGGTCTCGACCATCCACGTCGAGAAGGTCGTGAATCCTCCAGTGAAACCGATGACCGCCATCGAGATCGACGATGACGATCCCGTCCCGATGATCAGTCCGAGCACGAATGCACCGATGAGGTTGACCACGGCAGTACCGACCGGCATCTGCGATCCACTACGCCGCTGAACGACTCCCGAGACTCCGTACCGCACGGCTGCGCCGACCGACCCCGCTGCGGCGATGATCAGTAGCGTCATCGCCCGATGCTCCCCACCCGCAATCCGAGCACGGCTGCACCGAGCCCAGCGATCGTCGACACACCGACATACAGGGCAGCGATGGCGATATCACCACCGTCGATGAGCCCGACGACCTCGAGGCTGAATGCAGAGAACGTCGTGAAGGACCCGAGAACACCGATCGCCCAGAACCGCAACGACAACAGGGACCCAACGGACCGTTCCCTCCTGGCGAGGAAGAACCCGAGAGCGAGGGAACCGACGATGTTGACGGTGAGTACTTCGGAGGGGAAGACGCCGGGGGCGGCGGGAACAGCGAAGAGAGCGAGGTACCGCGCTGCCGAACCGACGAATCCTCCTGCCAGGACGGTGAGTGGCCCGGACAGTCGGGTGAGGCCCTGGCGGCCGAACGACGGCCGCCGGTGAGTCGCTGAGTCGGTCATGGCTCCGTCCACGAGGTTGCAGGTTGCAGGAGCCATCAGCCGGGTGGCGGTTGTGGCGAGCCCCATCGCCGTCGGTCGGATGATAGGTCCCAAATCGGCTGTGCGCCTCTATGGCCCCAACCGAGCAGTGGTATGGTGACGGTCGCCGCGGACGTCACCGATGGTGCGTCTAACGAAGGCATGAAGATCACCCCAGGAGAGACACTATGACGTCCGACCACGTCCGGCTGGAAATTGATGGACCCATCGCCACGGTCACCCTCGCGCGCCCTGAGAAACGTAACGCGCTCGGCCTCGACTTCATGAAGTCGGTGATCGAGACGCTTGACGAGATACCCCAGGACATCGGCGTCGTCGTCATCGCCGCCGAAGGCAAGGTGTTCTCCGCAGGCCACGACATCACTGAGATGATGGAGCGTTCCGACGACTACTACGCCGAGCTGTTCGACACCTGTGGCCGCATGATGAAGGCCGTTCGTGATCTGCGACAACCGGTCATCGCAAAGGTGCAGGGGATCGCAACGGCTGCCGGTTGCCAACTCGTTGCGAGCTGTGATCTCGCCATCGCCGCAGACTCCGCATGGTTCGCCACACCCGGTGTCAAGATCGGCCTGTTCTGCCATACGCCGATGGTGCCGGTCAGTCGAGCCGTCGGCCAAAAGCGGGCGATGCAGATGCTGCTCACCGGTGAACCGATCGACGCGACGACCGCCGTCAACTGGGGCCTCATCAACGCTGCAGTCCCGGCTGGGGAACTCGACGACGCCATCGAGGCGATGGCGAACAAGATCCTCCGGTACTCGAAGAACACGATCGCTCTCGGCAAATGCACCTTCTACGCACAGACCGAGATGAGCGAGGATGCGGCCTACGCCGTCGCGACGCCGGTGATGGCAGCCAACGCAGCCAACGATGATGCACAAGAGGGCATGGGTGCCTTCCTGGAGAAGCGTGAGCCGCAATGGAAAGACCGATAGAGCCTGTATACCGGTCCGAGCTGACCCCGCTCTCCTTCCTGGAGCGGTCGGCGATCGTATGGCCGGACAAGCCAGCCGTCGTTCACGGTGACACAACGATCACGTACGGCGAGATGGCCGCACACGCGACGCGCCTCGGCCACGCCTTGGCCGCCTCGGGTATCACTGAAGGCGACAGGGTCGCGTACCTGTGCCCGAACATCCCTGAGATGCTCATTGCCCACTTTGCAGTGCCACTCATCAGTGGAGTGCTCGTTGCGATCAACACGAGACTCTCGCCGGAGGAGATACAGACCATCCTCGATCACTCGGGCGCCAAGATGCTCATCGGTGACACCGAACTGCTCGAACCCCTTGCGGCCATCGTCGGTGACCTCGCGACCGTCGGTGAGATCGTCTCACTCGATGAGACCGGCACCGACCCCGGCTTCGCCACAACACCGTACGACGATCTCCTGGCTCGCGGTTCGGGCGATTCGCTGCCATGGACCGTCGACGACGAGGAACGAACCATCTCGATCAACTACACGTCGGGCACGACCGGGCAACCCAAGGGCGTGATGTACACGCATCGTGGCGCGTACCTCAACGCGCTCGGAGAGATCATTCACTCGAAGCACTCGCTCGACTCGGTGTATCTGTGGACGCTTCCGATGTTCCACTGCAACGGGTGGTGCACGACGTGGGCCGTGACCGCCATCGGTGGTACCCATGTGTGTCTCCGACAGGTCGATCCGTCCGCGATCTGGTCCCTCGTCGACAGTGAGGGCGTGACGCACTTCAACGCTGCACCGACAGTACTGATCGGTCTCGCCAACGCGCCTGAGGCGCATCCGTTCCCGCAACCGGTGACGATCACGACCGCGGGTGCCCCGCCAAGCCCAACGATCATCGAAGCAATGGAAGGCCTCGGGGCCACCATCGTGCATGTCTATGGGCTCACCGAGACCTACGGCCCACACACGGTGTGCGAGCTCCAGCCGGGTGTGGAAGACCTCGATGTCGCGGATCGTGCCGGGTTCCTCTCCCGCCAGGGCGTGTCGTACATCATCGCCGACCCGACCCGGGTCGTGGACGATGACATGGGTGACGTGCCCAAGGACGCCGAGACCCTCGGCGAGGTCGTCATGCGCGGCAACAACGTCATGAAGGGGTACTTCGCGAACCCGGAGGGAACCACCGAGGCGTTCCGTGGCGGCGAGTTCCACTCGGGGGACGTCGCGGTGTGGCATCCCGACAACTACATCGACCTGCGGGACCGTTCGAAGGACATCGTCATCTCGGGCGGAGAGAACATCTCGACGATCGAAGTCGAACGGGCGATCGCGTCGCATCCGTCGGTTCTCGAGTGTGCAGTCGTGGCGGTACCCCATGACAAGTGGGGTGAGCGTCCGAAGGCGTTCGTGGTGCTCAAGGAGGGCCAGGACGCATCCGGCGACGAGATCATCGAGCACGTTCGTAGCCGTCTAGCCCACTTCAAGGCGCCGGACGCCGTCGACATCGTCGACGAGTTGCCCAAGACATCGACAGGCAAGATCCAGAAGTACGTCCTGCGTGACAAGGAGTGGGCGGGTTACAGCCGTCGGATCCACTGAGCACACAGAGGCATCGTCACCCGGTGTTGCGGAGACCTGCTGCGATGCCGTTGACTGTAAGTAGGAGTGCCCGACGCAAGAGCGGGTCGTCGTGCTCCTCTGTACGGGAACGCCCGAGCATGTTCACCTGAAGGTGGTGGAGTGGCTGGAGATAGGTGTCGCGTACCTCCAGAGTGCGTTGGAGAACGGGGCTATCTGAAAGCAGCGTGCTCCCCCCGGTGATCCTGAGAAGCTCGTCAACGGTCCTCGTGTACTCGTCCTCGATCACGGTGAGCAGCGGTCGAACATGTTGGGGTACGAGGCCTTCGACGTAGCGGCGTGCGATGCCGAGGTCGGTCTTGGCCGCGGTCATCTCCACGTTCGAGAGGAACGTCCGGAAGAACGACCACTCGGTGTACATGTCGTCGATCGTCGGCCCATGACCCGCGTTGCGGGCTGCAGCGAGCCCGGAGCCCACGCCGAACCAACCCGGGATGATCTGGCGGGACTGCGTCCAACCGAACACCCATGGGATCGCCCGGAGGCCGTCGAGAGACCCGCCGCCGCCGGGTCGCCGGGACGGGCGGGAGCCGATGTTGAGCGCTCCGAGTTCGTCGACGGGTGTCGCGTTCAGGAAGTACTCGACGAGATCTGGATGCTCGACGAACCCCCGGTAGGCGTCGAAGGCTGCGTCGCTGACGGCGTCCATCGTGGCGTGCCATTGGGCGAGACGCTCGGGAGGCTGGCGCGGGGATCGGTGCAACAGAGATGCCTCGATGACCGCGGACAACGTCAGCTCGAGGTTGCGGGCAGCGAGCGCGGGCAGCCCGTACTTGTCCGATATGACCTCGCCCTGTTCTGTCACCTTGATGGGACCATCCACGGTGCCGTATGGCTGGGCGAGGATGGCCTCGTGGGTCGGTCCTCCACCGCGACCGATCGTGCCGCCACGACCGTGAAAGAGACGCAGCACTACGTCGTGCCTGCTTGCGACGTCACGCAGATCCTGTTGGGCCTTGTAGATCTCCCACTGCGACGTCGTGATACCGCCGTGCTTGTTCGAGTCGGAGTAACCGAGCATCACCTCCTGGACGTCACCACGCACACGCACGATCTCCCGATACGGGCCGATGCTCAGTAACCGATCAAGAATGTCACCCGCGCAACGCAGCTCGTCGATCGTCTCGAGGAGTGGCACGAAGCCGAGCTCGGCAACCCCTCCCGGAACGTCGATGAGGCCGGCCTCACGGGCTAGGACCGCCGCAGCGAGAACGTCGTCGACGTCCTTCGTCATCGAGATGACGTAGCTCTCGATGACGTCTTGCCCATAGCGGTCCTTTGCGCGCTTGATCGTTCGGAAGAGGTCGAGCGTACGGGCCGTCTCGGCCGTCACCGTCGAGGCGGTCGTGGTCAACGGCCTGCGTCCCGCGAGCTCATCGGCGAGGAGCGTTGCCCTGCGGCCGGCATCTATACCCGCGTAGGACGTACCGAGCCGATCGAACAACTCACCGAGGGCATCGTGATGCTCGGTCGCTATCTGACGCACATCCATCGTCGCAAGATGGAACCCGAACGCGGCTGCGGTACGCGTCGCCCTCGAGACCATTCCAGACGCGACGAGTCCACCCTTGTTCTCGAGCAGCGACCGGTGTATCAGAGCGAGCTCGGAGAGCAGTTCGGCAACGACGAGGTAGTCCCTGCCCGACTCGTGGTGGGAACCCAGCGCCATCCTCTCGCGCGTGTTGATGAGCCGCTGGTGGATGCAGGCGAGCTTGAGCCGATAGGGCTCCTCCGCGTTCAGCTCACCGAACCGCTCGAACACTCCCGGCAGGTCACGGCGATCCTCCTCGAGGCTGGTGAGCAGCTCCTCGCTGACGTCGCGGATCCTCGAGGACGTCGACAGGTCGGCCGCCAGGCGTTCGATCACGGTGATGAGGTTCCTCATCGCGTGATCGTGCTGCGCTTCGAGCACAGCCTCGGTGACGTCCGGTGTGACGAACGGGTTGCCGTCACGGTCCCCACCCACCCACGTGCCGAACCGGATCGGTGCACGGTCGATCGAGACGGCGATCCCCAGACGCTCCATCTGTGCTGCGTACCCGTCGAGAACCTCGGGTACCGGTCCGTCGAAGAGCTCGTCGAAGTAGTAGAGCACCGACGTTGCTTCGTCGAGCGGGTCGGGCCTGTCCCGGCGGAGCTCGTCGGTCTGCCACATGAGATCGATCAGCTCGGCGAGACGCCGATCGATCCTACGACGATCAGCTTCGGTGGCTCTGGTGTCGAGGCGCTCCTCGAGGAGGTCCGCAACCGCGTTGAGTTTCGTGAGGATCGACCGTCTCGACGCCTCCGTCGGGTGTGCCGTGAACACGGGGCGGAGCTCGAGTCGGTCGAGGACCGCCTCGATCTCGGACCGCTCGAGCCCGGCAGCCTCGATCTGGTCGACGGTCGACTCCATCCACCCACGCTCACGTTGGGTTCGCGCTGCGAGCTCATCGAGTCGATATGTCTGCTCCGCGACGTTGGCGAGGTAGAAGTACGCGGTGAACGCCCGACCGAGTGTGCTCAGCATCTCGAGATCCAACCCACCGAGTAACTCGTCGAGCGTCGCATCCCCCGGAGGTGCCGATGAGTCCCGCAGGTGCCTCGTGATCGCACGAACCTCTTCGACGAGGTCGAGTAGCTCCGGCCCCTCCTGGCGAACGAGTGATTCTCCGAGCTGGTTTCCCAGCCGGCGAATGTCTGCTCTGAGTGCGGCGTCTCGTGCTTGGATGTCCATCGACACCGAGAGTACCGCCCAGCCCGGACACGGAATCACGCGATGCCGATCAACCGGCATATGCACCACGCTGACCGATACGCGCCCCGCAGATTTGCCTTAACCGCAAGACAGTGGTTGACTCCTCGGCCACACGCCGATCGGCGTGACACCGGACACGAGAGGATCAGATGATGGGTACATCGACACCCACCTCCCTCGTGTCCCCGCGCGACTTCGTCATGTCGATGTGTATGTGCATGCCCCGCTCTCGGGTGGCCTGTCCAAGCGCATCACTCTTGCGCTCCTAGGAAACGCCACCACCCGAGAGGGCACTCCGGCGTTCCGTTTCAACTCTGACCGGTAGCTCCGGTCACCCTGAAAGGATTCACATGACGACCTCGACAGTCAATCTCAACGACGTAGATATCACAGCCATAGGTGTTCTCGCTGAAGCGATCACCTCCGACCCGACGAAGGCAGACACCACATGGCAGGCCTCCGTTGCATGGGACGGCGGCTTCCGCACCACGACGACGATCCGCGACTTCGCGACGATCGCGACCGATGAACCCCGGGGTCTCGGCGGCACGGCAACGGCACCCAACCCCGTCGAGCATCTCCTCGGGGCCCTGGGCTCGTGCCTCGCGATCGGCTATGCCGCCAACGCGAGCGTTGCCGGTATCCGTATCGACGACCTGCGTATCGACATCGAGGGGGACCTGAACCTCAAGTCCTTCCTCGGTATCGAGCCGGGCAACGCCGGGTACGAGACGATCCACGCCACCGTCCATATCGAAAGCAATGCCAACGACGAAGCCATCGCCCGTCTCCACGAGACGGTCGTCGCAACGTCCCCCGTCGGGCACTCGTTGAATCGGGCAGTGCCACTCACCGTCGAACTCGCCTAGCCGGGTCGGGGCCCGGTCTCGCAAGACCGGGCCCCGACTACGCTCGACGCGACGACCGATCCATCGGAGCACGCCCATGACCGACACCCCACACCAGTACGGCTTCGCAACGAGGTCCATCCATGCAGGGCAGCGCCCGGACCCCGAAACGGGGGCCAGGGCGATGCCCATCTACGCCACCACGTCGTACGTGTTCGATGACGCCCAACACGCAGCCGACCTGTTCGCTCTCCAGACGTTCGGCAACATCTACACACGCATCGGGAACCCAACCTCGGCTGCATTCGAAGAGCGCATGGCCTCCCTCGAGGGTGGCATCGGAGCGCTCGCCACAGCGTCAGGCCAGGCCGCCCAACTGATCGCGATCCTGACCCTTGCTCAGAAAGGCGATGAGATCGTCGCCTCACGATCCCTCTACGGGGGCACCTACACACAGTTCGACGTGACGCTGCGCCGGATGGGCATCGACGTCACGTTCGTCGACATCCATGATCCCGGTGCCATCGAGGCGGCTATCACGCAACGCACGAAGGCCGTCTACGCCGAAACGATCGGGAACCCGAGGGCCGATGTTCTCGACTTCGCATCTGTATCGGACATCGCTCACCGCCATGGGGTCCCTCTCGTCGTGGACAACACGTTCGCAACGCCGTACCTGTGCAGGCCGTTCGAGCACGGCGCCGACATCGTCACCCACTCGGCGACCAAGTTCATCGGAGGGCACGGCACCGTCATTGCGGGGTGCATCGTCGAAAGTGGTGAGTTCCCGTGGGACAACGGCAACTTCCCGCTGCTCACCGACCCCTCCCCCGCCTACCACGACCTCGCGTTCTGGGAGAACTTCCGGGAGTACGCCTACCTGATGAAGGCTCGCACAGAACTCCTGCGAGATACGGGCGCGTCGCTGTCCCCCTTCAACTCCTTCCTCCTCCTTCTCGGCCTCGAAACGCTGCCCCTCCGGATGAAGCAGCACGTCGCGAACGCCAGAGCTGTCGCCGAGTACCTCGCCGAACATCACAAGGTCGCATGGGTCGGCTACCCGATCTTCGATGACAACGCATCGACGCCCGCAGCTCACAGATACCTTCCCGAGGGTCCCGGTGCCGTGTTCACGTTCGGCCTCGTCGGTGGCTTCGACGCAGGTGTGACGTTCATCGAAGAAGTCGAACTCGCCTCACACGTCGCGAACATCGGGGATGCAAAGACGCTCGTCATCCACCCGGCATCGACGACGCATCAGCAGATCCCCGACGAGGACCGATCGGCGATGGGTATCGGTGACGACATGATCCGGATCTCGGTCGGTATCGAGGATGTCGAAGACATCCTGTGGGACCTCGGACGAGCGCTGGAGGCGGTATGACTACGACCGTCCCCGATGCAACACCTACCGAGCGTCTCGAGATCATCCGCAACGCTGAGAGCGTTGCACTCGTTGGTGTGTCGGCGAACCCGATCCGATCGTCGAACTTCGTAGCTGCGTACCTGGTACGAACACCGATGCGCAGCTACCCGGTGAACCCTGCCTACGACGAGGTCCTCGGCGAGGCCTGCTATCCGTCGCTCGCCGACCTTCCCGAAGTACCCGACATCGTCGACATCTTTCGACGGCCCGAGGCGATCCCCGGTGTCGTCGAGGAAGCGATCGAGATCGGTGCCAAGGTCGTGTGGTTCCAGCTCGGTCTCCGTCACGACGAAGCGGCACAGAGGGCACTCGACGCTGGTCTTGCGGTCGTCCAGGACCGGTGTCTGAAGATCGAACACGCCAGATGGCACGGAGGACTCCATCTCGGGGGCTTCGACACGGGTGTCATCTCGAGCAAGAGGCATCGTCCGCTATGACACTCGAAAGTATCGGAACGACGACGACGCAGTTCTTCACGTTCGGCACCCAGAACGACCCGTTTATGCTCAAGTCTGGAGAGTCGCTGCCCGAGGTGACGATCGCGTACGAGACCTACGGCGAACTGACGCCCGGGCGGGACAACGCGATTCTCGTGTTCCACGCCCTCACCGGAAGCCAGCACTCCGCCGGATACTGTCCGTCCGTACCGGGGCTCGGCGACCAGTGGACCGACGAGTGCCAGACCGGATGGTGGAATCTGTTCGTAGGTCCAGGCAAGGCCATCGACACAGACCGCTTCTTCGTGATCACCGCCAACTACATCGGGGGCTGTTACGGATCGACCGGGCCGTCGTCGATCGACCCGCGTACCGCAAAGCCGTACGGGTCGTCGTTTCCCAATGTTGGGTTCTGCGACACGGTGGATGCCAACGTCCGCCTCGTCGAACACCTCGGTATCGAGCGACTGCACGCCGTGATCGGTGCCTCGACCGGGGGCGTCATGTGCCTCTCGCTCGCAACGCGGTACCCCGAGATGGTCGACATCGTGATCCCCATCGCGTCTGGGGCAGAACTGACCGGTCTTCAGACGATCCACAACTTCGAGCAGATCGTCGCCATCGAGTCGGATCCGGCCTTTGCGGGCGGCGACTACTACGACAAGGAGACGAAACCAGACATCGGCCTCGCTCTGGCACGGATGATCGGCCACAAGACGTTCGTGTCTCTCGAGTTCCTCAAGCAACGTGCCCATGCAGCTCCCCCGGCCCACAGCGGTCCGGGTAGCTACCAGATCAGCAACCCCCTCGAGTCCTACATGTGGCACCAGGGCCGCAAGTTCGTCAGCCGATTCGACGCCAACAGCTACCTCTTGAACATGTACGGATGGCAGAGCTTCGACCTCGTAGCCGAAGCCGGCGTCGAGAACCTCACCGAACTGTTCTCACGCTCAGCCAAACACCGCTACATGGTGTTCTCGATCGACAGCGACGTGTGCTTCTACCCCGATGAGCAGGACAAGCTCGTGACCCATCTCAAGGCTGCAGGTGTCGAGCACCGCCGCATCACCGTCCACTCGGAGAAGGGCCACGATTCGTTCCTGCTCGAGCCTCACCTCTTCGCCCCACATCTCATCGACACGCTCACGAACCCGTGGCATCAGTGACGACACGAAACGGCGTGGGGCTGGCCTGAGCAAGGTTCACAGCAAGCCCCGTTTTCGCAGAACAACGGATTCATGCGTACGGTGAACACGGATCACCCGTCGGGTGATCAGGATGAGAGGGACCGTGCAGAGAGAGTATCGCCAGGGGAAACAGCCGGAGGGGCTCTATCACCCTGCCCTCGACCACGACTCATGTGGCATCGGTTTCGTTGCAGACATCAAGGGCCGTAAGAGCCACCAGATCATCACCCAGGGACTCACGGTGCTCGCGAACCTCACCCATCGCGGTGCCGTGGGGGCAGACCCACTTGCCGGTGACGGTGCAGGGATGCTTCTCCAGATCCCCGACACGTTCTTCCGCTCCGAGATGGCGAACCTCAGCGTCGACCTGCCCGACCCGGGTGACTACGGCGTGGGCCAGATCTTTCTCCCACAGGACCCCGTAGACCGCGTCGTGTGCGAGAACCTGATGGTCGAACTCGTCATCCGCGAAGGTCAGAAGGTCCTGGGCTGGCGCGACGTCCCTGTCGATCCATCGTGTCTCGGGGAGAGCGTCAAGCCGATCGAACCGGTGATGCGTCAGCTCTTCGTTGGACGCGGGGACAACATCACCGACACAGACCACTTCGAACGCAAGCTGTACACGATCCGCAAGCAAGCCCACACAGGCCTTGCGCAGCGTGCTCCCTACCTCATCGAGCGCGGCGTGTTCTACATCACGTCGATGTCGGCAAGGACCATCACCTACAAGGGGATGATGCTGGCTGAGAACCTCTCGGTCTACTACAAGGACCTCGCAAACGAGCAGGTCGAATCGGCGCTGGCACTCATCCACCAACGCTTCTCTACGAACACGGCCCCGTCGTGGCGCCTTGCCCAGCCGTTCCGCTACCTCTGCCACAACGGCGAGATCAACACGGTCCAGGGCAATATCAACTGGATGATGGCCAGACGTCAGAACATGTCGTCGAAGATCATCGGCGACGACCTCGAGAAGCTGTGGCCACTCATCGGGGACGGATCCTCGGACTCGGCAACGTTCGACAACGCGCTCGAACTGTTGATCGCGGGTGGATACTCCCTGGGTCAGGCGATGATGTTGATGATCCCCGAGGCGTGGGCAGACAATCCTCTGATGGACGCCGGGCGCAAGGCGTTCTACGAGTACCACGCTGCAGTGATGGAGCCCTGGGACGGGCCGGCGGCAGTTGCGTTCACCGATGGGAAACAGATCGGAGCGACCCTCGACCGCAACGGGTTGCGTCCCTCGAGGTACTTCGTCACGGACGACGACCTCGTCGTGATGGCGTCCGAGATGGGTGTCCTCGACATCCCCGAAGAGAAGATCATCAAGAAGTGGCGTCTCCAACCGGGCAAGATGCTGCTGATCGACCTCGAAGCAGGCCGGATCATCGACGACGAGGAACTCAAAGACTCGGTCTCAGGAGCCAAGCCCTACCAGCAGTGGCTCGACGAGACCCAGATCCACCTCACACAACTCCCCCCCGAAGTCGCCGCCATGGGCCCCGACGCCTTCACCCTCCGCAACGCACAGATCGCCTTCGGGTACACGAAGGAGGACATCTCATTCTTCCTGAAACCGATGGCGACGGACGGTAAGGACCCCATCGGCTCGATGGGACGCGACACGCCTCCGGCCGTCCTGTCCGATCGGCCGAAGATGCTCTACGACTACTTCAAGGAGCGGTTCGCCCAGGTCACCAACCCTCCGATCGACCCGATCAGGGAGGAGACCGTGATGTCGCTGGTGTCCCTCATCGGCCCGCGGCCGAACCTGCTCGATCTCGATACAGGTGGCGCCCACAAACGACTCGAGGTCACCCACCCGATCCTGACAAACGTCGATCTCGAGCGTGTCCAACGCATCGAGAACCACGTCGACGACGCCTTCAGGACCCGCAAGCTGAGTATCTGCTACCCGGCATCCGAGGGTGCCTCCGGGATGCGCGACGCACTCGAACGGCTGTGTGAACGCGCCATCGAGACCGTGCGCGACGGCCGCAACATCCTCATCCTGTCGGATCGCCACCTCGGCGCAGACAGGATCGCTATCCCCGCCCTGCTCGCAACAGCTGCCGTTCACCACCATCTCATCACAGCAGGGCTTCGGACTGAAGTGGGTCTTGTCATCGAGACCGGTGAGGCACGCCAGGTCCACGATGTCTGCCTGCTCGGTGGCTACGGCGCAGAGGCCGTCAACCCGTACCTGGCGTTCGACAGCATCCACGCCATCGTCGACGAGCTCCCCGGCGACCCCACGTTGGAGGAAGCCGAGGACCGCTACATCAACGCACTCAACAAGGGCATGCTCAAGGTGATGTCCAAGATGGGCATCTCGACCTTCCAGTCCTACTGCGGCGCACAGATCTTCGATGCCGTCGGTCTCAACAGCACCTTCGTCGAACGGTACTTCACGGGTACTCCCACCGCGATCGAAGGCATCGGTCTCGACGAGATCGCCGCCGAGACGGTCCGACGCCATGAAACGGCGTTCGGGAAGACCCGTTGTCGTACGCCGGAGCTCGACGTGGGCGGTGACCACGCCTTCCGGGTCCAGGGCGAAGAGCATGTGTGGACACCCGACACGATCTCGACGCTCCAGCACTCAGTCCGTTCCGGCGACTACGAGCTCTTCAGGAAGTACTCGGCCATCGTCGACGACCAGACCAGCAAGCTCAAGAACCTGCGAGGCTTGTTCACGTTGGACACGCTCGACGAGCCGATCCCCCTCGATGAGGTCGAGTCGGCATCAGAGATCGTGAAAAGGTTCGCAACAGGGGCGATGTCGTTCGGTTCGATCTCGTGGGAGGCACACACCAACCTCGCGATCGCGATGAACCGCCTCGGTGCCAAGTCCAACACCGGAGAGGGCGGCGAAGAGCCGAGCAGGTACGTCCCCATGGAGAACGGCGACTCGATGCGCTCGGCGGTCAAGCAGGTCGCGTCGGGCCGCTTCGGGGTCACAACCGAGTACCTCGTGAACGCAGACGACATCCAGATCAAGATGGCTCAAGGCGCCAAGCCCGGTGAAGGCGGCCAGCTTCCCGGCTACAAGGTGAACGAGTGGATCGCCAGGGTGCGCCACTCGACACCGGGTGTCGGGCTGATCTCACCGCCACCCCACCACGACATCTACTCGATCGAGGATCTCAAGCAACTCATCCTCGACCTCAAGAACGTCAACCCGCAAGCCAGGATCAGTGTGAAACTCGTATCCGAGGTCGGTGTCGGCACGATCGCCGCCGGTGTCGCCAAGGCGTACGCGGATCACGTTCTCATCTCCGGCAACGAAGGCGGGACCGGTGCGAGTCCGCTCACGTCGGTGATGCAGGCCGGTTCGCACTGGGAGATCGGCCTTGCCGAGACACAACAGACGCTCGTTGCGAACGGTCTACGAGGCCGGATCGCGGTCCAGGCCGATGGCGGGATCCGCACCGGTAGGGACATCGTGATCGCCGCTCTGCTCGGTGCCGACGAGGTCGGCTTCGGCACGAGCGCCCTCATCGCACAGGGATGCATCATGGTGCGCAAGTGCCACCTCAACACCTGTCCTGTGGGTGTCGCCACTCAGGATCCCGAACTTCGCAAGCTGTTCCCAGGCAAGCCGGAGCACGTCGTCAACTTCTTCATGTTCCTTGCACGAGAAACCCGCGAGATCATGGCAACACTCGGGTTCCGCACCTACGCGGAGATGGTCGGTCGAAGCGATCTCCTCTCGGTCAACACCGCGATCGACCACTGGAAGGCACGAGGACTCGACTTCTCGAACGTGCTCTTCACGCCCAACGCCGGCCCCAACGTTGCGGTGAGCAACACTGAGAGCCAGCACCATACGATCGATCGAGCCCTCGACAACCGTTTCATCATCCAAGCTGCTCCGGCACTCGAACGCAGGGAAGCCGTGAGGATCGAGACGCCGGTGAGTAACACCAACCTCGCCGTCGGTGCGATGCTGTCTGGAGAAGTTGCCAGACGCTACGGGCACGCTGGCCTTCCCGACGACACGATCCACATCGAGCTCGACGGAACCGCAGGCCAGAGCTTCGGAGCTTGGCTCGCTCACGGCGTAACCCTTCACCTCGAAGGGGATGCGAACGACTACGTCGGCAAGGGGCTGTCGGGTGGCAGGATCATCATCGAGGCCCATCCGGCCGGCCCAATCATCCCGCGCGAGAACATCATCATCGGCAACACTGTGCTCTACGGCGCAATCTCCGGCGACTGCTACTTCAACGGTGGCGCAGGCGAACGGTTCGCCGTGCGTAACTCTGGAGCTATCGCCGTCGTCGAGCGGATCGGCGACCACGGCTGTGAGTACATGACGGGGGGCTGTGTCGTCGTGATCGGCAAGGCCGGACGGAACTTCGGAGCCGGGATGAGCGGTGGCATCGCGTACGTCATCGACGACGCCGGGGACTTCGACCAACGGGTCAACCACCAGATGGTGGAGATCGCCAGGATCACGCCCGACGATGGGCCTCCACCCAGCGTCACCGACGATCCCACACCGCAGGAGCTGCTCGCCGATCCCCTCGGTAACGACGTGTGGAGGCTGCGAACGCTGATCGCCAGACACGCCCGCCTCACGAACAGTTCCCGGGCGGCAGAGATCCTCGACAACCTCGACGAGTACCTGCCGAAGTTCTACAAGGTCGTGCCCGTCGAGTACCGCAGAGCACTCGAGCACCGGACTGGCCCCGTCGAGGAGGGACCCTGATGGGCTCTCCTACCGGTTTCCAGCAGTTCGAGCGCCGCGACCGTGGCACCCTCCCCGTCGAGGAGCGCCGCACGAACTTCCGTGAGTTCGCGATCCCGTTGGCAGACGAACTCGTATCCCAGCAAGGCGCCCGGTGCATCGACTGTGGTGTCCCGTACTGTCACTCCGCTTGTCCTGTGGACAACATCATCCCGGATTGGAATGACCTCGTGTACCGTGACGACTGGCGCGAGGCCGTCGAAGTGCTGCACTCGACGAACAACTTCCCCGAGTTCACGGGAAGCGTCTGTCCTGCCCCGTGTGAGGAAGCCTGCACGCTCAACCTCTACGACGCACCCGTCACGATCAAGATGATCGAGTACTCCATCATCGAGAAGGCGTGGCAGAACGGGTGGATCGAACCGAAGATCGCCGGAAGCACCACCGACAAGAGGGTCGCCGTCGTCGGCTCAGGACCGTCGGGCCTCGCCGCAGCCCAGCAGCTGGCCAGGGTCGGGCATCAAGTCGAGGTGTTCGAGAAGAACGCCAAGATCGGGGGCCTGCTCCGCTACGGGATCCCCGACTTCAAGCTCGCGAAGTCCGCGATCGACCGCCGATTGTCACAGATGCAGGCAGAGGGGGTCGTGTTCCGGGTCAACAGCCATGTCGGTGTCAACGTGCCGGTTGAACGTCTCGTCAAGAAGTACGACGCTGTCATCCTCGCGACCGGGTGTGAGCAACCGCGGGACCTCGACATCGAGGGACGGGATCTCGACGGCGTGCACTTCGCGATGCCGTTCCTGACCGAGCAGAACCGAAGGATCGGGAACGAACCGCTCGACGGACACCAAGAGATCACTGCGGAGGGAAAGCGTGTCGTCGTCATCGGTGGAGGTGACACCGGCGCCGACTGCGTCGGTACGTCCATACGTCAGGGTGCAGTCTCGGTCACACAACTCGAGGTGCTGCCCCGGCCGCCTGACAAGCCCGACACGCTGCTCGTCTGGCCCGACTGGCCCACGAAGCTACGAACCTCGACGTCTCACGAGGAAGGGTGTGAACGGTTGTGGTCCGTCTCGACGACATCGTTCGAGGGCTCGAACGGACACGTCGAGAGTCTTCAGGCTGTCTCCGTCGAGTGGGAGCAGGTGGATGGTCGATGGGAGATGACGGAGGTCACAGGGACCGAGTTCACGATCGAAGCCGACCTCGTCCTGCTCGCGACCGGGTTCGTCAGTCCCGTCCATGAAGGTCTCCTCGAGCAACTCAGCGTCGCATTGGATCACCGGGGCAACGTCGACGCAGACACCAACAGCTATCAGACGAACCTTCCCGGGATCTTCGCAGCCGGCGACGTACGCCGCGGCCAATCACTCGTCGTCTGGGCGATCAAAGAAGGCCGCCGCTGCGCCCGCGCCGTCGACGAGTACCTCATGGCCCACACCGACCTCCCGAACTAACCCTCCCCCACCAGCCCCCCCCACCCGCATACCCAGGGTTGGAGAACCGCTATATGCCGCAGCTAACCCTGGGTTGGAGAGCCGGTATATGCCGCAGGGGGCCCACAGAATGGGAGGGGCTGCCCTGTCGTCAGATGCCGTCGTTTGCGGCGTGGCATCCGCTGCACGGTCGATCACGCCACTTCGTGATCCCGAACGGGTGCTCGAACTCGAGGCCACTCGTCTCGAGAGGCGGGAGGAACGCACTCGTCCCCAATCCCTGACTGACGATGATGTGGCACGAGTTGCACTCCCGCGATATGACCTCACCCTGCTCGTCGGCCTTCTCTCCGTCGTGGCACCGGAAACATCCCTCCCACTGCAGGTGGCCGATGTTGTACTGCCTGACCCGGTAGTCGGTCTTCATCTCCGGGAAGAAGTTGACGTCGTAGATCTTGATCAGAGCGTCCGCCGCTTGGGCGACATCGTTCGGATACTCTGTGAGCGTTTCCGGGTACTGCGCTGCGTAGAACGATTCGAGACTGGCCGGGATCCCCTCATGGGCAGCATCCCGATCCTCATACCCGTTGAGGAGCACCTGCATCGAGATGTCCTTGATCTCGGGAAGCGTGTCCGGGATCTCACCACTGGAAAGCCCTTCGTTGATCGATCGGGAAGCGGGCTCGAGGGGGTGAGCCGGCCTGTTGTGACAGTCGAGGCAGTCAAAGCGACGAACTTCGGTGTCGGGGTCACTCAGCGGCGGCACGTACCTTCCCGGCTCCGTATAGATGTGCTCGGAACCGTCCGCATCGGTCACCCGTACCCACGGAATGTTCTGACGTTCGTCGTCCGTCGCGATGTACTCGACCTCTGTGCCACTCGTCGTATGCCAGTGCACGCCACCGGGACGACGCGACGTCGAGGATCCTCCGCCGAGGTCGATCATGTACTGCATCGACCAGGGTGTGGAGGCGTCGTCGAGGCTGTAGTACGTGTTCGTCACCACCTTCGTCCCCCACAGGTTGTCCGGCCAGTGGCACTCCTGACAGATCTCCTCGGCTGACCTCATCTCGATCGGTGTATGGATAGGTCGGTCGTATGAATCCGTCAAGACGCCCCAGAGCTGCTTCATCCCGTTGATCTTGGCCTGGATGTACGCCTGACCTCCCGAACCGATGTGGCACTCGACGCACGCCACCTCTGCATGGGAAGCTTCCAGATGCGCTACCGCCTCCGGCTCCATCGGTGTGTGGCAGGTCTCGCCACAGAACGCCGTTGAGTCTGTCGCCTCATACGCCTTCAACCCGATGAAACCGACAACCGCGACCCCCACCAAGCTGAGTCCCAGGAACAACCACAGGGAGCGCATATAGCGTGGGTCAGTTGGCTCGACACGCAGGACGAACTGAACCTTCTCGCCGCGCTTTTTGGCCTGGACGATCTGGATTCGAATGGCCAGCAGGAACAGGACGACACCCATTCCAATGACGGACGGCACTGCAATGAAGGTGACCAGCGACCGGTATATGTTCTCGGTAGGAGAAGTGAGGTCCTGGAAGACGAGGAAGACGAATGCCATCGCTCCTGCGACGATGAGTGCGCCACCGACCGCGGCGAGTGGGTGGCGGTACAGCGAGATCCTGCGGGGGGAATCCCCGTCCTCCCCGGAGGAGTCAGCGCTCTGTTCGGACAGATCCTCGCCCTCCTCAGATGACCCGCTGATCGGCTCCGGAGCGTCAGCGCCCCCGTCTGAGGAGTCGGCGCCTGTATCGGAGGCGTTCTCGTCCTCCTCGGGAGCGGAAGCATCCGCACTCTCGTCAGAAGGGTCAGAGGCCGAATCCGGCTGATCGAGGGGATCTTTGTCGTCGATGGCGTGCTCCCGTTCTCATCCTGTCATGGGCCGCCGCGAGTCCCTCGACGGCTCCACTGCGATGTCCCCGACACGGCCGGGAATCTGTATCTGCATCACTCTGATGGTAGACGACCGGGTGCTAAATCCGTAGTTCATGAGTCTCCAACTAGGCATTCATCGGGCAACCCCGAACACGTGTCGACTCCGCGCCGGCCTCTACCCCGCTTGCGGCAACAAGAAGAACGCTGGATCGATGGTATATATCTCGAGACCGCGCTTAGCGTCGATGACATAGAGCTGATCGCCGGCCGAATCGAGCCCTTGAGGGCGGAGCAGGGCGAGCGGAGAGTCCATCCGCGATCCATCAAGCAGGCCCACGATGCCCAAATAGCGGGCGGCTCTCGAGAAAACGTGCACGACCGACCGCTTGTAGTCCGCGAGGTACACGAGGCCGTTGTCGGCGATGATGACATCGGCTGCCTCCGACGCGGTGGTCACACCACCCATCATCGAGAAGGTCGCAAGATCCCGCCCGATGGGTGAGATCTTCCGAATCATCCCGAGCGAGAACTCTGCAACATAGAGATTCCCATCGCTGTCGGTCGTGAGCCCTGTCGGCTCGGTGAACACGAAGACGCCAACGGTGTCCTCGCCGAAGTACTGCTGGAACGCGCCGTCGGGATCGAAGATGGCGACCTTGCCAGAACTCCAATCCGATACATACACCGTTCCATCCTGTGTGACGTGAACACCGGTTGCACGGGGGGCGACACCCGGCTCCACCGGAAGCTTGTACGTCCGCACAACGGTCCCGGTATTCGTGACGACGTCGACCTGCCCCTTCTCGGTGTTCGCCACGTAGAAGAGGCTATCGACAACCTCCATGTCCTGGGGGGCATCGAGGAGAAGGGCGCAGTCGTCGGTTTCACAGATGATGTTGTCGACGGCTCCTTCGTGATCCATCGAGAGGATCCTGTTGTTGCCGGTGTCGAGCACGTAGATGTGATCTCCGTCGACCGCAACGGCTGATGGCGAGGACCAGTCGGTCGCGATCACGGCACCCGAGATGGGTTCCTCGATCTTCGTCTCGAGGACCGGTGCCGGCGGACCTTCGGGTCCGGCGTCTCGAATGAAGAGGAACCAGCCCGCTGCAGCGAGCACGAGTACCAGCACCGCTACGATCGCAGCGTCGATCCGACGAACTCTCGAGGAGCGCCCTCCCCCCGACTCTGAACTTCCGCCCGGACTCGCTTCGCCGTTGGATACGCCTTCACCGTCCGAAGTTGCTTCGTTCTTGGAACGGTCCGTTTCAGATGATGACACCGGGACTCCCTGCTATTCCTTAGTCCTTTGGTAAGGATACACGGTTCTGTGGCAAACGCTGGGCTCGCATACTGGCCGACCCGGACCCTGCTGACGAGACGAGTGGACATGAGAGAGGGCCACCCGGTGAGCGGGTGGCCCTCGTCATCTCGCTTGTTATCTACGGTCGCTCACGGTCCACCCATCTGAAGGGGGATCGGTGCGTCTGCGGTTATCGTCATATCCACCGCAGCATGCGTGTGACACGCCTGGCACGTCTGGGACGCATCCGTCGGACTCTCACCAAGACTCGCCATTATTCCGTTGTGCGCCTCGCCCGTGGACGCAAGATCGGTGGCCTGGCTGGTGTGGCAATCCGTGCACGCCGCTGCTGCAGCAGCGTGTTCGTTCCCGCCTGCAACGTGACAGTTGCTGCAGGCAGACAATGCTGCGGACTTATGAGGTCCGGTCGCGATGTCCGTTCCGATCGCCGTGTGGCAGTTCTCACAGAACGCCTGGTTGTCGATCTGCTGCCACCAGTCGTGGTCACCCGCCTGAGTCTGGCCACTGAACGTCGCGCCGGACTGAATAGCGTACGCACCCGCGAGCAATCCAACCGTGAACAACCCCATGACGAACAGGAAGAACACCCGGTGCTTTGCTACGGATTTGACGACTGCTCTTGCTTTCGCCTTCATCTCTTTCACCCTCTCCTCGCTTGCTTCTCTACGAAACCCACCACCGCTGCCTACTCCACCTACAGTCGGTCGCTCATTTCCTTAGTTATAGACTACTCATCTTTCGTCCCGGCCACTAGGGCCAAAGGTCCTATTGTGAAAGGATTCACAACCCGATTGGGGGCATCTAGAACGGTCCCGAGGCTTCAGGGCGTGCCGGACGACAGCAGAGCCGTCTCGATAGCCGCATCGAGAGATGCCGGGGTGGCGATTCCGGTGATCTTGACGGCGATGATGCCGTTCGTGTCGATGACAAACGTCTCGGGAATCCCGTAGATGCCGTACTCGATCGCGGCACTCGTCCCGTCCCCGTTGACGTACTCGTAGTTCTCGCCCCAGCCGAGCTCGTCGAGGAACTTCATACCGTTCTCCGGTGTGTCCTCATGGAGCACACCCACGAAACGGACGCCCGTCCCCTTGTAGCGCTTCGACGTCTCGATCAGCGCCGGGTGTTCCTCCCTACAAGGAGGGCACCACGACGCCCAGAAGTTCATCACCACGACCTCACCGAGAAGGTCGTCAGTTCGCAGCGTTCCCGATCCGTCGATGTACTCCATCTCGAGGGATGGCGCCCGCTGACCGATCAGCGGTGACTCGACGAAGGTGACATCCATACCGAACCGCCCTGCGAAGACGAGCACCATGACACCAACGCCGAGGGCGACCGCACCGAGGACGACCCACGTGCGCAAGCTTCGGCGCTTGGGGACGGCCTCGGGGGGTGGTGGAGGAGTCTCGATGTCGGGCGGGTTCATGGTCATCCTCCTGCCGCTTGACGGGCATCGGCAAGCATCGACTTGATGTCATCCACGATGTTGGGGGGCATCGTTGGATCGGCGAGTGCCCGCTCGAGGTACGGGATGGCGGCCTGTGGTGCATTGAATCCGTTCAGCAAGACGTACCCGAGATAGAGAGCCGACTCTGTGTTGTTCTCGTTCAGCTCCAGGCTCTCCATCAACGTTTGACGGGCCGATTCGAGTTGCCCGGTGGCGTAGGACAGATAACCGATTCGCGCTAGAGCGCGGCTGCGCTCGAGTGGGGTCGCATCATCCCCGTCGGCGACGGCTGCGTAGTGCTCGATCGCGCCCTCGGTGTCGCCGTCGGCAAGATGCCGATCCGCAAGTTCGAGGCGCACATCCACCGACGCGGGGAACTGCTCGAGGTATGCCTCGAGTTCCACCGTCGACATCGCTGCGATGTCCAACGGACCTGCCGGGATCGTGACCCCCGGCCCTGCTTCGTCCTGGGACCCGGGGAGCGTGAAGCCTCCTCCTGCCCACACGATGAGCCCGGTGATGACCGCCAGCATTGCCGCGGCGCCAACAGCAGCCTTGGTCGAGAATCCCACGCTCCGACTACCCGTTCCGGCCGTCCCGGTGGCATCGATAGCTTCCCCGGCATCCTGTGTCACAGGTTCCGTCGGCTCGGCGGCGGGGATCAGTGTGAGTGCCTCGTCGATCTCGAGCAACTCGGCCGTGTAGACATCGTGCAGTCGTTCCGCTGTCGCGGTCTCAACCTCACCCTCAGCGGCCTGCTCCTCGAGTTCGGCAAGGTCCCTGACAACCTGCCTTCGTCGCTCTTCGAGGTGATCACGATCGATCTGGATATCCATCATCCTTCGCTACCTACCTGTTCAGGGACTTTCCTCTTGCGTCGAACGATCATCCACACCCCGGCACCGAACGCCGCGATCGGAAGCAACCACACCAGCAGGGTCTTGCCGGCGAACGGTGGATCCAGGATGATGTTGTCGCCGTACCGCTCACGGAAGTACTGCAGGACCTCGTCATCGGTCGAGCCGGCGACGACGAGTTCCTCGACCTTGTCCATCATGGAGACCGCGGTCTCCGATGGTGAGTTGGCGATCGCCGAGCCCTGACATACCGGGCACATGATGCGGGAACCGAGATTAGCCGCGCGATCCTCTGTCGAGGGCTGTCCCGAAACCGTACCGGCGATGATGACCACGACGAAAAGTCCGATCAAGGCTCCGTACATCCAGTTCTTCACGATGCGCTCGCCTTCTCTTCCACGGGGACCGCGCCGCGCTCACGCTTCTTGAGTAGCCACGCCAGGAGCGGACCAAGGCTGATCAACAGACCGCCGGCCCACACCATCCACACATAGGGGAACCAGATCGCCTTGAACGCCACCCCTTCGGCATCGATGCGCTCGATAGTGAGGTACAGATCTCCACCGAACGACATCGCCACCGATGGTGTGCCGATCGTCTGGCCCTGCCTGAAGTAGTCGTTGAGGGCCGGCTCGAGGACACCAACTTGCTCACCGTTTCGCATCACGACGATCTTTGCCCCGAGTACCTCCCTGTTGGACTCCAGCCGGCTCACCGGCTCGAGGTACATCAGTTCCATGCTCGCGAATCGGACGGTGTCGAACTGCTGCACGTTGAAGGTGCCGGTCACCGCGAGGTTCGATGACAGCGCGATCCCGATCGCCAGGATCGCCACACCGATGTGGGAGAGCTGGCCGCTCCAGTAGTGGCGATCTCCACGAAGGACCTTCATGAGGGCCTGGGGAGGGTTCTCGTCCGTCTTGGAGGTTCGGCGCAGCGTACTCTCGATCAGCCTCTGGACAACGGTTGCGATCACGAAGACGCCCGTGACGACGCCGACTACCAGGTACCCGTCTGTGTAGCGCATCGCCACGGCGAGCACGCCCGCGCCGAGTGCGATCACGATCGGGGTTCGTGTCCTCTGCCAGAGGATCTTGCCTGATGCAGCGCGCCACGGGGCAACGCTCCCGACGGCTATCCCGATCAGAAGCACGTATGAGATGGGGATGGCCAGGCGGTTGAAGAACGGCGGGCCGACGCCGGCCTTCGTTCCCGTGACGGCCTCGAGGAACAGCGGGTACAGGGTTCCGAGCACCACGATGAACGCAAAGACGCTCAACAGCAGGTTGTTCCCGAGGAAGAAACCCTCACGGCTCGCAAGGGAGTCGAGGCGCGGGGAGGATGCCACATCGGAGATCCGCACGGCGAAGATCCCGAACGATGCGATGAGGATGAAGGCCAGGAACCACAAGAGCACCGGCCCGATCGGGGACTGGGAGAAGCTGTGGACCGAGCTGATGACGCCGGAGCGAGTGAGGAACGTGCCGAGGATGGTCGCAGCGAACGCAAGGATCACGAGGAGGAAGTTCCACGCCTGGAGCATCCCTCTCCGTCTCTGGACAATCGACGAATGGATGAACGCAGTGGCGATCAGCCACGGAATGAAGGAGGCGTTTTCCACGGGGTCCCATGCCCAGTAGCCGCCCCAACCGAGTACCTCGTACGACCAGATGCCGCCAAGGACGATGCCGGCACCGAGGAAAGCCCATGCAACGAGTGTCCACGTCCTGGATGCCTCGAGCCAGGCAGATCCCCCCCGGCCGATGAGGAGCGCCGACATGGCGAATGCATACGGAACCGCGAGCCCGACGTACCCGACGTACAACACCGGTGGATGCACGGCCATCAGGAAGTGGTTCTGCAGCAGCGGGTTGGGACCGAGACCTTCCATCGCTGCTCGAGCCGGTGACCAGAACGCACCGGTCCCTTCGATACAGCCCACCGATGCAGCCTGGATGCACACCTGGAACGGGTCGGACACCGTCAGCATCAGCCCGAAGAAGAAGACACCGATGATGCCAAGTATCCCAAGGGCGCCGGACCACAACGGATCCGACTCGTTGCGCTTGCGGAAGCTCCACCACACCGTCCCGATGAACAGCGCAAGAACGAACCCCCACAGCA
>CAYLVM010000019.1:0-28341 GCA_964387145.1 uncultured Acidimicrobiaceae bacterium
CCTCGGGATTCTCACGCACCTCGGGGTATTGCGACACTCCCTGAAGGGGGGACAGATCGACCCGACATCGTGCATCAAAACAGTGCAGCACCAAACACCGCGAAACCCTTGGGGCAACAGCGATTCGTGGGGGTCAGCAACGGTCACCTCGTGGATCGAGGTTGAAAGGGGACAGAAGGACCCGACGCCCAGGAACCCTTGGGGCTACTGACCTGGCGGGTGATCGATCCGACCCACCTCGCGGATCCAGGTCGAAGGGAGGACGGAAGAATCAGAAGGCTGGAACCTCCAGGGAACGTCAGACCGTCAGCTCGGGTGTTCTGCGTTGCTCGACCACGACGAACAGGTCGTCGGGACGGACCGGCTTGGCGAGGAAGGCGTCCATACCGGCGCTGTTGGCACGATCGATGCTGGCTTGATCCACGAATGCAGAGACCCCGACGATGAAGGGTCCGTCTGTCGGTTTGTCGTGCATCCTTCGAATCCGTCTCGTCGCTTCGAGGCCGTCCATGACCGGCATCATGACGTCCATGAGCACGACGTCGAACGAGTTCTCTGTGCTGGCCGCGACCGCCTCGGCGCCGTCACACGCCGTCACTGTTGAATGCCCCCGCTGGTCCAACATCCTGGTCAGCAGGAACCGGTTCGTCGTGCTGTCGTCGACGACAAGGACGTGCAGGCTCGATCGGCCCTCCCGGAGCCAGTGGCGGGTCACGAGGGTGGTCGTGTCCCCCGACGACGACAGGGCCATCGTTGATCTGATCACGTCCACCAGGTCACCCGGATCGAGTGGCCGTGCAAGGTACCCCCGCACGCCTCGATCACGGCATCGGGCAGCATCACCTCGACTGCCCGAGGCGACAACGATGACGATCGGGATCGGAGCTGGGACGAGGTCGTTGAATACGTCGCACTCCGCGAACGAATCCTTGGATGAGTCGATGACGACCAAGGCAGGTGCCGCCGCTCCCTGGAGACCGCGCCCTTCATGGACGGACATCCACGCTGCCACGCTCGGCACGATCTCGTATGACAGACCCGCCGCGTCGAGCACCTCGGCAGTCGATCGACGCGTGTCGACGGTATCGGCAACGACGAGCACAGGGCCTTCCAACGGCGTCCGGTCGTCGAGCACCGGGCGCGCGCTGCCATCGGTGTCGCTCGTCTGGAATCGGACCGTGAACTGCACCGCTGCGTGATCGTCCCGGTTGCCGTCCACCGTGACGTGACCACCCATTCGCGATACGGTCTCGAGGGCAATGGGCATGCCAAGGACACCTCGGTCCATCAGCATCTCAGGGACGGATTCCCCGGCCGGTGAGTCAGCACCGATAGGTCGGGTGCCGTTTCGAGTAGTTCCACCGACTGTGCCAGCCTCGATCGCGAACCTGAGGGTTATCGATCCAGGACTCCGATCCTCCACGCCGACGCTCATCAGGACACCGCTGGTGGAGTTCCGTGAACCAACGGTCTCGATGAACCGAATGATGACGAAGCGAAGACGGCCCGGATCGCCGATGACCGTATCAGGTACATCGGCAGAGATATCGACGGTGACGGCGCGACCCCGTCCGTTCAGCGACGACGGGATCGACTGTTGTACGTGTGCGATCAGGCCACGCAAGGAGAACGGATCGGTATGAAACTGGAGATGTCCGGCTTCGAGCATCGCCAAGTCGTTGAGGTCGTTGGCGAGCGTGATCAACGTGTGAGCCTTTTCTCCGATCGCCCCGATCGATTCGAGAGCGGGTGCGGGAAGCTCAGATTCAAGGGCCCGGCTCGCGAGGTCCAGCAGCGCAGACGCTGGCTCCCGTAGGCGTTGCGACACCCTGGACAGCAGTTTCGTCGTCGACGTTCCACCATCCACCATGATCCCTGCTGTGCTGAGCCGCGAGAGGGCCCTTCGCTGCTCCACGGCGTGGCGGACACAATGTTCCAGAAGACCTGAGCCGATTGTGTCCTCGACGACGTAGCAGGAAGCACCGGCAGTCACGGCGGTGACCCCTGTCCCGTGATCACCGGGTCCTGATACGAAGACGATCGGGATCTGCATCCCGCCGGCGGTCACCCAGGAAAGCAGATCGAAGCCGGTTCGGGTGCCGACGTGGTGGTCCACCACATACACGTCGTGCTCATCGGCAGCTATCGCTCCGAAGCCGTCCGCTGCTGTGGTGACACGATCGACGATGTACATCCCGTCCTGTTCCCTGTCGGAGAGTCGCCGATAGGTGTGGGACCTCGCGTCACCGTCGTCGATGAGCAGGACACGAAGCGGATACAGGTTCTCGGGCACGGTCGAAGACTCCGGCGTTGAGCCGTTTCTACGTCTCGATTCCGCAGCATCGCGAGGCATGCGCAGTGTCCTTCACTTTCCTACCCACAGGAGGGTTCTCAGGCTGTATCGACCACAATCGACGGCCACTGCAACGATTTCTCCCTGCGCCACCCAAGAGTTCCCAGCATCCCCCCAAGCCCGACGTCAGGACTGGCTGGCCTCTGCTTCGCGCGCCACGCCCTTGAACCCACCACGTTGCATCTCTCCCCAAGTTCCGTCCCTGCGAAGAGCCGAGATCAGGCCCCGCAGCCGCCAGTACGTCGAGATCTGGCGATAGCCGAAGCTCTCGATGAGCGCGAGACCGAGGAGAGTGACAAGGTCCCTGGATCTGCGATAACGACGGAACGACATCTCCTCGAGTGCCACCGAGGCCACCGAGAGTGCCGAGCCGAGGAACACCGCGAGAGCGAGAAAGGTCACAGCGTGAACCAACGACACCAGGCCGAGGGATAGCGCGATGAGGAAGGCGATCCAACCGAGCAGTTCGACGACCGGGCCGAGCAGCTCGAAAGCTACAAAGTACGGAAGAGCGACCATGCCGGGGATCCCGTACCGTCGACGTCCGATCATGGATCGATGGCGGACGATGACCTGGGCAAGGCCTCGCTGCCATCGATCGCGTTGCGCCGCGAGTTGAGAGAGCTTCTCGGGAGCCTCGGTCCACGCCACGGGGTCCGGGATGAAAGAGATCTTATATGGGATCGCGTTGTCCCGGCAGTACCGATGGAGTCGTACGACGAGTTCCATGTCCTCACCGACCGACCGGGTATCGAACCCACCTACGGCGCCAACGGTCGACCTGCGGAAGGCACCGAACGCACCAGAGATGATGAGCGTTGCCCCCAATCGGTCCCACCCGACGCGGGATGCGAGGAACGCCCGAAGATACTCGAGCACCTGGAAGCGGGGGAGGAGCTTCTTGGGCAGGCCGATGTCTCCGATCGATCCTCCGTCGACCTCACATCCATTGACGATGCGTACGATCCCACCGACGGCCACCGTCGAGGTGTCCTCCAAGAACGGTCGTGCGACCCGGGCGAGGGCATCGGCCTCGAGCAGTGTGTCAGCGTCCATTGCGCAGAAGATCGCACCACGGGAGTAGTTCAACCCCGCGTTGAGTGCGTCCGCCTTGCCGCCATTGTCCTTGTCGACGATGAACAGGCTCGGGTGTCGGGAGCTCTGGTACACGTGCCGGATCGGTTCGGTGGACACGTCCGACGTCGCGACACGCTCGATCCGACGGAGGTCGAACGCGGCGATGAGCCTGACAAGGGTGGTGTCTGTGGATCCATCGTTCACGACGATGATCTCGTAGTCGGAGTACCGCAGTGTCAGGAGAGAGCGCACCGACTCGACGATCGTCTCCGCTTCGTTGTACGCAGGCACGATCAGCGACACCGGCAATCCGCCGCTCGACGACACGAGATCCTCGATGTTGAGTGAGCGCAGCCGAAGCACGTAGGTACGCAGGCTCTTGAAGGCCAGGATGCTCAGAAAGAGGTAGAAGCCGTTGAGCACGGCGAAGTAGATGAGGATGAAGACGTTGAACCCCTGGAGCAGACCCGTCACGCTGCCTCCTCGTACAGCACCTCGCGCGCGCTTTCGGCGGCGAGGCCTTCACCCATCGCAAGGCTCATGAGCAGTTGACGTTGACCGAGATCGAGCAACGCGCGTGCAGCGCTAATCGTCACCCAGGGTGAGTCGTGGTAGATGTTGCGGGTGATCGCCTCGATATCGGTGGCGTCGCCGATGTGGCTGAGCACTGCCACCGCCTCGGATCTCACGAAGAACGCTGGGTGGTTCACGAGCGGCCGCACCGCGTCGGCTTGTTCCTTGCTTCCAACGGCGTCGATCAGCCTCAGGCATGCCACGATCAGCTCGGGATCTTCGGACCCAAGTGCACCGCCTGCGATCTGTGCGCTGTGTGGGTCACGCAGCAGGCGCAGTGCGCCCGCAACGACGGCCCGTTCATGGCTCGGCCGGGTCGCGTCCCCCAGATACGCCTGCAGGTCTACGAGGGCGCCGGTTCCGACCTGGGCGAGCATCGTCGATATCAGAGATGGACTCCAACGTGCGTATCGATGGAGCTGATCGAGAACCGCTGCGGTGCACTCGAGACGGTTCGGATGCGATAGCGCTCTCGCTGCCACGAGCGACACACGGGGTGACGGGTCGTCGAGGGCGGCAACGATGCGCTCGGCGTGAGAGTCGAGAGCCAGGACACTGATCTTGTCGACCGCAGCGCCGCGCTTCTCCGGTGACGGATCGCTGAGGTCTTCGAGCAACGAGCCGACGTAGGGGGTGCTGAATCTGCGAACACTCTCGAGTTCCTGGCCCTTGAGCCGTCTGGCAAACCGTGCGGCGATCTCGAGAACGTGAGGGACCTGGTCGTCGGGTACGGCGGGGATCGGGTCGGAGGTGGCACTGACGATGCCTACGATCACCGGCTCCCACCGCCGTTCGATCTCGTCGTAGCGCTTCGCACGTGCATTTGAGCGGATGCGCAGCAATAGGACCATGCCGGCGAAGACGGCGTTGACCACCAGCAGCGCCGCGATGAATCCCAGCAGGCCGATCATGAGTGGATCGTGTCGTGAACGGAGCCGACTCGTAGCATCTCTTCGAGTTCCTTGGCCAGGGTCGTGGGATCGAACGGCTTAGCGAGGCACCCGGTGGCACCCGAGTCGATCCATGCTCTCACCTGGTCTGGATCGTCGATTCCCGACAGGAACACGACCGGGATCTCCCTCGTGTCCGGGCATGACTGGAGGATCTCGAGTACCTCGTCACCGTTCATGCCCGGCATCATGAAGTCGATCACGATCACGTCGGGGTGCTCGGTGTCCACGACGGCGAGTGCCTCCTGCCCGTTCGCTGCGGTGATGACCGTCATCCCGCCGATCCGACCGAAGGCGAACTCGGCAAGTTTGCGTATCAACGCATCGTCGTCAACGAAGAGCACCCTCACGATTGGGATGCCAGGCGTTGAACTCTCGCAGCAAGCTCTGTCGGCGAGAACGGTTTGAGCACGTAGTCATCCGCCCCAAGGTCGAAGCCACGCACCACATCATGCTCACTTCCCAGCGCGGTCAGCACGATCACCGCGGTGTCCAAGAGCTCGGGTATCTCTCGGAAGTGGCTCAGTACTTCGAAGCCATCCATCTTGGGCATCTTGACGTCGAGAATGGCAACGTCGGGAGGGTTCCTCCGAGCCTCGGCCAGGGCAGCCTCCCCGTCGACACAGTGGACCAACTCGAAGCCGTCTCTCGAAAGCCTGTCGATGATGAGGGCGGCCACGAGATCGTCATCCTCAGCGAGCAGCACCGATTGCGGCCCGTCCGGCTCGGATGGCTCATCGATCACAGCAACGGCCACAGCAGCTTCTCTCAACTCGGTCGATGCATCGGATTCGAGCAAGGAATCGACGAGGGGACCAAAGGATGCAGGATCGAACGGCTTCGGTACGAACGTGTTTGCGCCCAAGGCGAGACACTCTGCCCTGGCCACCTCACTGTCGGATCCCGAAAGAACGATCACGACAAGGTCCGCCGTGGTCGGGTCCTTGCGCAACTCGGTCAGGAGTTGCCGGCCGTCGGCGTCGGGGAGGAAGAGGTCGAGGATCAGCAGGTCCGTGTTCGCCGTGAGGAGTTCCCTGCCCTCAGCCATCGTGGATGCAAGGAGAATCTCACGCCCGGCCGTCTCGAGATGGTTCTCGAGCAGCATCTGGATGGTCGGATCGTCGTCGACGACCAGAATCGTCTCGCGGCTATGTCCCGGGCCTCCGGTGAGTTCGGCGAGGAAAGCGATCAGCGAAAATGTCGCTTCGACGATCTCCGATGGCGGTGCATCGAGAACGTCGACCGAGCGAGCAGTGACTTCCGGGAACCCGTAGCTTGCTCCCGATCCCTTGAGTTGGTGGGCAACCCGACGAATCGAGTCGCGGGCATCGAGATCGCCTCCGGCGAGGGCGTCGGCTGCGATCGTCAGTGCCTCGATTCGAGGCCCCAGGCTGGCCAGATAGAATTCATGTAGCTCGTTCATCGCGTACCCATATTCGGTCGTAATCTCTCTCTCTGAGAGTTCTGTCGGTCGATGTGCACCGCTACATGAGGGAATGCATCGTTGCTTGGCGCGGCACCCGAACCTTCCCGGAGGACGCTCCGACACGGAGCAGTCGTTCACCGTTCGCCGTTCACTGTTTACCGACGAAGCGCAAGCATCCAGGGATGGCTCGGGATTCCGGCTGTGAGCTGTGAGCTGTCGACTCGGCGACCGCATTCACGGAGTCGCTGATCTTCCATGTATCTCTCAAGGCACCGGCCGAACGGCTCGATAACGCCCCTATGAGATCGCACCCCTCCCGTATCGCCATGATGGCAGTCGCCTTGACGATCGTCGCGTCTGCTTGTAGCAGCAGCGGCGCTGCACCAGAAGTCGTGTTCGAAGCACACTGGCAGTGCGATGTGCAACGTCAGACGTTCGCCAGCCTCACCGACCTCGATGCCGAACTCGAGTCACGTCTCAACGAGGCCGGCATGACTCGGGTGGAGTACGAAGCGTTCAAGGAGGAGCTGAGTGCTTCAGACAGTCTCCGTGAGGACGTGAACTTCGAGTACGAGGCCTACTGCCTTTCGTAGCCGACGACCGCCGAAAGCGGCTCGCTCTTCCCTCAGCCGCCCGAACCGCTGCCTGCTCCATCCATCGCGCCGGCATCGCCGGTCGTGCCCATCGACGGCGCATCGTGGCTCGTGGCCGATTCCTGATCCGTCGCTCTTCCCTGATTCCCTGGCATCCCTGAACCGTCCTGTGTGGTCCCACTGTTGTCGTGGCCTGTGCCCAAGTCACCAGTCCCAGAACTCGGGATCGTCGCAGGAGGAGCGTCGTCGTGGACGGTGCCGGAGCCCTCGGCAGGTGCACCGCTGTCTCGCGGCGTGTCGTCGGCCATACGATCGTCGTCGTGACCCGATGTTGCTCCCGGCATTGGAGATGTCGATGGGTCGGTGACGGGTGGGGCAACGTCGTCGACCCGTGGGGTGACGGCCATCTCGCCGTCTCTGTGGTCCACATCCATGCGGGCACTTGCATCCATCCATCGTGCCCTCAGGTCTACCGGGTCGCCTGCGATCGTAATGGCCTCGTCTGCGTCGCTGAGAACATCCTGGACGACCGCCGTGGGGAAGCCTGCCGCATGCATCTGATCGGCCTCTTCGAGGCGGTGTCGTGCTGTGACCGTGGGGTCGACCATCGAACGGATCTCTTCGGTCACCTGCTTGACCGGGTACAACGTGTCACCCGGGAGACTGCTTTCGGCTGCGACTGCCACCGCGGCGGGCGAAAGAACAGTGACCGCGGCAACGATCGCAGCGAAACGCCGACGCAGACGGAGTGCCGTTGGGGCAGGGGCGACGGGTACAACGGGTGGTGCAGTGAGACCAGCCGCGATCGTGTCGAGCTGCCGACGACGGACATCGTCGGTCATCTCGATGCGGTACGCATCTTGAAGCCGCTCGGTGAGATGTTGATCGTCCGTGGTCATTGTCAAGCCTCCACCTGTTGAGACGTCGCTCCGCTGACAGATTCGACGGGGGTGAGGATTTTCTTCAATCGGCGTTCGGCTCGCGCACCCGAGGCGTATACGGCGGCACGGTTCGAGTCCAAGATGACGGCGATCTCGTCACCCGAAAAGCCCAGGACGTGCTTGAGTACGATGATGCTGCGCTGTTGCTCGTTGAGTTCGCCGAGGGCCTCTTCGAGTTCGGGGTCGAAACCCAGGTCGATCTCCTCATCGACGGCCACGGTGTCCGGAAGGTCGGCTGTCGGCTGCTCGGGTCTGCGGCTGCGGCGTCTCACCTCGTCGAGACAGTTGAAGCGAACGGCGCGGTACATCCATGCACGCAGCGCCCTGCCATCCCCACGGAACGAAGGCGCAGACCCTGCAAGCTCGAGAAACGCCTGCTGCACGGCGTCCTCGGCCGCCTGGCGGTCCCGCAACATCCCGAAGGCGTACGACACGAGTCGGTCGGCCATGGCGCGATGAAGATCCGCGAACACTCGCTCTGAGCGTTCGCGGATCCCACCGACGAGGGCGTCGAGATCTTCCGACCGAGATTCCACCGCTGAACGGTACCGCTACGTCTCCTTAGCGATCCATCCGGCCCTGGCTATCCATGTGGCTCTGGCCGACCGAACGGTCCATGTTCCCGCCTTGATCCATGTTCTGATCGTGGCCGGCGTCACGGTCCATGTTCGCGTTCCACTCCGGGTTGTGGTCCCCGTCCATGTCGCTGTCCTGGACGGCGTCGCGGTCACGCACCATGTTCTGATCGTGGCCGGCGTCACGGGCCTGGCTTGCAACGTCATGTGCCCGGTCTCTCACCTGGTCGACGGCGTCGCGGATCGCGTCCACGTCGTGTTCACGTACTGCGTCGCGCATCGGGTCGGCGACCTGATGGGCCTGGTCGGCGACCTGATGGCCAGCGTCATGGCCCTGCCACTGCCATGTGTTCTGGATTCGGTCGAGAACCTTCATGACGATCGGGTCGATGTTCTGACCGCGGGTCTGGGACGCGACATGGCTTCCGATGTCTGCAACGGGCCCCGTCCCCGCCCACGCGACGACGGCTGTTGCGGACAGGGCGACGACTGTGGCCCCGATGATGAGCAAGCGTTTCATGATGAGCCTCCTGGCTACAAGATGTTGTTCCACACATCAAGACGCCGCGGGCACGATCGATTCGACGGGGTGTTCCAAACAGTTCTCAGTCACACGCACGATCCGGTGCTGCGATCACAGCAAGACGCGCGGTAGCGCGCCATCATTTTCCTCGGATTGAGGTCCGCCTATCCGTAGATCTCTTCGATGACGGAGGCGTACTTGGATGCCACGACCGACCGCTTCACCTTGAGCGTCGGGGTCAGCTCGCCACCTTCGATCGACAGGTCCGATGGAAGGATGCGGAACTCCTTGATCGCCTCGGCTCGAGAGACCGCCTTGTTGGCATAGTCGACCGCCCCCTGGATCTCTGTGAGAAGGTCCTCGTCTCGATGAAGCTCCCCCGGTGACAGGGTTTCCTTCCCATGACCTGCCGCCCACCTGGGGAGCGAATCTTCATCGAGCGCGACGAGCGCGGCGATGAACGGCTTTGCGTCTCCGACCACCATCACCTGTGAGATCAAGGCGTGGCTGCGCATCCTGTCCTCGAGGACGGCGGGGGCGACGTTCTTGCCTGCAGCGGTGACGATGATCTCCTTCTTGCGTCCGGTGATCGAGAGGAACCCCTCGTCGTCGAGGACACCGAGATCCCCAGAGCGGAACCACTCACCGTCGAACGCTTCGTCGGTTGCTTGCTCGTTGTGCCAGTAGCCGGAGAAGACCATCCCGCCTTTGATGAGGATCTCTCCGTCGTCGGCGATGCCGATCGATGCCCCGGGGAGCGGGCGCCCTACGCTGCCGACGCGAATCGCCGATGGCTGATTGATGGTCGCCCCCGCCGTCGTCTCGGTGAGGCCGTACCCCTCGAGGGCGGTGATGCCGACACCGCGGAAGAAGTGCCCGAGGCGGGCGCCGAGAGGCGCTCCACCCGAGATGGCGTACCTGACGTCGCCACCGAACAGGGCACGGATCTTTCCGTACACGAGCTTGTCGAACAGGCCGTGTGCAAGCTTCGTGCCGACGGTGACCTTGCCACGCTCGATGCCCTGGGAGTACGCGATGGCGACGGCCGCTGCCTTGTCGAAGATGGACCCCTTTCCGTCGGCATCCGCCTTGGCCTTTGCACCGTTGTAGATCTTCTCGAAGACCCGCGGAACCGAGAACACCCATGTGGGTTTCGCCATCGGGAGCTCTTCGAGCAGGTTCGGAATACCCGACGAGTAGAAAATCTGAACCCCGCTCGATACCGAAGCGGACTGAACGGCGCGGGCGAAGATGTGTGCGAGGGGGAGGAACATCAGGGTTCGGTTTGCCGACGTGACGATCTCTGGCACGGCCTGTTCGAGACTCGCTACCTCAGATACGAAGTTGTGGTGCGTCAGCACACACCCCTTCGGCATGCCTGTCGTACCCGACGTATAAACGAGCGTGGCGAGGTCGTCGTGGGCGATTCCAGCGATGCGCCGGTCGACCTCCTTGCGGGACTCGTCGGTTGCGAGCTTCTTGAGGGCGTCCACGGCACCGTTGTCGATGACGAACACGCTCACGACACCCTGAACGTCCGCCTCGACCTCCTCGAAGGAGGCCATCGTCGCTGCGTTCTCCGAGACGAGGGCAACAGCGCCAGAGTCCGACAGGATCCACTTGACCTGCTCGGCCGACGACGTCTCGTAGATCGTTGTCGTGGCAGCACCGGCAGCCCAGATGGCGTAGTCGAAGTACGTGAACTCGATCCGGGTGCCGCAGTGGAGCGCGACCCGATCCCCCTTCTTGATGCCTGCGGCAACGAGGCCTGCTGCGAGCTCTCTGACGGTCTCCCAGAACTCTCGTGTGGAGACGCTCGTGAAGTGGTCACCGTCTCGGTAGGCGAGGGCAGGGTGGTCCGGTGCTGCATCGGCGCGCACCATGAGTTGCTGAACGGCGTTGACGTTGGGGGGGACCGTGGGTCCGCCGGGGGTGGTGTAGGTCTGCATCGGATCTCCTGTGTCACGCGGTGGTGGGGCCAGATACCAGATAGTAGAGAGCCCGGCACCATCCCGCATGGACGGCTTCGTCACTACCGACCTCTCCATCGAGGACCTTGTGACGCTCGTAGCCACGGTGTACACGGTGGATCCTGGTCCGATACCGACACTGACCGGGCCCCAGCCCGACGCCGACGGCCATGTATCGGGCTGCGAACATCCCGGCAAGTCATGGCCCCTACAACCAGAACGTCAGGACCCTCCCCAACGCCATGATCAAGGGCTGCTGGACGGCACCCTGCCCCAAACCCCCTGGGCCTGCGAGTAGCCCCACAGTCGAGCCGGACCGATCATCCTCAATCCACGAGGTCGTACCCGTCTTCAGGCTTGCAGCAACTCTGTCCTCCCTGGAGGTGATCTGTCGCGTCTTGCGTGCGACGGTCGTGCTGTCTGGGACTCCCCATGGGCCGCGAGGTTGGCGATCGGACCGGTCCCGGCGAAAACGACGACGGTCGAGGTGGAGAGAGCGAGCGTGGTCTCCCCGACGATGTCATGGTGGTGAACCTCCTGGTGGTTCATGCCCCCCATTGAGACGCTGCGGCCGAATCGATTCGACGAGTCGACCGAGAACCTTTGAGATCGCGGTGCGAAGCCACCGTGAAAGGGGAGGGCGCCCCCCATCCCGCCTCGTCGCCCAAAGGCCGACGCTTCGGGAACGCCCTCAGCCCAATCGTCGGGACGAACGATGCAGAACCGCATTCACGCCCCGTGCACGTACCTAGACGAGTTCACAGGCACACTTCAGGCGTGCGCAGCTCCCTCGTCGGGCACCCCCCAGATTCACTCCTCGCTCCCCCCAAAAAGCGGACGAGTGCGTTCACAGACGACAGAATGTGCACCTAGCTGCGTATTTGCAAGACGGGCACCCTTGGGGATCGTTTGGCCAGGCTCGTTAGGAGGAGGCAAGGTGACCGTCGAGGACCGTACCGATGCGACGAAGCACCGCGATCGTCGATGCAGCTCGGCGATCCTGGCGCTCGCGGGTTGGATCGATAGCAGGCTGACCTGGGGATCGGATCCCGCCGAACGAGCCGAGATTCTTCGTGAGCGCCACGCCGACCGCTGCGACCACCTCGCCGACCCCGATGTGACGCTCACATCGGTCGCCCTGCGGGTCGTCACGAGCGCGTTCGCCGACCTCACCCACCGGATCCTCGGTGACCACACATCAGCAGTGCCCGCCGGAATCCTCAGCGGACTCCTGGGCGTCGGGGCGGCCTGGTTGTCGATCACCTCACACTTCCCCGCCACGAACCGCCTCTCCGACGCTGTCGTCGCCATCGGGTTCATCGGCGTCGCCATCGTCCTGCTCCACCAGCCCAGGGAACTCGACCGCATCCGTCTCGTCCCGATCCTCATCGTCGTGTCGGTCGGCACAGCAGGTGCAGCGGCCACGCTGCCCGTGACCACGGGTGTCGGCATCTTCGACATCACGACGAAGGTCGCGCTCGCCACCGTCACGGTCGGGTCTGTGATCATCGCTGCCGCACTGGCACAGTCACCCGTGAACCGACGATGGCTCATCCGCGGTGGGGCGCTGCTGTGGATCGCGTCGCTCGTGCTCGCCACCGGGGAGATCGGCTGGCTCGTCGCTCGCGGGATCGACCACTCCAGTGCGGCTAGCCTGCTGATCGCGAGCGGATGCATCGTGATCGCGGCGGTCTTCGGCCGCCTCCGCCACGTTGCGATCGCCGAGCGATGATGCATCCCTCACGCTCCCACGACATCAGGAGTCACACACCATGAGGAGAAGAGGCGATACCGAGCTCGTCCCCAACGAGGTCAAACTGCTCCTCGCCACGATCTCGGTGACGTGCCCCACCGAGAAGGAGGTGTACGGCTACGCGCTGGGCAAGGAGCTTTCCCGTCTCGAGGGGAAGGGAAGGCTCCCTATGTCCCCGTCGACGATGTACCGGGCGTTGCGGAGACTCGAGGAGCGCGGCACGCTCACGAGCCGATGGGAGACCGCCGAGGAACTCGAAATGGCCGGGCGTGACGGCCCACCGCGTCGCTACTACACGATCACCCCCGACGGCGTTGCAGAGGCCCAGGCCGCTGTGCGCAGAGCAGAACAAGCTCGCAGACGCCAGCCCTGGGCATCGTGGATTCCCGAGTTCCGGGTCTCCTGACTACCTCATCGGTTCCAAGCACCCGCATCGAGAAAGGTCGACCGGCTCGGTAGCGACGGCGGAGTCGCCGCCGGTGACCTGTGTGCTACCTGTAGATGTCGTCGATGAGGTCCGCGTAGTTGGCGAACACGACGGAGCGCCGCACCTTGAGTGTGGGGGTGAGTTCGCCGCCGGCAACAGACAGGTCCCTCGTGAGCAGCCGGAACTCCTTGATCGCCTCTGCATGTGAGACCGCCTTGTTGGCCTCGTCGACGGCGGCCTGCACCTCGCCAAGCAGGCCCTCATCCGAGAGGAACCGAGACACATCACCGTCGACCTTGCCGTTCGCTGCCGCCCAACGCTCCAGTGCCTCCTCATCGAGGGCGACGAGCGCAGCGATAAAGGGCCTGGCATCACCGATGACGATCACCTGCGAGATGAGGGGATGGCTGCGCATCCGGTCCTCGAGGACCGCAGGCGCAACGTTCTTGCCCGCTGCGGTGACGATGATCTCCTTCTTCCTCCCGGTGATCGACAGGAAACCGTCGTCGTCGAGGACACCGATGTCCCCCGAAGCGAACCATCCATCGTCGTCGAGGACATCGGCCGATGCGTCGTCGTTGTTCCAGTACCCCGAGAACACGACACCACCCTTGATGAGCACCTCACCGTCATCGGCGATCCGCACCGACAGGCCGGGCACAGGACGCCCCACCGTCCCGACCTTGATCGCATCCGGGCGGTTGACGGTGGCCGTAGCCGTGGTCTCCGTCAGGCCGTACCCCTCGAGAACGACGATGCCTGCACCCCGAAAGAAGTGCCCGAGACGGGCCCCGAGCGGTGCACCTCCCGAGATTGCGTAGTTGATCTCCCCACCGAACGCGGCACGGATCCTCGAGTACACGAGCCTGTCGAACACCGCGTGGACGAGCTTTGCTCCGATGGTGATCCGGCCCCGCTCGAGTGCCTCCGAGTAGGCGATCGCGCTCGCTGCCGCCCGGTCGAACACGGCGCCCTTGCCCTCAGCGTCGGCTTTTGCCTTCGCCCCGTTGTAGATCTTCTCGAACACCCTCGGGACGGAGAACACCCACGTCGGTTTCACCACGGGAAGCTCGTTCGCCACGTTGGCGATCCCCGCGCTGTAGTACATCGTCGTACCCGTCGAGATGCTCACCGACTGCATCGCCCTTGCAAAGATGTGAGCGAGCGGCAAGAACATCAGCGTGCGGTTCTCCTCCGAGAGCAGATCGGTGAACGACGACTCGATGTTCATCACACCCCATGCAAAGTTGTAGTGCGTCAGCACACACCCCTTCGGGTTCCCTGTGGTCCCCGACGTGTAGACGAGGGTGGCGAGATCGTCGTGCGATATCGCAGCGATACGTCGCTGCACCTCGGCACGTGACTCGTCGGTCGCCATCGCCGAGATCGTCTCGAGTGCCCCGTCGTCGATGACGTACACCTTCGTGCACCCGGGGAGGCGATCCTTCACCTCGTCGTACGCACCAAGGGTCGCTTCGTTCTCCGTGATCAACACCGCCGCACCCGAGTCCGAGATGATCCACTGCACCTGCTCGGCGGACGAGGTCTCATAGATAGTCGTTGCCGCCGCCCCTGCCGCCCAGATCGCGTAGTCGAAGTACGTGAACTCCACCCGGGTACCGGAGTGCAACGCGACTCGCTCACCCGGGCCGATGCCGAGCGTGACGAGGCCCGCAGCAAGCTCGACGACGATGTCGAGGAGCTCACGGGTCGTCACCGTTGTGAAGCCGTCACCGTCGGGGAAGGCGAGCGCAGGGACATCGGGTGCCTCACCGGCACGCTTGACGAGTTGCTGGACGACGTTGACTTCAGGGGGAACCGCCACCCCGCCGGGAGTCGTGTAGGTCCGCATCCGTCTCCTCCTGTCTGTGGGGGCCGGGTCCGCTCCCGTTCCTCCCATCGTAGAGAGTCACTTCCGGGCGCGAGGAGGAGATTCGCCACGAACCCACGGGTCAGGGGACGAGGACGACGTCGTCGTGGCGGACGGTGCCACCAATGGTCGTGGAGCCTGGCGTCCAGGTGAGCTCGATCGTCGATGGGTACCCGATCTCGTCGCCCTGTGTGATCGTGACACTGCCCTCGGACTCCCCCCACCTACGGAACACCTCGGCGAGGGCCACCGCGGCGCTCCCCGTCGCTGGATCCTCGGCGATCCCCGACGCAGGAGCGAAGAACCGCAGCTTGACGGTGTCCCCGTTGCGGGCAAAGGCCGTGAACCCGAAGACGTCCCCGAAAGCGTCCATGTCCGGGTCGAGCGCCTCAACATCGTGGAACGTCGCGAACCGGGCCATCAGATAGCTCTTCGGGAGCGCCAGACGCATCGTGCGCTCAGGGCGTTCAAGACCGGCGAGCACCGCCACCTCAGCCACGTCGTCTCGCGCTTCGGTGATCTCGATGGACGCATCGACCAGCGCCCGGTCACCGTGCGCAGAACACGTCACGGGTCCGACCTTCGTCCGGAGGGCCCGTGCGGGAACCGGGCCGAGCGTACCAAGCAACCACGCGGCACCGACCAGGGGGTGGCCGGCAAAGGGGAGCTCGTCGACCGGGGTGAAGATCCGCACCGCCGGGTCGAGGGCAGGGTCGGTCCAATCGATGAAGATGGTCTCGGAGAAGCCGAGGTCGGTCGCGATCTCCTGCATGTCGAGATCAGAGACACCAACGACGTCGTTGATCACACCGAGATGGTTCCCACCCGCATCGCCACGGGTGAACACACGCAAGACGTGGCATGGTCGAGACACACCGATACGGTAGACCGTCGGCCGTGTTGGGGCATCCCCGAGGAACCCGTGGGAGAAGGGGCTGCCCGCACCCGACCGCAACGCCGATTGACCGTCGCACCGCTACGATTCACGCCGTGAGCTATCAGATCTCGCACCTCGACGCGCTCGAGGCAGAATCCATACACATCATCCGTGAAGCCGTAGCAGAGTCGGAACGACCCGTGCTGCTGTTCTCGGGAGGCAAGGACTCTGCTCTCTTGCTGCGTCTCGCGGTCAAGGCGTTCTACCCGGCGCGCCTCCCGTTCCCCGTGATGCACGTCGATACGGGGCACAATTTCCAGGAAGTGCTCGACTTCCGGGACCACACCGTCGCCGAGCTCGGTGTCGACCTGATCGTTGCCTCCGTCCAAGAGGCGATCGATCAGGGGCGAGTCACTGAGCAAACCGGCCTGAACGCATCCCGCAACCGTCTTCAGATCGAGCCTCTGCTCGCTGCCATCGAAGAGCACCGCTTCGACATGGTGTTCGGCGGGGCGCGTCGCGACGAGGAGAAGGCGCGGGCCAAGGAACGCATCTTCTCGTTCCGTGACGAGTTCAGCCAATGGGATCCAAAGAACCAGCGGCCGGAACTGTGGAACATCTACAACGCCAGGCATCTCCCGGGCGAACACATCCGGGCCTTCCCAATCTCGAACTGGACCGAGATGGATGTATGGCAGTACATCGGGGTGGAGAACCTGGACTTGCCGTCGGTGTACTTCGCTCACCGTCGAAAGGTGTTCGAGCGGGACGGCCTGCTGATGGCAGACAGCGAGTACATCACCAAGTTGGACGACGACGTGGTATTCGAGGAAACTGTCCGGTTCCGCACCGTCGGAGACATGTCATGCACCGGAGCGTTCGCTTCGACGGCAACGACGGTCGACGAGATCATCGTCGAAGTCTCGACCACGAGGATCACCGAACGTGGGGCCTCACGAGCTGATGACCGCACCTCTGAAGCAGCCATGGAGGACCGCAAGAAGGAGGGCTACTTCTAGTGGAACACATGGAACTGGTCCGACTCGCGACCACAGGCTCCGTCGATGATGGAAAGAGCACACTCATCGGACGGATGCTCTACGACACGAAGCAGATCTTCCAGGATCAGCTCGAAGCGATCGAGGAAGCATCCCGTCGACGCGGAACCGACTACATCGATCTGGCTCTCTTGACCGACGGGCTGCGAGCCGAACGCGAGCAGGGCATCACCATCGATGTTGCCTACCGATACTTCGCGACACCGAAACGCAAGTTCATCCTTGCCGACACCCCGGGACACATCGAGTACACCCGCAACATGGTCACGGGTGCCTCGACCGCCGATATCGCGCTCGTGCTCGTCGATGCACGCCTCGGGATCCTCGAACAGACCCGCCGTCACGCGTTCATCGCTTCACTGCTGCGGGTACCTCACCTCGTGCTGTGCGTCAACAAGATGGACCTCGTCGACTACGACGAAAAGGTGTACGACGAGATAACCGACGAGTTCCGTGCGTTCGCCGCCCGGCTCGACATCCCGGACCTGAGGTTCGTCCCCGTGTCTGCACTCGTCGGGGACAACGTCGTGAACGCATCCCAGAACATGGACTGGTATCACGGTTCACCACTCCTCGAGATCCTCGAGAACATCCATGTGGCATCTGATCGCAACCTCGTAGATGCCCGGTTCCCCGTGCAGTACGTCATCAGGCCGCACACGATGGAGCATCAGGACTATCGGGGATACGCCGGCCAGATCGCCTCCGGCGTGTTTCGCCCCGGCGACGAGGTCGTCGTGTTGCCGTCTGGTTTCGAGTCGAAGATCACGTCCATCGACACGTTCGACGGGTCGCTCGACGAGGCACCAGCAGGGCTCTCCGTGGTGATACGACTCGCCGACAACATCGATATTTCACGCGGTGACATGATCTGCCGTCCACACAACCAGCCACACGTCGGCCAGGACATCGATGCGATCATCACATGGATGTCTGACTCGGTAACGCTGCGACCGGGCGCCAAATTCGCCATCAAGCACACCAGCAGGTCGGCGCGAGCCCTGGTCAAGGATCTGCAGTACCGGTTCGACATCTCGACCCTGCACCGTATCGAGGACGCCCAAGAACTCGGCCTCAACGAGATCGGGCGCGTCACCCTGCGCACGACCGTCCCTTTGTTCTTCGATGAGTACCGCCGAAACCGCCTCACCGGCTCGTTCATCCTGATCGATGAAGGGACGAACAACACCGTCGGTGCCGGGATCATCGGAGGGGCAGCCCTGTGAGTGACGACGTCCGGTGGCACCCGGGCGAGGTCGAAAGATCCGACCGTGAAGCGATCACCGGCGGTACGGGGTGCACGATCTGGCTCACCGGACTGTCCGGGAGCGGGAAGTCGACGATCGCTCACCGATGCGAGGCTTCACTCATCTCGCAAGGACGCAGCGCCTACACCCTCGACGGTGACAACATACGCCACGGCCTCAATCAGGATCTCGGTTTCGGGCCAACCGACCGCACCGAGAACGTGCGAAGAGTCGGAGAGGTAGCCCGGCTCATGGCCGATGCAGGCATGGTCGTGTTCGCCCCCCTGATCAGCCCGTACGCGTCCGGCCGTGAGCATGTCAGGTCCCTCCACTCGGCGGCCGGACTGTTCTTCTACGAGGTCCACGTAGCCACCCCCCTCGATGTGTGTGAACAGCGCGACACCAAAGGGTTCTATGCAAAAGCACGTGCCGGTGAGATCGCAGAGTTCACCGGTATCAGCGCCCCGTACGAGGAACCCACCGCCCCGGACCTTCGCCTCGACACATCCACCATGTCGTTCGACGACGCCATCGCCGCAGTACTGTCGCTGATCGGGTAGCCGATGGACCACACGGAAGATCTTCAACGGATCAACGACGCGCTCGACGCTGCTGTGGTCGTGCTCGAAGCGTTCACGCCGGGTGATGTCGAATCGACGTTCAAGTCCGGGGATGACCCGTTGACGCAGGCCGACCTCATGGTCGATGACGTGCTCCGTCGTGTCCTCCCACGCGATGGCGAGGGATGGCTGTCCGAAGAGACGGTGGACTCCACAGATCGCCTTGCCAGATCCAGGGTGTGGATCGTCGACCCGATCGACGGGACCCGCGAGTTCGTCCAGGGGATCCCGGAGTGGTGCATCTCGATCGGACTCATCGTCGATGGTCAAGCGGTTGCAGGCGGCGTGCACAACCCGGCGACCGGCGAGCGGATCACCGGGGCGATCGGCCACGGTGTCAAGTACTCAGGCAAGGGCGACGTCGTGGGCGGGACATGCCTGACAGACGCGACGGTCGGAGCGAGCCGTTCAGAGCTGAAACGAGGAGAGTGGGACCCGTTCACCCACTGCGTGTCGAACATCGTGCCGACCGGATCGGTGGCGTACAAGCTCGCTCTCGTTGCTGCAGGGCGCCTCGATGCCACCTGGACCCTGTGCCCGAAGAACGAGTGGGATCTTGCAGGTGGAGCGGCACTGCTCGCCGCCGCCGGCGCATGGGGAGTGCTCAAGGACGGCTCACCACCGACATGGAACAACGAGGATCCCCTGGTGCCGGGCTTCATCGCAACGACCGCAGTGCTTCGCGACGAAGTCTCGGCCCTGCTCCTCTGACGCTCGCGCCCCGTCGTGACGCGCTAGCGTCGATACATGCAGGGAACCACCCACGAAGCGATACCCGACGCTCGCAACGACACCGTCTGGGTGTACGTCGACGGTGAGTGGCTCCCAAGACCCGATGCCAAGATCACCGTGTTCGACTCGGCGTTCCTCGTCGGTGACGGCGTATGGGAAGGTCTGCGCTACCACGACGGTGCCTTCATCCACCTCGATCGACATCTCGACCGGCTGTTCGCATCTGCAGCAGGCGTACATCTCGACATCGGCCGAACACGACAAGAGCTCGAGTCGCTCCTCCAGGAGATCATCGACCGCAACGGGATGACATCCGATGCCCATGTGCGCCTCATGGTGACCCGGGGCACCAAACGCACGCCGCTCCAGGATCCCCGCCTCGTCGACGGCGGGCCGACGATCGTGATGATCGCCGAACACAAGAGACCGAACCCGCAAGCGACTGCTTCGGGGATCAGACTCACGACGGCATCGATCCGCCGTCCGGCCCCCAACACGCTCGACCAGAGGTGGAACTGCCACTCGAAGATCCATGAGGTCGTCGCTCTCCTCGAGGCAATCGAAGCAGGTGCCGACGAGGCACTGATGCTTGACCCGAACGGGAACGTCGCGACGTGCAACTCGACGAACTTCTTCATCGTCGTGGAAAGGAACGTGTGGACCTCGAACGGCCGGTACTGCCTCAACGGCATCACCAGGGCTCTCGTCCTCGAACTCGCGACGGACCTCGGCATCACTGCCGTAGAGCGAGACTTCGTACTCGAGGACGTCTACGGAGCCGACGAGGCGTTCGTGACGGGCACCTACGGGGGGCTGACACCCGTTGTGCAAGTCGATGGCCACACGATCGGAACCGGCCGGCCCGGCCCGGTGACGGCACAGCTCGCGGCGGCACGGACCCGCGCCTTCGACGCTGCATCGCGTGGGACGCCATGACACGGATCATCAACATGTGGGCATCACCGCGCAACATCTCAACAGCCATGATGTACGCATGGGCTCAGCGACCCGACACAACCGTGTGGGATGAGCCAATGTACGGAAACTACCTCGTCGCAACCGGGATCGACCACCCGATGCGTGCTGAGATCCTCGCGTCGATGCCGACGGATCCCATGGACATCGTCGACGCAATGACCAAAGGCCAGTGGTCGACGCCGCTGGCGTTCTACAAGAACATGGCACACCACCTCGTCGATATCGACATAGGAGTCGTCGACGCCATGGACAACTTTCTCCTCATTCGAGACCCCAGAAAGATGCTGCCGTCGTTGGCTCGCGGGCTGGGGCGAGTGCCGACCATGAACGACGCCGGGTATCAGACACAAGTCGCCATCATCGAGCGGATACTCGCCTCAGGACGCGATCCGATCGTCATCGACTCCCGTGATGTGCTCGATGACCCCCGCGCCACCCTCACCGCGCTGTGCAATGCGCTTGGCGTTCCGTTCGATGAGGCCATGCTGTCGTGGCCGGAGGGACCAAAGACGTATGACGGCGTTTGGGGGGCACACTGGTACACACGCCTGCACAGCACAACGGGCTTCGAGCCGCGCACAGCAACGAACGAACTGCTTCCCGCCGCCCTCGAGGACATCTACGCACAGTGTGGGCCCCTGTATACCTTCATCTCTGGCTACACCCTCACGTGAGAGACGACAGCCACATGCTCGAGCCACAAGTAGCGAACACGGAACAGTTCACGTCTGTCCCCGGCCGGGGACAGCAGGTGTGCATCGCTCATCACGCTCCTGCCGCCCGACTTTCCGACCGTATGGTGGCGACTGAACCTTGCACTGCCGGTGATCCTTGCCCGGCCTGTGCGGCCACGATCTGTTCCTGAAGGAGAGCTCAGGCTCAAGCCGTACCGCACACGACACAACACCGGTAACGACAGTGCGCAGACCCTTCCTTCCCGAAGGCCCTTGTTGGTGCTCGCCGTACACCGACTGTACGCGTCGAACACCTGCCCGCGCTCAGCATTCGCATTCGGCGAACATTGGAGTCGAGTTCAGACTGGGGCCAACTCTCGAGTGTCATCGTCGGACGAATCGAGAGATGCCGCCCGGGTCTCGATGGATCGCTTCTTTCCTCGTGCGACGAGTGCCCCACCGACGGCAACCACGCCGGCTCCTGCGGCGAGAGCCAGGAATACCTGGCCGTTGGAACCGAGAAGGACCGATCCTCCGCCGGCAATGGGTGAGCGGCCTCGCGTCGGGTCGAGCGCCCACGATGCGAGCCTGAAGATCACTGCGTACGACAACGCAGACATCACGACCCGGGTCGCCAACGTGCGGACCATTGCGAACCGCTCTTGCGTGAGATACACGGCGACCGTCCCCGTGAGCAGCAACATCGCAAGCGCTATGAGGACGACCTGGCTCAGGAACACTCTGGCATCCTCGACGACGGCAACGACCGAGGCTGCCTCACCTGCATCGAGCTCGATCGCAGCCGCTGCGTCGAGCACGCCCTCGATGCGGTCGGGATCGACGGGTACATCTCTTTGCTCGAACTCGGCTACAACGACCGGAACAAGGGGAGCCAGCACATCCTCGAGGTTGAGCACCGAGGTTTCGCCGTCGGGGACGAACAAGCTGTCGATGAACTGCGCGATGATCACGTCGACCGCTGCGCTGTACTGCGGTGTTGCCTGGATCTCTTCAGCCACCGTGTGAACGGTCGCTGAGTCCGTTGCAGCCGCAGCAGCAAGCCCGTCCTCGAACCAGGCGTTGATCCGTTCCGTTGCGATGTCTGCATCGATGACCGTACGCGCCGACTCCTCGATGGTCACCGAATCCACGCTCACGGTACGACCCCACATGCCGATCAGGAACAGCGACGTTGCGAGCCCGAACGCCCACAGAGCGATCGAGAGCGCGCCCTTGCGGGCCGGTGAAGTTGGTCGGTTCGGCAAAGGTCGGCTGTTCCTCAACATGACAGGTGAGCGTATCGGGACACTGGTTTACGCCCACACGGAGTAGCTTGTGCGCCGTGGAACAACTTCTCGACCTCAATCTGCTCATCAAGCAGATCGCACTGGCCTTCGGTGCTGCCATGGTGCTCGGCAATCTCTATGCCATCATCCAACACCACCGTGGCATCACCCCGAAGGAAGCGACGGGGGAGTTTCGCGCTGCACGCGCCTACTGGCTCCTCTCCGTCGGAACACTCATCTCGATCTGGGGCGCGGCAAGCCTTCTCACGTGAGCCATGATCCCAGACGCCGTATACGTCACTCTGGGTCACATCGCGGCATCAGCGTGGCAACATCGACGTCCGTGTCGATCGAGATGGTCAACCGTTGATGCGCACTGCGCAGAGCGGTTTCGACGTTGCCCGGTGTTGCACCTCTCGCAAAGAGGAACCCGAGGTAGCGGTCCCCTTCCGGCAGAGGGACGACCGGCCTGCCGTTCGGGATCGTCTGGTCGAACTCGGTGACGCCGTCAACGGCAAGAGCATCCTCGACACCGTCGACGGCGACGAGCGTGCCCGCTTGCGGTATCGGGATCATCATCACCCCGGTCGCAGGGGCAGCAACGTCGAGGTCCTTGCCCGGCAGGCCGAGGGCGCTACGCAGGATCAACGATTCGAGTGATTCCCCGAGAAGGCCGAAGGTCAGAGCACGTCCACACAGGCCGCCGATCGAGCGGGCCGCAACTTCGATCACTGCCACACCTCGGGGTCCGATGCGAACCTCTGCATGAACGGGGCCGGTGACGAGGCCCAGCGCCAGCGTCGCAGCCTGGACCACGGCGGCGATCTCACCCTGAATCGACGGGTCGTGTCGCGAAGGTGTGATGAACATCGACTCCTCGAAGTACGGGCCGTCGAGTGCATCGGGCTTGTCGAGCAACGCAAGGACGACGAGTTCGCCGTCGACCAGCATCCCCTCGAGCGCCACCTCGTCCCCGGGCACGAACGACTCAACAACGAGTTCCGCATCCGGGTCGTCCCCTGCATCAGCAACGATGCTCCGGATCCGCTCCTCGAGGGCGTTTGCCTCCTCGGGTGCATCGATCCGGATCACCCCCCGGCTTCCCGAGAGCCCTCGCGGCTTGACGACGGAGGGGAACCCGATGTCTGTGGCGCATGCCCCGACGGTCCCCCGCGTCGCGAGGCTGTACCGCGGCTGAGGAACACCTGCGCTTGCAAGTAAGCCACGCATGTGCGCCTTGTCCCGTGTGGCAGACACCGCACCGAGCGGGTTCGACGAGACCCCCAGAATGCCTGAAGCCATCGCCGCGATCACGACACCCCGGTCACCGTCTGCAATGACCGCATCCGGTGATGGCTTGAGGTTCACGATCCGTGAGGCCGACCACTCGGGCCTCGTGAAGTCGATGGTGAGCGTCCGGGCCTTCCCGAGTCCACCCATGGGGAGGTCCGCGTCGGATGCAACGACGAGATCTACCCGAAGGTCCCTCGCAGCAACGATGAAGTCGACCGTGCGGTAACTCCCCGACGGGATCACCAAAACGATCAAAGGTTTTCGTTTCCTTCGTGGCGTTGGGTCCGTATCATCGATAGATCGGCCGTAGGAACCCAACGATAGGCTCGCAGTCATGACCACTGATTCTCGCATCCTCACGATCAAAGACGACGCTCTCGAGAAACTTCTCGAGATTCGCTCTATGGAGCCCGATGCCGAGACGCTCGCTCTCGTCCTCGCCATCTCGGGGGCAAAGGGCACCGAGTTCACCTATGCCATGCATATGACCCCGGTCGACCAGCTCGATTCCGAAGACGTCATCGAGCACCACGGCGACCTCCCCGTTGCGATCCCGCCAAGCAGTGTCGTCAATCTCACAGGTGCGACGCTCGGGATGTCCACGAACCTGCTCCAGCCCGGGATGAGCATCGACAACCCGAACTCCCCATCTCCCCAGATTCTCGGTGATGGACCTCCCCCGGACCTGTCCGGGCCCGTGGCCGAGCAGGTCGGTCACGTCATCCAGACCCAGATCAACCCCGCAATCGCCTCCCACGGTGGATTCGTCGAACTGGTCGCGGTGGAGGGAACCGTCGCTTACGTGCGCCTCGGAGGAGGATGCCAGGGATGCGGACTCGCAGCCGTGACGTTGTCCCAGGGCATCGAGTCGACGATCGTTGCAATGGTGCCCGATGTCCTCCAGGTGATCGACACAACCGACCACAACGCCGGTGAGAACCCCTTCTACGAGCAGTCCAAGAAGTAGCACAGAGTGCTATCGACCGTCGGCTCTCATCCCACGGTCACCGACTCGCTCTAGGGTGAGACGATGCAAGTCACGCTTCTCGGAACCGGAGGGCCCCGTCCCGACCCAACCCGTCAAGGGCCGGCGACACTCGTCGAAGCCGCGGGGCTGAACCTCCTCTTCGACGCCGGGCGTGGCGTTGCGACACAGTTGGTGCGCGCCGGGGTCAACGTTGCCGACCTCGATGCGATCTTCATCACCCACCACCACTTCGACCACATCGGTGGCCTCGGAGACCTGCTGATGGCGATGTGGAACAACGGGCGTACCGAGCCGCTCCCCATCTTCGGCCCCCCCGGGACCATGGACATCGTCCATTCGCTGTTCTCACAGGTGTACGCAAGGGACATCAACTTCCGGATCGCTGAAGAATGGGCGCTCACACGAAAGCTGGATCCCCCGGGATCGATGGTCGACGTTCGCGACATCATCGCCGGTCACGTGACGCTGCATCGCGGCGTGGAGGTGATGGTCGGCGAGGTCGAACACGGTGCGGCCGCTCTCGATCTGTCACCAGACGAATGGTCGGCCATTGGATACCGCGTCACGGCGGACAGTCGCAGCGTCACGATCTCGGGGGACGCCGTGGCTGGACGTGACCTCGGGCTACTCGCCGCGGACACAGACGTGTTGGTCATGTGCGCCTACCTCGCCGAAGACGAGATCACGTCGGAGTACGACGAGTTCCTCACCGACAAGGTGCTCGCCGGGGCGCCCCAGGCAGTAGCGATCGCTACCGAGGCCGAAGCCGGCACCCTGATACTCACCCACATCCGCCAGAAGTCCTCCGAGGCCGTCGAGACGATGGTCGCACAGGCCGCCGCCACCTTCGACGGCACGGTCATCGCCGCCCACGACCTCCTCACCCTCACCGTCCCCTAGGACTCTGGCGCCGATACGGCTCGGATACGGGCTGATTCAGCGCCAGACTCCTAGCGGCGGGCACGAACGTGGAAGTAGTGCCAGTGCTTGGTGGTGCCGTCGGGTCCCCCGGCGCCGTGGTGCTTGCGTTCGTCGATCTCGAGGGTGGCGAACGGCTCGAACGTGTGCTCGATCCAAGCCTCGTCGACGACGGCTACGTTGGGGTCGGTCGCCCAGTCGTCCTCAGCTGCAATGAACTGTCCAACAAAGGCACCGCCGGTGACGATCGAGGCCATGGCGTTGCGGATCGAAGCGCCAAGGTGATCTCCCGCGAACGGGAGCGAGAACTGGGCGTAGACGAGATCGGCTTCAGGCAACTCGACCTCGTCGAATCGGCCGATGGCGATCTCGAGGCGGTCGAGATAGGCCCCGGCCGTATGTTCGAGGAGTGAGACCCGTGCCTGGGCTTCGGCGTCGACGGCGAGGACCCGCCACCCACGGGCGAGAAGGTTCCTGGTGTCGGCACCACCACCACACCCGAGGTCGATCGCCTGGCGCCCGGCACCCCGGTTACCGTCGACGAACTCCATCGCTGAGTGGAAGAACTCGTAAGGTCCGCGGGTAGCCGTCGCCTCGATGAAGGCCACCCACGAGTGATCCTCGAACTCGTGCTTCATGCCACACAGCCTAGCGACTCCCTCCCCCCGGACTCTGGCGCTGAATCAGCTCGGATACGGGCTGATTCAGCGCCAGACGCCTGGAAAGCGGTGGGAGGTAGACTTGTCGCTGCGCGGGTGTAGTTCAATGGCAGAACATCAGCTTCCCAAGCTGAATACGGGGGTTCGATTCCCCTCACCCGCTCCACTTCCCAATCGCGCCAGCGACGCTGCCGAGCGCCGCTATCGTCGCGCAAGGTGCGGGTTCACCGATACCGCCGAAGGAGGACCCGATGGGGGCACAACCAGCGATCATCGCCGAGTCCGTCGTGCGCTGCTTCGGGGATGTGAGGGCTCTCGACGGTGTCAGCCTCAGCGTTGAGCGCGGGACGATCTACGGGCTCCTCGGTCCGAACGGTGCGGGAAAGACCACACTGATTCGAGTGCTGACGACGCTCCTCAAGCCCGACTCGGGCACCGGATTCGTGGCCGGAGTCGATGTCGTTGCCCACCCCAACCATGCACGCCGATCGCTCGGCCTTGCAGGCCAGAGCGCTGCGGTCGATGAGTTTCTCACGGGACGAGAGAACCTCGAGATGGTCGGCCATCTCTACCACCTGCCGTCGAAGGACGTAAAGCAACGTGCCCAGGAAGTCCTTGAGCGGATCAACCTCATCGAGGCGGGCGACCGCCCTGTGAGCACGTACTCGGGAGGCATGCGCCGGCGCCTCGACCTCGCAGCGAGCCTCGTCGGACAGCCCGAGGTGCTGTTCCTCGACGAACCGACAACGGGTCTCGACCCGCGGAATCGCCTCGAGATGTGGGGGCTGATCAATGAACTCGTAGACGACGGTGCCACGGTCATGCTCACCACGCAGTATCTCGAGGAGGCGGACCGGCTCGCCGATCTCATCGGTGTGATCGACCAAGGCAAGCTGATCACCGAAGGGACCGCTTCGGAGCTCAAGGCGCAGCTCGGTGGCGACGTCATCGATGTCGCTATCGCCGCCGATGACCGGGACCGCGCGGCAGCGGTGCTCGCCGACGTTGCGGGATCTGGTGCCAAGTGGGACGACACGTCGTTCACCTTCACCATTCCGGCACGCAACGGTGCCGTGACACTGACCGAGGTCGTTCGCGGTCTCGACCGTGCAGGTATCGTGCCCAACGACCTCGCCCTCCACCGGCCGAGCCTCGACGACGTGTTCCTCTCTCTCACCGGTCGGCCAATCGAGGATGAAACCGTCGGGGCGAGCGATGAACCTCCGCGGAAGCAGCGCATGAGGGGGCGACGGTGACCTCCTCAGCCAGGACGATCTCACAGGGCGCAGCCCTGCAAATCCGCGACTCGCTCGTGATGGTGAAGCGAAATCTGCTGCGGATCGTACGTCTGCCCCAGTTGCTGTTCTTCTCGTCGGTGCAGCCGATCATCTTCCTGCTGCTCTTCACCTATGTCTTCGGGGGAGCGATCACCCGTGGAACCGATGTCTCGTATATCAACTTCCTTCTTCCAGGGATCCTCGTCCAGACATCTGTGTTTGGCGCAACCCAGACCGCCATCGGCCTCACGGAGGATCTGGCGGCAGGCGTCATCGACAGGTTCCGGTCGCTTCCAATGGCGCGCTCGGCTGTACTCACCGGCCGTACGACTGCCGACCTGCTCCGAAATGCGGCGGTGACGGTGATCATGATCATCGTAGGGACGCTCATCGGTTTCCGTATCGGTGGCACCGTGCTCGAAGCACTGCTCGGCATCCTGATCGCACTGCTTCTCGGGTTCGCGATCTCGTGGTCCATGGCGGCGCTGGGTCTATGGGTGAGGAACGCTGAGACTGCACAGACAGCCTCGTTCATCCTCATGTTCCCGCTCGTGTTTGCAAGCTCTATCTTCGTCCCGACCCAGTCGATGCCGTCATGGCTCCAGGGGTTCGCAGCGAACCAACCTGTGTCGGTGATAGCAAGCACGGTCCGGGCGTTGATGGGTGGCCTCCCTGTCGGGTCGCTGATCCTCCAGTCGTTCTT
>CAYLVM010000020.1:0-28089 GCA_964387145.1 uncultured Acidimicrobiaceae bacterium
GACTCGTTCGAGTCGCTGAGAGCCTCCTGATGGTCGTCGTAGGAGAACGTGTAGTTCACTTCGTGGTGGGGCACAAAGTTCGCGATGAGTGCGGTGATGAGCGCAGCCACCGGTAGCGAGATGAACGCCCCCATCGGCCCGGCGATAGCTCCACCGAAGAGAGCACCACCGAAGGCGACGGCACCGTTCAACGACATCGTGTTGGCCGAGATCTTCGGACTGAGCCAGTAGTTCTCGACCTGCTGGTAGATCAGGACGTACGCCAGGACGACGAGACCCGGAATCAGGCCTTGAATCGCCAGTGTGAGGAGAATGGGGATTGCGCCACCGATGTAGGTCCCGATCGCGGGGATGAAGACCGACACGAACCCACCGAACACTGCAAGAGGGAGAGCCAACGCCACGGGCATGCCGACCGCCACCATCGTGAAGAAGAACCCGGTGCCGTTGATAAGCATCAGGATCATGCGGGAGTAGAAGTAGCCCCCGGTCTGGATGATCGCCTGGTCCCAGGCCCAGCCGACCTGGTGCTGGCGGTTGTCGGGGAGGAGGCCGAGAACGGTTCGCTGGAACCTGGGGGCATCTGCCGTGAAGTAGAAAGTGAACATCGCCATCGTGGCGAGGTTGAAGACGAGGCCGATACCCGACGTCACGATGCCGAACACCGATCCGAAGATGTTGGCGATCCAGGTGTTGAGGTTCTCGTCGACGACCGCAGCCCACTCGCTGCTTCCTGCGGTAGCTCCGCTGCCGATCGTGACGTTGAATGTGTCCTGGATCCAATCGATCCCGTTGTTCATCCACGCTGCTCCTCCGGCACCGATCGCTTCAGCGAGCGCGGCGACCGCGGGGATCAGGATGAGGACCATCGCGATCGTACCAACGAACCCTGCCAGGTAGATGACGCCAACCGCCGAGCCACGGCGCCAGCCGTAGCGGTTCGTCAACCAGAGGACGGCCGGTTGGAGGGCGAGGCTGAAGAAGAAGGACATCCCGATGAGTGCGACGAGGCTTTGCGCTTCACCGATCGCCCAGAGAGCACCGAACATGACGAGTACGACAAAGATGATTCTCCAGATGACCTTCGATTCGATCGTGACGTTCACCGTCATCGTGTTGTCGCTCTCTTCGTGTGTCCCGGGGTCTGTGTGAGCCTGAGCATCCATGGTGGTACCTCCTGGTGCGGTGGCAGCGTACCCATCGGATGAATCCTGACGGTGGATTTTGCGACAGTGGGGCATCGTCGGGTGTCGGCCAAGTCGGAGGTATCGTCAAGACGTGCTCCCCTCCATCCCACTTTCACGGGTGCCCACCATCTCGACGGATCAGATGATCGAGGTGGATCGCATCATGATCGATGATCTCGGCATCGATCTCGTACGCATGATGGAGAACGCTGGTCGGGGGCTGGCTCGGCTCGTCCTCGAGCTGGCTCACAGCAGGGATCGGCACCATGTGGTCGCACTCGTCGGGACCGGCGGAAACGGTGGCGGTGCGTTCGTCGCGGTAAGGCGACTCGTCGGTTGGGGTTTCTCTGCGGAAGTCCACGTCACCCGCCCGATCGGCCAGTACGGCGGAGTTCCCCTGCAACAACTCGAAATCCTCGACAGGATGGGTGTCACGATCCGCGATGTCGGGACGCCCGTCATGGACGCAACACCCTCGACGATTGTCGATGGCCTCATCGGCTACAGCCTTGCAAACCCACCCCGGGGTCGCGTTGGTGAGCTCATCGAGTGGGCGAACACAACCGATGCCCCGGTCGTGTCTCTCGATGTCCCCTCCGGTCTCGACGCAGCGACAGGTGAGAATCCTGGTGCCGTGATCTGCGCGAGCGCGACGATGACACTCGCCTTGCCGAAGTCGGGACTTGTCTCTCTGAACGCCGCGCCGTTCGTCGGAGACCTCTATCTGGCCGACATCGGCATCCCCGTCTCGGTGTATAGCGACGCCTTCGGCCTCGATGCATCCGGCCTGTTCGACGAAGGAGACGTCGTGCGCCTGACGTCCGAGGAAGACTCGCGGACAGTGAGCAGTCGTCCTCCGTTCACTGCCAAAGCGTAAGCATCCAGAAACAGTCCGGGTTTCCGACTGTGAACTGTCAGCTGTGATCTGTGATCTGTCAACTCAGCGACCGAATCCGCCTAGCCGCTGATCTTCCAGGCAAGAGAGGCAGCCGTATCGCCGCAAGTAGGGAAGGCACACGCGGCGATACGGCTGGGTCTGGAAAGGTCTATGTGTCTGTCGTATTTTCTTGTTCTGCGAGATCGAGTGCAGACTGGGCAGCAGCGAGTCGTGCGACGGGCACCCGCAGCGGGGAACAGCTCACATAGTCCAGGCCGAGCGCATCGACGAGGGCGATGGATGCCGGATCGCCACCGTGCTCACCGCAGATACCGATGTGCAGTCCCGGGCGCACTGCGCGACCTGCAAGGGATGCGCTCTCGATGAGCTTTCCAACACCTTGCCTGTCCAGCGTGTTGAACGGGTTCGACTGGAGGACCCCCGTCTCGAGGTAGTGGAGGAGGAAGTTGCGTTCGGCGTCGTCCCTGCTGATACCGAACGTCATCTGGGTCAGGTCGTTGGTTCCGAAGGAGAAGAACTCAGCGGTTTCGGCGAGCTCGCCGGCCGTCACAGCTGCTCGGGGTGTCTCGATCATGGTTCCAAAGCGGTAGTCGATTTCGATTCGGCGCTCGAGTTCGATCGTCTCGGCCATCTCCGCAGCGATGTCGTGCAACGCTTCGAGCTCTCCAGCTGTGCTTGTCAGCGGGACCATGATGCTCGGTCGCGCGGTAACGCCCTCCTCCTGGACGATGGCCGCCGCCTCGAAGATCGCGCGGATCTGCATACGGGGCATCTCGGGGAACAGCACGGCGAGGCGTACCCCTCGAAGTCCAAGCATGGGGTTGGATTCGTGAAGCGTCTCGACACGTTTGAGTAGCCGGTCCGCCTCCTCGGCCTGAGCGAGGAGGGCGTCGATCTCCTCCAGTGATCCGGCGCTGATGAGACGGATCTTGAGGTCGGTGAGCTCGCTGGCCAACCGGTCGCGATCGGGCAGGAACTCGTGGAGTGGCGGGTCGAGAAGTCGGATGATGACCTCGTGTCCCTTCATGACGCGGAACAGGCCTGCGAAGTCCCCGCGCTGAAGGGGGAGGAGGTGTGAGAGTGCTTCGAGGCGATCCTCGGTGGTCGAAGCCATGATCATGTCCTGCATGATCGGTAAGCGGTCCGGTGCGAAGAACATGTGCTCGGTGCGACACAGGCCGATGCCCGTTGCGCCGAGGACGACAGCCCGCTCGGCATCCTCGGGGTTGTCTGCGTTCGTCCATACGCCGAGCCTCCGCACGGCATCGGCCCACTCGAGGAGCTTCATCAACCACGGATCGTCGAAGTCCGGGACTCTGGTTGCTATCGATCCGAGGAAGACCTCGCCCGTCGTGCCATCGATAGAGACGACATCGCCTTCATGGATGACGATGTCACCAACGGTGATGACTCTCTCGTTGAGGTCGATCACGAGTTCCGAGGCTCCGACCACTGCCGGCTTCCCGAACTGGCGTGCCACGAGTGCTGCGTGACTTGTTCTTCCGCCGCTCGATGTGAGAACTCCCGCCGATACCAGCATGCCGTGCACATCGTCGGGTTTCGTCTCAGGACGGACGAGGATGATCGACTCATCGTTCTCAGACGCTCGGCGTTCGGCACGGTCGGCGTCGAGGACGACGACTCCAACAGCGGCGCCGGGGGATACGTTGAGACCCTTCGTCAGGAGGCTCCCGTCCGTCTCGGCGGTCGCCTCGGCTTCCGGGTCGAACTGGGGATGGAGGAAGAACTCGACCTGGTCGGGGGTCACTCGGCGCAGCGCCTCCTCTTTCGTGAGGATGCCCTCAGTTGCGAGGTCGACGGCGATGCGCACGGCCGCCTGTGCTGTACGTTTCCCGTTGCGGGTCTGCAGGAGCCACAGTTTGTCGTTCTCGATGGTGAACTCGATGTCCTGCATGTCGCGATAGTGACGCTCGAGCAAGGTGGCGTAGTGCTGGAGTTCAGCATGGATCTCGGGCATCGCTGCTTCGAGGTCGTCGAGCGTGCTCGTCATGCGGATGCCTGCGACGACGTCTTCGCCCTGTGCGTTGATGAGGAAGTCCCCGTCGAGCCGTGGTTCGCCGGTCGTCGCCCCCCGCGAGACGGCAACTCCCGTTGCAGAGTTCGAACCGCGGTTTCCGAACACCATCGCTTGAACGTTCACAGCAGTACCGAGCGTATGGGGGATCCCCGACGCCGTTCGGTACGCCTTGGCGCGCTTGGAGTTCCACGACTCGAACACCGCCTTGATCGCCATCGTGAGTTGCTCGTACGGGTCGGAGGGGAACGGTGCACTCGTTGAACGTCGGAAGAGATCCTTGAACCGTGCAACGACCTCCTCGAGATCGGCTGCGGTGAGGTCTCCGTCTGAGGAGACGTCGCGGGCGACGCGCACCTCGGTGAGGATTTTCTCGAAGCCGTCTCCGGGGATGTTCATCACGACAGACGCGAACATCTGGATGAGCCGGCGGTACGAGTCGAGAGCAAACCGTCGATCTCCCGAAACCGATGCGAGGCCTTCGACTGTGTGATCGTTGAGGCCGAGGTTGAGGATCGTATCCATCATGCCAGGCATCGAGAACTTCGCACCGCTGCGACAGGACACGAGGAGTGGGTCGGTAGGCGAGCCGAAGGTCCGCCCGGCCCGCTCCTCGACGTCACGGAGTGCTACAACGATCTCGTCGTTGACCCCATCGGGCATGCGGCCGCCGGCATCGAGGTACGCGTTGCACGCAACGGACGTGATCGTGAAACCGGGCGGGACGGGGACGCCGAGACGGGTCATATCGGCGAGGTTCGCTCCCTTGCCCCCAAGGAGGCCACGCACGTCGTCCCAATCGTCGTTGCAGCGCTCGATCACGGTGTCGAGTTCGTGGAACCCGTAAACCCACTTTGAGGACATAGCGCTCCAGCCCCTTCCCTTGGCTTCAGCGTTCCCCGAGAACCGCGCCGTCCCTCCTGAGGGTCGAGCTGTCGGTTCTCGAACATCTCAGCACAATCCTCAGCAGCGTACTAGGGAATCATGACGCGTGTCGAGAATCAGCCGGTGAGTTGCACGCGAGGAGCGGCCCGGCCCGCAGGCGAGGCCGCTCCTCAATCGAAGTGAGTTACCCGATCCGCTCGATCGTGATCTCGAGCACAGGCCCGGACCATTCATGGACGGATGTCAGGTCTCCAACGCCCCCGATACCGTGGTGGCGCTGGACCGTGGCGCCTTCAGCGAGATCCGGGTTCGACATCCCTGTGCCTGTGGTCGGATCACCGTCACACGGCGGGACGAGATCACTGAAGTTCTCTGTGTTGATCTCCGTGCCTGCGTCGTACGCCCTGGCGTTGTAGTGGCGCTCATCACCGATCCGCGTCGGGAGCTTCTTCCCGTCGATTCCACCGAACCCATCGTTCGTGCATACGAGCATCGCTGCGAGAGAGAATCTGGTGACCCGCCCGGTCACCTCGATCGTTGCGGATGCAGAGGTGCCAGGCGCGAGAGGTGCGGCGCCGATGACGGTCGAGGCCACAACGGCGCTGTTCGCGGTGACCTCTTGCGCCAGGACCGGTACTCCACCGTTCTCGGCGAGTTGCTGGAGGCCGTTGGATGCCGGATGTCCCTTGCCGAACAGCTCGTGACGGCCGTTGTGAACGGCGAATACCGCCGGCGTGATGGGCTGGCCTGACGTCACGTTGGTGACGGTGATCTCGTATGTGGCGACGCGCTCGATCGTCACCTTGATGACCGGGTCGTCCCAGCCGTGAGTGGCGGGTGAGAGATCGCCCGTTTCGGTGATGCCGCGGTGATGCTGCACCGTTCCGTTCTCCGCGAGATCCGGGTTCGATGTTCCGGTGCCCGACGTCGAGTTCGAACACGGAGGGACGAGGTCGACGAAGGACTGCGTGTTGATCTCCGTACCGGCGTCGTACGCCCTGCCGTAGCGGGTCGCTTCAGCGCGGCGATCGGAGACCTTGGCTCCCGATACACCTGCGAACCCATCGTTGGTACAGATCAACATCGCTGCTACCGATATGCGGCCGTACTCACCCGTCGTCGTGATGAGCGTGCTGGCAGTCTGCCCGGGTGGGATCGGTGCAGATCCTGCGACGGCGACATCCCCGACCTCGTCGTTGGTCGACAGCTCATCGACGAGGACCGGTACTCCACCGTTCTCGGCGAGTTGTTGCAGGCCGTTCGACGCCGGTCGATTGCCCTTGAACAGTCTGAACGATGCTTCATGGGCAGCGACAACGGCCGGTGTCAACGTCTGGTTCTCCGTCAGGTTCTCGACGGTGACGCGATACGTCGTCGCTGTCTCATCCTCGTCGTCGTGTGCGGATGCCGGAGCGGCGAACGCGGCGAACGCAGCGACCATTGCCGCGGCGATCACCAGGACCCAGATGCGATGCCATCGAGACATCGAGTGATCGGATTGGTACAAGTCACACCTCCTATGTGTATGTCGACAAGGATGCAGGGTCGGTCTTGCGCTGAGAGGAACGGCCGGTGAACAAACCCTGAACACGCCGGGCGTGCAGTGAGATGTGCCGTACGATGCACGCATGGTGTCGGGCACACAGATGCGCAGGACGGTTCTCGTCGTCGATGACGAGGCGATGGTGCGCGAGGTCGTCTGCACCTATCTCGAACGGGAGGGCTTCTCCACAGTGGAGGCGATCGATGGTCGACAAGCTCTGCAGCTCGTGGCAGAACGAGAGCCGGACCTCATCGTTCTCGACGTCATGCTGCCGAAGGTCGACGGATACACGGTGCTGTCCGAACTGAGAAAGCGGACGCAGGTCCCCGTCATCCTGCTCACGGCAAGGGCAGACGAAGTCGACCGTGTTCTTGGGTTGGAACTCGGAGCCGACGACTACGTCGTCAAGCCCTTCTCTCCTCGCGAGTTGACAGCTCGGGTGCGATCGGTGTTGCGGCGCTCCGGTGCCTCCGAGCACAGGACCGAGGTTTTCGAGTTCGACGGGATCACGATCGACGGGAAGACCCGGGAGGTGTGGATCGACGGCGAGATCGTGGCGATGCCACCCATGGAGTTCGACCTCCTCGCGTACCTTGCGTCGTCGCCGCGCCAGGTCTTCACCCGCGGCCAGATCCTCACCCAGGTGTGGGGTTCGAGCGCACAGTGGCAGGATCCCTCGACGGTGACCGTCCACGTGCGTCGTCTGCGTCAGAAGATCGAAGCAGATGCCGACGATCCGCGACGCATCGTCACGGTGTGGGGCCGTGGCTACCGGTTCGAGCCATGAGAGCGATCCTCGTGTCGGTCGCGGCGGTCCTCGCCGGCCTTGCCCTGTTCCAGATCACGATGCAGCCCTCGGGTGCAGACCGCCTGGAACTGACGGTCATCTTCGTGATCATGGCTGCGGCAAGTGCGCTCGCTGCCATCCTTCTGCCGATAGCAGCGCGCAGGTCGCACCGCCTGATCAACACGCTCTTTGCGCTGTCGCTCATCTCGCTGTTGATCGCTGGATTCGGGTTGTCCGTAGCCGCGAGCAGGATGTTCTTGTCGGACCATGACTTGACACTCGTGCTCGTCGTTCTCGGCTTCGGCCTCCTCTCCTCTCTTGGGTTCGCTCTCTCTGCCACGAAGGCGCTCACCTCGGATCTGTCCAAGATGGCGGACACGACGCGTGAGGTCGCAGCAGGAGACCTCACAGCGAGGACTGGTGTCTCGAGGGTCGATGAGATAGGACAGCTGGCGCGAGGCATCGACGAGATGGCGGAGCGTCTGGAGGCGGCGTCGACCGCCCGACTGCTCGAGGACGAGCGACGCAGACAGTTCTTTGCGGCGGTGGGTCACGATCTGCGTACACCTCTTGCCTCGGCACAGGTGGCAACGGAAGCACTTCGCGATGGAGTGGCTCCCGACCCGGAGCGGTACTACGCGTCGCTTCAGCGAGATCTCCATGCTCTCCAGTCGTTGGTCGACGATCTGTTCCTGCTCGCTCGGATCCAGTCCGGGGATGTCGCGTACGAAGCGACTCCTACCGATGTCACCGAGATCGCAGACGAAGCGATCGAGGTGCTGTTGCCGGTAGCGACGAAGGCCGACGTCGGGTTGACGCTCGATGCAAGTGAGCGGGTGATCGTCACGACGGCGACTGAGGCGGTGTCGAGGGTGCTGCGCAACCTCGTGGACAACGCGATCCGGCACGCACCGGCGGGAACGGTCGTGTCCGTCTCGGTCGTGAACGGTGATGGTGCGACCGTGATCGTTCACGATGAGGGTCAGGGGTTCAGTGAGGAGTTCCTTCCGGAGGCGTTCGACTCGTTCAGCCGCTCAGATGCCGACCGTAGCCGTTCGACGGGTGGGGCAGGACTCGGGCTTGCAATCGCCAAGGGTCTCGTGATGGCACTCGGCGGTGAGATATGGGCATTACCCGGTCCCGGTGGAACCGTTGGGTTCAGTGTGCCTGATCGCTGAGGCTGTCGGCACCGTGATACTCGTCACAGAGCGAGGAAAGCGACCGCCACGATGGCCAACACGATCCCGACCGACTGCCGTACGGTCGGGTGTTCCTTGAGGATCAGGATCGCTGCGGCAACGGTGAACACAGGGTAGAGGGACGTCAGGACGACGTTGATGCCCATCGGGCCCGTCTGGAGCGACACGAGGATCGCGAAGTTGGCAAGCATATCGAACGATCCCGCGATGATCACGAATCGCAAGATCCCCTTGGGAGGGATCGCCGCCGTTCCTGCGAGAAGCGCCACACCGAACGCCAGCGGGATGGCAGCAGACCGGGCAGCGACCAGGGGCCACAGACCGCTGTCGCTGGACGTCTGAGCGAGAGCGATGTAGAAGATGGCGAAGGCGACCGCAGCACCGAGGGCCTGGATGAGGAGCTTGGGGGTGAGCCGCTCACCGGATCGCTCTCCCGCGATCAACGCGACCGCCGTGATCCCGATGCCGACACCCACCCAGTTGCCAGGCGTGATCGAAGCGCCCAGGGCGACATCCCACATCACGGGGAGCACGGCTGCAACGGTTCCGATGATCGGGGCAACGATGGACATCGCTCCCGCGGCAAGCGTCGAGTACAACAATGCCAGGCCGATCAGTCCCACGAGTCCGGCAACGGCACCGAAAATGATGTCCGATAGCTGGACATTGGGGGCCGGAACCACGATGATCCCGAGTGCAAGGAGGGGCACACCGATCGTCGTCGACCATGCAGTGACACGCCAAACGCTGAGCTCTCGCGAGGCACGGCCGCCTGCGAAATCGGCGAGGCCGAAAAGTGCAGCAGACGCGATAGCGAGGAGTTGGCTCATGAGAACTGCAGGCTAGGGGTGGATGCGAGCACCGACGCCTGACCGCTCCTGGCCCACGGCCCCGACACGCTCCGTCGGTGTCGACTCGGAGCCGCCACTACGCTGGCACCACCCAACGGAGGAAACGAGGAAACCATGAGCACCGACGACAGCACACCAAGCCGGCCGGCACCTCTCGATCCAACGGAAGATGTGAGCATCGAGACGACGTACTCTGAGATCGATATCACCGGAGATGGTGTCGTCGACGGTGTACGAACTGTCCGCACAGAGGTTCACGAACTCGATGTCGACGGTGACGGAGTCACCGACATCGTGGAGACGATTCGCATCGAGGAGACGGCGGTAGACGTCGACGGTGACGGTGTGATCGACGTGATCACGACGGTCGAGACGTCCGAAACGGAGATGGACTTCACTGGAGACGGTGTGGCCGACAGTGTCGAGATAACCGAGGTCCGCACGGTGGCGTATGACATCGACGGTGACGGTATCCCCGATGTGACACGTACCGAGGTGATCACGGCATCCGGAATCGCCCCGGATGCGAACGGCGAGCTGACCGACGTCGAAGCCAGCGGTGTCCGATTGTTCGGGCTCGACACCACCGGTGACGGCAACATCGACGAGGTGGTCGTCGAAGAACTCGACGTCGAAGTAGTCGAGGAGTAGGTGTCGGCTAGGGAGGACCCCAGCCGGCACGTTCACAGTCCTCAGATCACAGTTCACAGTGAGAAGCCTTCTCGCGCGATCCCAACTGTGAACTGTCAGCTGTGAACTTCCAGCCCTGTGAGCTTCCGACTCTGTGAACTGTGAACTGTCAGCTGTGAACTGTGAACTTCCTCAGCTCTGTCAGCTTCCTCAACACGCGGCTCGCACGGTGGGGTACGGATTGACGTAGCGCCCACCAACGATCATCCCGAGGTGCAGCACGTTCGTCGTTGCATTGCCGGTGCTTCCGACGTAGCCGACGACCTGGCCCTGGGACACGCGTGACCCGTTGCTCAACCCTCCCGGGTAGCTCGAGAGGTGGGCGTAGTAATAGGTGATGCCGTCGTCGCCGTAGACGTACACCTGACGTCCACCGAGCGGGTGGTAGTTGAGTCGGACCGTGCCCGAGCGCATCGCTACCAGTTTCGCTCCGAATCCGGCGAGCATGTCGGTGCCTTTGTGGGTCCGGCCTCCCGAGCGCGGGTATCCCCACGTATCGATGAAGTACGACCCGCCGGGGAGTGGACAGTTGACGCCCTTCGTTGCAGCGGGGACACCGGCGGCGCCTCCCGATGCTCTCGCCGCCTTCGCTGCCCGTGCTGCGGCCGCAGCGGCTGCCTGGCGGGCGAGTTCGGCCTTGTACTTGGCGTAGGCGGCCGCGTACTTCTTCTTCGCTTCATCGTGGAGCTTGTCCGCCTTCGCGCGATCTTCCTGGAGATGCGCAACGACAGACTCCTGTTCGACCCGGAGCGCCTGTACCTCTGTCTCCTTGTCGGTGAGCTCTGCCGTGAGGCGGTCCATCTGCCGGTTGACCGCGGCGAGTTGATCGAGTTGGCTGAGATCTCTTGTGGTCGCTTCGTCGTACAGGGCTTGGCTGGTGATCAGCTCCTGGATGTCGTTGGCGCTGAACGCTGCCGTGACCATGTTGCGGCCACCGCCGGTGTAAGCCTCGTACACGAGGTTGCGCGCTCTCTCTTCGAGTGTGTCGACGTTGTCGCCGTACTCGACGATCGCATCGCCGAGCTTGTCGATGCGCCACTCGAGGTTGTAGATCTGGCCCTGGATGCGCTCGAGGTCTTCGAGACCCGTGGCGAGTTCGGCGTCGGCTTCACGCAACGCGGCGAATGCCTGCTCCTCGGCGGTCTTGGCCTTCTCTACCTTGCCCTTTGTCTGTGCAGACGCGGGGATCGCAGCGCCGGCAACGAGTGCAAGCAGCAGGAGTGGAAGAAGCGAGCGAAAGATACGCGGGTACATCATGGGGAGCCGTCAGCGTAGTGGTGTCGTTCGGGTAGCGACGGGCCGATCGGCCTGCGATGAGCCCCGTTCGGTGTGCTCTGCCGGTGGTGTTGTGCGACCGAACCGATGTCGCACATCTGCTGTCTGGCCCACCGTACGGTGCTCACGAGACGAAGAATCGGCGAGATTTCAGCTCGAAACGCGGCAGAGTCCCTCGAGGTACCGCCGTGACCTCGGGTCGTAACCCGAGAGCCGACTCGAACGTCGAGCGGACCTCCGCGACGGTACGTTCCTGATCGGTACCACCGTGGCACTCGACGTCGATCGTGATGACGGACATCTCTCTGTTCGTGGAGATGGTGATCCGGTACTCGTCGACCGATGCGTGACGCCGCATCAGGTTCTCGACGGCGGCCGGGTAGATGTTCACCCCCCGAACGACGACCATGTCGTCTGCCCTTCCAATGACACCTCCGGCGAACCGTGTGAACGTGCGTCCACAGGGACAGGGACTGTCGTCGACACGAACGATGTCACCTGTGCGGTAGCGCAGCACCGGGAACCCGATGCGGCCGAGGTTCGTGATCACGAGCTCACCTTGTTCGCCATGAGTGACGGGGTCGCCCGTCGTCGGGTCGACGATCTCTACGATGAACTCGCTGTCGATAGCGTGCGTGCCGCCGGGTTGGGCCTCACACTCGAAGCTGTGGGCTCCCACCTCGGATGCCCCGGCATGATCGTGGCACCTTGCACCCCAGGACGCTTCGATCCGCGCCTTTGTGGCAGGGACGTTGGCGCCCGGCTCCCCGGCGTGCACCGTGACCCGCATCGGGATGCGCGACAGGTCGAAGCCCTCCTCGCGCGCCACTTCGACCAGTCTCAGGGCGTACGTCGGTGTGCAACACATCGCTGTGACCCCGAGGTCGGCCATGAGATTGAGTCTCTGGGCCGACGTGCGGCCGCCGCCGGGGATCATCAACGCTCCGACGCGCTTCGCCCCTCCGAGGGCGGCCCAGAAACCGATGAACGGGCCGAACGAGAACGGAACGATGAGACGGTCCTTCGAAGTTATCCCCGCTCCGGCGAGTACGAAACCCCAGCAGCGACCCCACCAATCCCAGCTCTCCGTGGTATCGAAGACACGAAGTGGAGTCCCCGTGGTTCCCGAGGTCTGGTGGATCCGTGTGTAGGCGCTCTCGGGGAACGTGCAGTTCGCACTGAGGAGCCCGTTTGCCTGTGCCTCGAGGAGCTCGCCCTTCGTGGTGAAGGGCAGCGCCGCCAGGTCATCGAGCGTACGGATGTCGTGAGGTGACGCCCCTGCGCTGTCCAGCTTGCCGGTTACGAATCGGTTCCTTCCGTATGTCTGGCTCACGACGGCAGCGAGCTTCCTCTCCTGAACCGCACGAAGCTGCTCACGGGGCATGGTCTCGACCTCACGGTCGAAGAAAGAGATGTCCATGTTGGCAGTTTGGCTCAGCGACGCCGTCAGGCGCAAACGAGGAGTGGGTTCACAGATGACAGTTCACAGTTCGAAGGCGTGCTATTCGCCGCTTCCTCTGACTGTCGGCTGTGAACTGTGAACTTCCTGTTCATCCCCTCAGCTTGAAGCGTTGGATCTTGCCGGTGGCGGTCTTGGGGAGATCGTCGACGAAGGCGATCCAGCGGGGGTATTTGTAGGGGGCGAGCCCCTCCTTGCAGAGTGTGCGCAACTCTGTCTCGAGATCGTCGCTCGCGGCATCTGGCTCGGTGAGAACGACGAACGCCTCGGGCTTCACCAGACCAGCGTCGTCCTTCCTACCGACCACTGCTGCTTCGAGGACGAGTGGATGCTCCATCAGCTTCGCTTCGATCTCGAACGGGGAGGCCCAGATCCCGCCGACCTTGAGCATGTCGTCGCTCCGACCCTGGTAATAGAGGTAGCCATCTTCGTCCTGGAGGTAGGTGTCTCCCGTGTCGAGCCAGTCGTCGCCGAGCATCGTTGTCTCCGTCTTGTACGGATTGTTCCAATATGCCCTCGCCGCAGAGTTGCCACGATCGAGGAGGCGCCCCGCCACGCCGGTGGGGACCTCGTTGCCGTCCTCGTCGATGATCCTGGCCTCATATCCCGGCACCGATTTTCCTGTCGAACCCGGGCGGATGTCACCCGGCAGGTTCGAGATGAAGATGTGCAACAGCTCTGTCGAACCGATTCCGTCGAGAATGTCGAGGCCGGTGCGCTCCTTCCAGCGATGGAGGATGTCGGGAGGCAACGCCTCACCAGCCGATACACAGAGCCGAACGGACGACATGTCGGGAGCGAGTTCGTCGAACGCTGCCAGCTGTGCCGCGTAGAGAGTCGGGACACCGAAGTAGAGCGTTGGGTGGAATCTGCGCACGACATCGAACGTGGTGTCCGGCGTTGGCCGCCCATCGAAGAGCACCGCGGTGCCTCCCACCCACAGGGGGAACGTCATGGCGTTCCCAAGACCGTACGCAAAGAACAGCTTGGCTGCGGAGAAGAAGACGTCATCGTCTCTGGCGCCGAGCGTCTCGACGCCGTACCGCTGGGAGGTGACGACCATGTCGCGGTGGCGGTGGATGGCACCCTTAGGATCCCCGGTCGAGCCGGAGGAGTAGAGCCAGAAGCAGTCGTCGAGTGCAGTCGTCGATGCCGCCTCGAGTTCAGCGTCGGCCTGCTCGATCATCGTGCGCAACGTCGTTCCATCGCCCTCCGTGCGGATCCGGTGGGCAGGGCCCGGGTCGATGGCGCCGAGAGCAGGAAGGACCGCTTCGTCGTACTCGGGTGACCAGATGATCGTGGAAGCTTCCGAGTTGGCGAACATGAACTTGTAGTCCTTGGCGACCAGCAAAGTGTTGAGCGGGACCGGGATGAACCCGGCCTTGATCGCTCCCCAGAACACGTAGAAGAACGACGGGTCGTCCTTCATCACCATCAGGACACGGTCCCCCTTCGAGAGGCCGAGGTCGCCGAGCGCGTTCCCTGCCCTGTTCACGCGGTCGAGCAGTTCCCCGTAGGTGACCTGCTCACCCTGGTTCGTCCGTATGGCGACCTTGTCTGCGCGCCCTTCGGTGACGTTCCTGTCGATGAACTGCACGGCAACGTTGAAGGTCGGGGCGAAGGTCAGTTCCTCCGCCGTAACGGTCACGGTGTGGTCCTTCACGGCCCCTCCTTTCGTTCGCCCTGCACGCAGGGGTACCAATCGCTATCGTAGCGCCACGGTCGACGGGGATCGTGTTCGACGAATTGGAGGACCGCATGGATCCGAAGGCAGCCAATGGAAAACGAACCGACAACGAGACAACGAAGCGGTTGATTCTTCCCACCAGCGTCACGCGGCGTACGTTCATCCGCTCGACGGGCCTTGTAGCAGGGGCCGTCGCTGCAGGACCGTTGCTTTCAGCGTGCGGCGCCATAGGCGGTGGTGGTGGTGGCGGCGAGCCTCTCAAGATCGGCCTCCTGCTCCCGTACTCCGATATCTACGCGGTCCTCGGCGAGTCGATCACCGAGTCGATGAAGATGTACTTCGAGAACAATGGCAACGAGGCCGGCGGGCGAACTATCGAGATCATCCAGGAGGACACACAACTCAAGCCCGACGTGGCTCTCGAGAAAGCCCGAAAGCTCGTCGAGCAGGATGAAGTCGACCTCGTCGCCGGCATCGTGAGCTCCGGTGTCGCCGTTGGGTTGCGGGACTACTTCCACGAGAACAAGAAGCTCCTGCTGATCGCCAACGCAGGCGCGAACGTGCTGACCCGGGCCAAGAAGAGCCCGTACATCTTCAGGACGTCGTTCAGTAACTGGCAGCCGAACTGGCCGCTCGGGAACTGGGCGTACGACAACGTCGCACAGAAGGTGTTCGTGACGGCCCCCGACTACGGGGCAGGACACGACATGGTCAGTGCGTTCCTCAACTCTTTCGAGGGCAAGGGTGGCCAACTCGTGGCCGAGCCACAGTTCACGCCGTTCCCACAGATGGGAGATCCTGCACCGTTCATCACCGAGATCCAGCAAGCGAACCCCGACATGGTCTACACGTTCTACTCGGGAGGAGCGGCCGTCACGTTCGTCAAGGCGTACGGCGAGTTCGGTCTCACGGGACAGATTCCCCTCGTGGCAGCGGGGTTCACCGTTGAAGAAGACGTCCTCCCCGCACAGGGTGATGCCGCCCTCGGCACGGTCAGTGGGCTCCACTGGGCACTGCAGCTCGAGAACTCGACGAACATGACCTTCACCGCTGCCTACAAGGAGCGCACCGGAAAGGATGCGAACGTGTTCGCGATGCAGGGCTACGACACGGCTCGGGTCATCGTCGACAGCATCAACGCTGTCGAAGGGAACACGACGGACCTCGACCCGCTCATCGATGCGATCGCCGGTGTGAGTTTCGACAGTCCGAGGGGCACGTTCAAGTTCGATGAGACCACCCACAACGTCGTCAACCCTGTCTACATCAGGCGGGTAGAGGAAGTCGATGGGGCCCTTCACAACGTCATCATCGACGAGCTCGGCGACTACGTCGATCCCGGCGACGACTCCAAGGGTTGATCCCGGACACACAGCCAACCGAGATGTGGGGCCGGGTCACCGGCCCCACGGCGTGAGGTACTTCGTTGGAACAGCTTCTACCCCAGTTGGTGAACGGCCTCGTGCTCGGGCTGCTGCTGTTCCTCATCGCTGCCGGGTTCTCGTTGATCTTCGGCCTGATGAATGTCGTGAACCTTGCCCACGGCTCGTTCCTGCTCTTCGGCGCGTATATCGGGCTGATCGTGATCAGGGCAACGGGGAACTTCTGGCTCGCGTTGATCGTGGCCCCGATCGTTACCGGGGCTCTCGGACTCGTCGTCGAGGTGACGCTGCTGCGCAAGACCTACCAGCGAGGCCACCTTATCCAGGTGCTGCTGACGCTGGGCCTCGCTCTCATTGCAGCGGACCTCATGAGGTGGACGTTCGGGGCGTACGTCGAGTCCATCGATGCGCCGGCTCTCCTCGCCGGCCTTGCCTCCGTCTTCGGACAGTTCGAGATCCCCGTGTACCGGCTCGCCATCATCGTCTTTGGACTGATCATGGCTGCTGGAATGTGGCTCGTTCTCGAACGGACGCGTCTTGGTGCGATCGTGCGCGCCGGAGTTCAAGATGGCGAGATGGTCGGAGCGCTCGGTATCAACATCGAGCGGGTCGTGGCCGGAGTGTTCGTATTCGGAACCGCTCTGGCAGGCGTGTCGGGAGTTCTCGCTGCTCCCGTCCTGAGCATCTACCCCGGGTTGGACTTCGAGTTCCTCATCCTTGCAATGGTGGTGGTCGTCGTCGGTGGCATGGGCAGCCTCAAGGGAGCGTTCTGGGGGGCGCTGCTCGTCGGTATGACGGACGTTCTCGGCAAGGCATACTTCCCTGAGTTCTCGCTATTCGCGATTTTCCTCATCATGGCCGTCGTACTCCTTGTTCGACCTCAAGGCCTCTTCGGGATCAGGGAGGTCGCGTGACGTCGGGAACGGTTGTCGGCACCACTGAACGCCCCCGCTGGCTGGTTCCCGCGGTTGGCGTTGCTCTGATCCTGGTGCCGTTCGTCGTTGGCACGTTCGAAGTGAGCCTTGCAACCACAGCAGTGATCTTCGCCGTGTTCGCCATGAGCCTCGACATCCTCGTCGGCTACACGGGACTCATCTCGCTCGGGCACGCAGCGTTCTTCGGTTTCGGCGGCTACGTTGCCGCCTACACATCGATCAACCTCACGGGGAACCTCCTCGTGGTCATGCCCATCGTGCTTGTCACCACAGCCCTGCTCGCCGTCGTGCTCGGCTTTCTCTCGCTGCGCACGACAGGGATCTACTTCCTCATGATCACTCTCGCGTTCGGTCAGATGCTCTTCGGCCTCGCCGTGAAGTGGACTCCGGTGACCGGCGGTTCGGACGGGTTGGCCGGTGTCCCTGCAGCGTTCATAGGCGTGGGTCCATTTGAGTTCCTGTTCGCTGGGAGGGTGCCGTTCTACTACCTCGTCGTCGCGGCATTCTTCGTCCTGTGGTGGTTCCTCGCCAGGGTGGTTGGAAGCCCGTTCGGGCATGCGCTCGTCGGGATCAAGGACAATGAGGAACGTCTCGCCTCCCTCGGGTACAACACCTGGAGATACAAGATGGCGGCGTATGTCCTTGCCGGGAGCGTCGCTGGCCTCGCCGGTGCACTGTTCGTCTTTTTCAACCGCCATGCCGCACCAGAGAACCTGTTCTGGGTCGTATCGGGTGAGGTGCTCCTGATGGTGATCATCGGAGGTGCGGGAACACTCTACGGCCCGGCGCTGGGAGCGGTCCTGGTGCGGCTGTTCGGCTCGTACGTCTCGAGTTATACGGACCGCTGGCAAACCCTTCTCGGGTTGCTGTTCGTCGGGTTCGTCCTGTTTGCACCGGGAGGCATCGTCGGCCTCATTCGTCGTTGGAGGAAACGTGGACGCTCTCCGGGTTGAGAACCTCACTCGTCGCTTCGGCGGTGTCGTCGCCGTCCACCAGGTGAACCTGGTCGTAGCTCCCGGCGAGCGCCGCGCGATCATCGGACCGAACGGTGCCGGAAAGACGACGTTCTTCAACCTCATCGCGGGGCGTCTCTCACCCACCGAAGGGAGGATCATCTACCGGGGCCAGGACATCACCGGGTTGCCACCACATCGAAGGGCAAGACTCGGGATGGGTCGCACCTTCCAGCGCACGAACCTCTTTCCGTCGTTGAGTGTCCGTGAGAACATCCGTCTCGGTGTTCTCGCCCAGACCGAGCATGCACCCAACTTCATCACACCCGTTGAGCACTTCCCCGAGATCGAGGCCCGTGTCGACGAGCTCCTCGAGAGGTTCAGCCTTGGGGAGCGTGCCAACACAGAGGTCCACGAGTTGTCCTACGGCGAACAGAGGCAACTCGAGATAGCGGTTGCCGTCGTGGGCGACCCTGCGCTGCTTCTCCTCGACGAGCCAACCGCGGGCATGTCCCCGGCAGAGACGTCGTCCATCACGGGCATCATCGAGAGCCTCCCACGAGAAGTCACCCTGCTCGTAATCGAACACGACATGGATGTCGTATTCACTCTGGCTGATCGGATCACCGTCCTTCACCATGGAGAGGTCATCGCCGATGGCACCCCTCCCGAGGTCAGGGACGATCCGAAGGTCATCGAGGTGTACTTTGGAGGTGCAGGCTGATGTTGCATGTGCAGGACGTTCAGGCCTACTACGGGGACAGTCACATCCTCCAGGGCGTGGACCTCGATGTCGGTGAGGGGGAGGTCGTCGCCCTCCTCGGTCGCAACGGCATGGGAAAGACGACCACGATCTCGGCCATCATGGGTCTCGTCCCCCCGCGGAGTGGGTCGATTCGCTTCCACGACGAAGAACTCGTCGGTCGCCCTCCGTTCGAGATCGCGAACCTCGGAATCGGCCTCGTACCGCAGGGTCGCCGGCTGTTCCCCGAACTCAGCGTCCGTGAGAACCTGACGCTCGCCTCGCGACCCGGACGCAACGGAGGGAGATGGACGTTGGAACGGATCCACGACCTGTTCCCCATCCTCGACCAGCGAGGCGATGTGCTTGCAGGGCGCCTCAGCGGGGGTGAGCAGCAGATGGCCGCTATTGCGCGAGCACTCCTCACGAACCCCCGTCTTGTCCTGCTCGACGAGCCGTCTGAGGGGCTTGCCCCGCTCATCGTGGAAGAGATCGGGCGCGTGATCGCTGAGCTCAGGACCGAGGGCTTGTCGATCCTTCTCGTCGAACAGCACATTCCCATGGCCACAGGCGTCGCAGATCGGGTGTACATCATGTCGAAGGGCACGATGGCGTACGAGGGGACACCTGGTGAACTGCTTGCAGACGACGAGGCGAGAGCCAAGCATCTCGGCGTATGACGCCGCCATACATGGTGTTGGCGCCTCACCTGGACCCCTATCCCCCTGGTACGATCGCCCCATGAACGTAGACTTTCGCACCCAACCGGATCGCTACAGGCACTGGCATCTCACCGTCGTCGGGGAGGTCGCCCGCCTCGGCATGGACGTCGATGAGGCTGGTGGTCTCGGCCCCTGGGAACTGAAGATGAACTCGTACGACCTCGGCGTCGACATCGAGCTCTACGACGCCGTCCAACGGCTCCGGTTCGAGCACCCGGAGGTCAAGGTCGTCGCGATCGAGTCCCTCAAAGAACGCATCTTCTGTGCGGGGGCGAACATCAAGATGCTCGGTTGCTCCACCCATCCCGAGAAGGTCAACTTCTGTAAGTTCACCAATGAAACGCGCAACGGGATCGAGGACGCGAGCGATAACTCGGGTCAGCGCTATCTCGCAGCGATCAACGGAAGCGCCGCCGGCGGCGGATACGAACTGGCGCTCGCGGCGGACCACATCATCCTCGTCGACGACGGAACCGCATCGGTGGCCCTTCCCGAGGTACCGCTCCTCGCCGTGCTCCCCGGCACGGGTGGTCTCACCCGTCTCATCGACAAACGATTCGTTCGGCGTGACCTCGCCGACGTGTTCTCGACCGTCGAGGAGGGGATCAAGGGCCGCAAAGCGGTCGAGTGGCGTCTCGTCGATGAGACCATCCCCACATCCCGATTCGCCACCGGCGTCGACACCCGTTTGGCGGAGATGGCCAAGACGAGCGATCGGCCCTCGGATGGTCCGGGGATCGAACTCACCCCACTCGAGCGAGAGATCACCGACACGACGATCACGTACCCATCGCTCGAGATCGAACTCGACCGTGGCCTCGGGACAGCGACGATCGTCATCCACGGGCCGGCGGAACCACCACCCGAAACGGGAGACGAGACCGTGGGGCTCGGAGTAGCGTTCTGGCCGCTGGAAGTGATTCGTTCGCTCGACGATGCGATCCTGCATCTACGAACCAACGAGCGTGAGATCGGCACCTGGCTACTCAAGGCGGAGGGCAACCCGGAGATCGTGGCTTCTCACGATGCATTCCTTCTCGAGAACATGGGGCACTGGGCCGTACGCGAGATCGTCCTGTACATCAAGCGAACGCTGCGCCGCCTGGACCAGACTTCCCGGACGACCTTCACCTTGATCGAGCCGGGGAGCTGTTTCGTCGGGTGGCTCGCTGAGGTCGCCTTCGCAGCCGACCGAAGCTACATGCTCGAGGGCACCTTCGAAGGGTCGGACCTTGCCGAGCCGACACTCCGGCTCACCGGGATGAACTTCGGGCCCCTGACGATGGACAACCATCTCACGCGGCTCGCCACCCGCTTCTGGGGGAGGGACGATGCCGTAGCCCGCGCTGGATCGCTGCTCGGCGAGTACCTCGACGCCGCCGAAGCGTTCGACGCCGAGCTCGTCACGTTCGCGTACGACGACATCGACTGGGAAGATGAGCTTCGGCTCGCCATCGAGGAGCGGTCGTCGTTCTCTCCCGACGCCCTCACCGGGATGGAGGCGAACCTCCGCTTCCCCGGGCCCGAGACCATGGAGACCAAGATCTTCGGCAGGCTCACTGCGTGGCAGAACTGGATATTCACCCGACCGAACGCATCAGGTGCCGACGGTGCCCTGCAGCGGTACGGCACCGGGCGCCGCCCGGACTTCGACCGCAACCGAACCTGAGGAGGGACACACCGATGACCATCGACTCCGTGGACTACTCGACACTGATGCCCAACAACGTCGGACTCGCAGACGACCAGAAACTGCTGCGGGCCCTCGAGAGGTGGTACCCCAAGTACCTCGAATGGTGGGTCGACATGGGACCGAGCGGGTTCATCCACGAGACCCCGTTCCAGGAGGCGGATGTGTGGCTGCGGACCGCCGTGAGCGTCGAGCAGGACGGGTGGGCGAAGTTCGACTTCGTCAAGATGCCGGAGTACCGCTGGGGGATCCTCCTTGCACCCCAGGAGGAGGATCGCACGATCCCCTTCGGTGAGCACAAGGGTGAATCCGCATGGCAGGAGGTTCCTGGAGCCTATCGGGCCATGTTGAGACGCCTCATCGTCATCCAGGGCGACACCGAGCCAGCATCCGTCGAGCAACAACGATTCCTCGGACGTACCGCGCCGTCGTTCTATGACATGCGCAACCTCTTCCAGGTCAACGTCGAGGAGGGAAGGCATCTCTGGGCGATGGTCTACCTGCTCCAGCGCTACTTCGGCAAGGACGGCCGCGAAGAGGCGGAGGAACTGCTTCGGCGTCGCTCGGGAGACGAAGACCGCCCCCGCATGCTTGGGGCTTTCAACGAGGAGACGCCCGACTGGCTCTCCTTCTTCCTCTTCACGTACTTCACAGATCGCGACGGCAAGATGCAACTCGAGGCGCTTGCACAATCAGGTTTCGACCCGCTGTCGCGAACGTGCCGTTTCATGCTTGCAGAGGAAGCGCACCACATGTTCGTTGGCGCTACGGGCGTCGGGCGGATCGTCAAGGCAACTGCTGAAGCGATGCGCGATGCCGGCATCGACGATCCCTGCGACACGGAGCGGATACGTTCGCTCGGCGTCATCGACCTGCCACTCATCCAGAGGAAGTTGAACCTCCACTTCTCCCTCACCCTCGACCTCTTCGGAGCCGAGGAGTCGACGAACGCCGCGAACGCTTTCAACTCGGGGCTCAAGGGTCGCTATCACGAGACGGCGATCGACGATGACCATCAGCTGTTCGAGTCGACGTACCCGGTCACCAAGTACATGGATGGCGAGTTCCGCCACGTCGATGTGCCCGCCCTCAACGCGCTCAACGCAAGGCTCAGAGACGACTACGTCGACGACTGTGCGGGTGGTGTCAAGCGTTGGAACCGCTATATCTCCCAGGCAGGGATCGAGTTCGAGCTCGCCCTCCCACACGTCGCGTTCCACCGTCAGATCGGTGAGTTCAACGGTCTGGCTGTGACACCGGAGGGTGGCGTGACAGACGAGGCGACGTGGGAGTCTCACCGCGGCGACTACCTGCCGACGGAAGGTGACAGGGTGTTCATCGAGGACCTGATGCAGCAGGTGACGACTCCCGGTGAGTTCGCCTCGTGGATAGCGCCGCCACAGAAGGGCATCGGTGGACAGCCGGTCGAGTTCGAGTACGTACAGATCCCGAACACCTGACGATATCGGTTGGCAGCCTGGCGCACGAGTCGGTGCGCTACGATGGCTCGGTCCAGGGCAGGAGAGACGATGGAACCGGTGGTACTGAACGTCAACGGCGTGATCCGCCGTCTGTTCGTCGCTCCCCACCGAACGCTGCTCGAGACGCTGAGAGAGGATCTCTCGCTCACTGGTACCAAGCACGGGTGCGAACTCGGGGAGTGTGGCGCATGCACGGTTCTCGTCGACGGCACACCAATCCTGTCATGTCTGACACTGACGGTCGACATGCAGGACGCAGAGATCGTCACCATCGAGGGTGTCGGTTCGATCGGCAATCCTGCCCCACTCCAACGCTCTTTCGGGGAGTACGGTGCAGCACAGTGTGGGTACTGCACTCCGGCCATGGTCCTCACCGCAACGGCGTTGCTGGACAGCGACCCTTCACCGAGCGACGACGCGATCAAGGAAGCGATCGCAGGGAATATGTGTCGGTGTACGGGGTACCTCGCCATCGTGAGAGCGGTCGCTGCAGCAAGTGAGGTCGGCGAGTGACCATCGATCCGCACCACGGGATCGTCGGGCGATCTGCCCCCCGTGTCGATGCCCTTGCCCACGCGACGGGGACGACACGCTACGCCGACGATGTCTTGTATCCGGGAACACTTCACGGCAAGATCCTTCGCTCCACACAGGCTCATGCGAGGATTCGGTCCATCGACACTTCTGCTGCCGTCGCTCTGGCTGGGGTCCATGCGGTCCTCACCGGAGCCGACATGCCCGTTGCGTTCGGCCTTCTCCCCGTGAGCCAGGACGAGCATGCGCTCGCCGTCGACAAGGTTCGTCACGTCGGTGATCCGGTCGCCGCCGTCGCAGCGGACGATCCGGACATTGCACAGCGAGCTGTGGACCTCATCGAAGTCGTCTACGACCCGCTCCCACCGATCACCGGGATCGATGATGCCGTTGATGTCGTCGACGAACCGATGCACAGAGACGAGCCGCGCGACAACAGGGATCGTGAGATGTCCCTCGAGTTCGGGGACGTCGATGCCGGGTTCGAGATCGCCGACCACATCCGGGAAGACGTCTTCTTCTACCAGGGCAACAACCATGCAGCACTCGAGACGCACGCGGCGCTTGCTGTTGTCGAGGAGGACGGGCGTCTCCACGTGTTCTCCGCCACCCAGGTGCCCCACTACCTCCATCGTATCCTGTCGAGAGTGCTCGAGATCCCGGAGGGTCGCATCCGGGTGACGGCGAACCCGACGGGTGGGGGGTTCGGTGCAAAGACCGATGTCTTCTCGCACGAGCTCGTCACTGCGCGTCTGGCGCTGATCACCGGTCGACCCGTCAAGACCGTGCTCACCAGGGAGGAGGTCTTCTATGCGCATCGCGGAAGACATCCGGTTCTCATGTGGGTCAAGACCGGCTTCATGAGCGATGGCGAGATTACGGCCATGGCGTTCAAGACCTTCCTCGATGGTGGTGCCTACGGCAGTTACGGGGCTGCGTCGCTCCTGTATACGGGCCAGCTCCAGACCACGACGTACCGGATCCCCGCCTACAGGTTCCAGGGGGCGCGGTTCTTCACGAACAAGCCTGCATGCGGGCCGAAGCGTGGACACGGCACACCCCAGGCGCGGTTCGGTCTCGAGGTACATCTCGACAAGGCCGCCGAAGACCTCGGTCTCGACCCGGTGATGATCAGGAAGAGGAACCTCGTCGAGCCGTACACGACCACGGTGAACCATCTCCGGATCACCAGTTGCGGGCTCGGCGAGTGCATCGACCGCGTCGTCGACGCATCCGGGTTCGCTGCCAGGCACAGAGGTCTTCCATCGGGGCGGGGTATCGGGATCGCTGTCGGTGCGTACATGTCCGGTGCAGGCCTGCCGATCTACTTCAACGACATGCCCCAATCCGAGGTCATGATCAAGGTCGACCGTGGAGGAGGCGTCACTGTCTTTTCCATGGCTGCGGACTGTGGGCAGGGATCGACCACGATGCTCGCAACAGTGGTCGGAGAGGCGCTCGGCCTGGACCCATCCGAGCTGGCACTCATCACCGCCGACACCGATCTCACCCCTGTCGATCTCGGTTCCTACTCGAGCCGTGTGACCTTCATGGCAGGGAACGCTGCCCTCGAAGCGGCTCTCAAGTTGGCGGATCTCGTCCTGTCGGCGGTTGCCGACGACCTCGACGTCGACCTCGACGCTGTCACGATCGGTCGAGGCGTGGTGCTGGCCGGTGACCGTGAGATCCCCTGGGCCGACGCTGTGAGGATCGCCGAGGCGAGGTGGGGACTTCTCGTGACGACCGGGACCTACCAACCACCGAAGGACATCAAAGGCGACTACCGGGGTGCAGGCGTTGGGCCATCACCTGCGTACTCGTACTCTGCTGCCGTTGCCGAGATCGAGTGTGATCCCGAGACGGGGCACGTCACGGTCGACAAGGTGTGGCTCGCCCACGACGTGGGTCGTGCGATCAACCCGCTGCTGGTCCAGGGCCAGATAGAGGGCAGCGTTCACATGGCTCTCGGCGAGGTGCTGATGGAGGAGCAGGCGTTCCGTGGTGGACTGCACGACGGGCCATCCCTTCTCGACTACAAGATCCCGACCGTCCTCGAGATGCCCGATGTCGAGTCCATCATCGTGGAATCCCTCGACGCGGAGGGCCCGTTCGGTGCCAAGGAGGTCGGCCAGGGACCACTCCTCCCGGTCATCCCGGCGGTCGTGAACGCTCTCTACGACGCGCTCGGCGTTCGGGTCGATCAGGTCCCTCTCCGGCCGGACACGGTTCTGTCAGCCCTCGACGATCTCGCCAAGGGTGGCGAGGGCAGAGTCGGGCCATCGGTGCTTCCGCGATACGTGTTCCGTTCCCCGATGCCGGTGGATCCACCACCAGAGGGGGTGAGGGCCTGATGTTGCGGCTTCCTCCCTTGCGTCACGAAGCTCCCGGGACGCTCGACGAAGCGGTAGCCCTCCTTGCAGTCGATGGTGCGATGCTCTCTGCGGGTGGAACCGATCTGGTTCCGAACCTCAAACGACGCCAGTACCCGGATGCGGCCACGATCGTGTCCCTCCGTCGGATCCCGGGTATGGCCGGCGTGCGCGTCGAGTCCGATGGATCGCTGCACATCGGATCCCTGACGAAGCTGTCCTCATTGGCAGAGCACGAATCGATCCCACTCGTCGTGAGGGAGGCAGCGCTGTCGGTTGCTTCACCTCAGATCCGGAACCAGGGGACGATCGGGGGCAACCTCTGCGTCGACACGCGGTGCAACTGGTTGAACGTTCCCCAGACATGGCGGGAGGCCGCCGAGCCGTGCCTGAAGGCCGGCGGAGACACATGCTGGGTCGCCCCCGCAAAGAAGGACTGCTGGGCTGTGAGCAGCTCCGACCTCGCCCCGGTGCTCGTTGCGCTTGGGGCTGAGGTACAACTCGTGGGGTCCGGGGGCCGCCGCTCGATGCCGCTCGAGGATCTCTATCGCAACGACGGGATGGCGCATCTGACCAAAGGCGCTGACGAGATCATCACCGGCGTCGTCGTTCCTCCGTCGTCCGACATGCGGGCGAGCTATCGGAAGCTGCGCCGCAGAGGGAGTATCGATTTCCCGATCCTCGGTGTTGCCGTCGTCGCCTCGTTTGATGACGATCAGGTATGCACCGCGAGTCGAATCGTGCTGGGCTCGGTTGCCTCTTCGCCCCTGCGGGTACTCGAGGCGGAGGAGGTGCTTGTCGGACGCCAGTTCGGCCCGGAGGTGATCGCAGAGGTTTCCGAGGCTGCACGAAAGTTCGCACGTCCGCTCAACAACACGGATCTCACGTCCCGATACCGCAAGAGGATGATCCCCGTGTACGTCACGCGGGCGTTGGGGGATCTCGTCGAGGGCTGAAAGGTCTGCCTGCGGTCTACCGCACCACGAACGACAGCTTGACGGTGGCTTCGTATCGGACGACGTTGCCGTCACGGACCGTGGCTGTCTGTTTGATGATCTCGACGTTCGTTATCCCGTTGATGCTCTCTGCAGCTTTCGCAACGGCGTGGTCGACGGCTTCCTCGTAGCTCTTCGTCGAAACGCCCATGATCTCGATGATCTTGACGGCGTTGGAATCGAGTCGATCTGGCATGTGGCCTCCTGTCGTAGATGGTAGCGATACCCCTGCACCGTGGCGTGAGGACGGGACAATCCGGTACGCTGATGAGCCGTGAAGAAGGATGTCTCTTTCGCTCCCCGACGTCAGACCATCTCGCCGTTACTCGGCGGTGTAGTCGCGTTGTCGTATCCGCTGGCACTCGTCGTGATCGCCATCTCTGTTGGGTTCCGAAGATCGGGGGACGTCGGTGAGTTCGCAGCGACGATGGCGGCATCGTTCCTGTTTCTCGTTGCTGCACCCACGACCTGGGTCCTGTCGTTCTCGTTCATCGACGTGACCCGGTTCACGGTGCTCGTGTTCGGCGTGATCACGAGCCTCCCCCTCTGGTTCCTCGCAGGAACGGCCTTGACGAGGGGAGTGCCCGAGTGGATCACGTGGATGAAGCGGTACGTCGTCGTCGTCGTTGCATGGACGTCCCTCAACCTCCTCGTGTTCGCCATCGTCGCATCGCTGAGTTCGTGAGGGAGCTTCGATACGTGTTCGACGCCCAGCGGTCGGAGCAGCGTCCGATGGTGGTGAGTATCGTTGTGACATGGTGCACGACGCCTTGTGGATCGGTCGGCGGGCGGTTCGTCTCGTCGTTGTTGTCATGGTTTTGGTCGCCGCGTGTTCGCCTTCGGCTGAAGACCAGGTGCGGTCGGCCTCATGTGGCCCGCAGTCGGGGATGTCGGGTGATCTGTCGACCGACATCATCGGTGTGTGGCGGCTCTCCTACACCGGAGATGCCGATGGTGGCCCGAGTGAGATGCTCATGGAGTTCAACCCGGATGGGACGGCGACGATCCTCTCGCCCCGCTTCGGATCGAGGCCCTGGGTGTACCGCATCGTGGGTGATGAGGTCAGGATGAACGGTAACTGGCAGGGCGTGGACCTTCAGATGTTCTCAACGGTGTGGCAGTTCACGGACGGCATGTGGCAGGTGAACGCCGTCGGATACGGTGACACCACACTGGAGCGCTGTGAAGACTCAGCCAGGTAGCCGTTGATGCATACGGTGTCGATGGCGTGGCCCGTTGGTTGTGTGACGGTTCGCGGCCGGGTGGTAGGTTCCCACCATGGATCTCTACGAAGCCCTGTACACGACGCGTGCGATGCGCCGCGTCTCCCCCGACCCGGTACCCGACGACATCGTCCGATCGATGCTCGACGCTGCCATACGCTCGCCCTCTGGGGGAAACACCCAGAACTGGCGGTGGCTGACCGTCACCGACCGTGAGACGATCGCGCGTCTCGGAGAGTTGTACTCCCAAGCATGGGATGAACTGAACGAGACGTTCTACAAGGGGAAGAAGGAGGCCGCCGAGGCGAGCGGTGACGAGGCGACCAAGCGGGTGCTCAACTCGGCACAGTGGCTTGCGGACAACTTCGGGACTGTGCCACTCGTCGTCCTGCCGTTCTCTCGCAACGACCCATCGGGGGCGTCGATCTACCCAGCCGTGTGGAGCCTGATGCTTGCGGCTCGCGGTCACGGCATCGGGACGACGCTCACGACCGTGCTCGGGATCTTCAAGTCCAAAGAGGTCGCCGAGCTTCTCGGGGTGCCACTCGCCAAGGGCTGGCAGAACGC
>CAYLVM010000021.1:0-27548 GCA_964387145.1 uncultured Acidimicrobiaceae bacterium
ACGAGCGATGCAGGGGGGAGGGCGAGCCTGCGAGCACGAAGTGGAACCAACCTGTCCCCAAGTCTTTGCCGTACCGGGCTCGCGGGCTCGCGGTCCCCCCTCGCTCGCAGACTCGCTTGTCCCCCCTGAAGGGGGGACGGGAGAAAGAGCCTGGTATCACGGTGCCAAACAGCGGATTGAGGTTTCAAGGAGGACAGGCACCGAGTCTCATCTCCATTCTTGCGTAACCGGGCACGATATTCGGGTCCCAGCTACGCAAGAAGAGGGAAGACGGATGCAGGCTCATAGGGGACGGGGAGTCAGGAAGACGGCGGCGAGTGGGGGGATCGTGAGTTCCAGTGAGTTGTCGTAGCCGTGAGTCGATATCTCGTCTGTTGTGACGGAACGGTTCACGACGCCACTCCCACCGTACGCAGTGTCGTCACTGTTGAGCTCCTCGTGCCACACACCGGCTATGGGCACACCCACACGGTAGTTCTCGTGCACCACCGGCGTGAAGTTGGCAACGAAGAGCACAGGATCACCTTCACCGGAGAACCTCAAGAACACGTACACACTGTTCTTGGCGTCATCGCCGACTACCCACCGGAATCCTGCAGGCTCGTTGTCGAGGTCGTACAGCGCCGGGTTCGATCGCAGGAACCCGTTGAGGTCGGTGATCCAGTCGAGGATCCCCCGGTGCTCCTCATGGGCGAGGAGGCCCCAATCGAGTTCCCCCTCATGGTTCCATTCGTCCTCGACACCGAACTCGCTTCCCATGAACACGAGCTTCTTACCGGTTTGGGCCCACTGGTAGCCGAACAGCAGCCGGAGGCCGGCGAACTTCTGCCACCGATCTCCCGGTTGCTTCGAGAACAGTGATCCCTTGCCGTGAACCACTTCGTCGTGGCTCAGGGGAAGGGTGAAGTTCTCGCTGAATGCGTACATCATGCGGAAGCTCAGTTCGGAGTGATGATGCGAACGATGAATGGGGTCGCGCTCGATGTAGGTGAGCGTGTCGTTCATCCACCCCATGTCCCACTTCTCACTGAAGCCGAGTCCCCCGACATCGACCGGGGCCGTGACGCTCGGGAAAGCGGTGGATTCCTCTGCGAACATCGCGATACCGGGATGGGCACCGAAAACGGTTCGGTTCAGCATCTGGAGGAACGAGATCGCTTCGAGGTTCTCACGACCCCCGAACTTGTTTCGAACCCACTCCCCCTCCTTGCGCGAGTAGTCGCGGTAGAGCATCGACGCTACGGCGTCGACCCGTATCCCATCGGCGTGATAGATGCCTAGCCAGTACATCGCACTCGAGAGGAGAAAGCTCCCCACCTCGTTGCGGCCGTAGTTGAAGATCAAGCTGTCCCAATCGGGGTGGTATCCCTCGCGCGGGTCACCATGTTCATAGAGGTGTGTGCCGTCGAACAACCCGAGCCCGTGGAGATCGGATGGGAAATGAGACGGCACCCAATCGAGGATGACCCCGATGCCGGCCTGATGGAGTTGGTCCACGAGGAACATGAAATCCTCCGGATCGCCGTATCGGGAGGTTGGAGCAAAGTACCCGGTGCACTGGTACCCCCATGAGCCGTAGAACGGGTGTTCCATGACAGGCAGGATCTCGACGTGGGTGAAGCCAACCTTGACGATGTATTCGACGAGCTGGCGTGCGATCGCCCGGTAACCCCCGGGCTCGTAACGCCACGAACCGAGATGCATCTCGTAGATCGAGATCGGTGCGTCGAGCGCATTCCTCGCTCCACGCTCACGCATCCAGTCGCCATCACCCCACGCGTAGGACGTATCCCAGATGACCGAACCTGTCCGCGGAGGCTCCTCTGCTTTGAACGCGACAGGATCCGCCTTGTCGAACGGTTCGCCACCGTCGGGACCGGTGATCCGGTACTTGTACACGTCGCCGTGCCCCGCTCCTGCAACGAAGCCGCTCCATACGCCGGAGGGGTCCCCGACCAAGTCGACCGGCTCCGACCACCCGGTGAAGTCTCCGATCACACAGACACGCGACGCCGCGGGCGCCCACACACGAAACGTCGTCCCACCCGGCTCGAGATGTGCACCGAGCACCTCGTAGAGCGTGGAATGAGTTCCCTCGTTGAACCCCCACCGGTCCTGCGCGTTGAGCGGCCTCGGTTCGCCTTGCATACGCACAACATAGCCATCGCACCCACTCCACACGTCCCGATTTCCTCGCAGTCGGCCCCGTGTGCAAAGATGGTCGCATGAAGCGTCTCGGTATCGACCCAAGTGTCTTGTCGATCGTCCTTGCGGGTGGCATGGGAAAACGTCTCCTACCACTCACGGCTGTGCGAGCGAAACCCGCCGTTCCACACGCAGGCCAGTACCGCCTGATCGATTTCGCCCTCTCGAACCTGGCCAACGGCGGCTTCCGCCGGATCGTTGTCCTCACGCAGTACAAGAGCCACAGTCTCGACGTTCACATCTCAACAACGTGGCGCATGTCCACGTTCATCGGAAACTACGTAACGAGCGTTCCGGCTCAGATGCGTCGAGGGCCACGATGGTTCGAGGGCTCAGCCGACGCGCTCTTCCAGAACATGAACCTCATCGACGATGAGCAGCCGAAGTACATTTTCGTGTTCGGTGCAGACCACATCTACCGGATGGATCCCAACCAGATGCTGCACCACCACATCGACAGCGGAGCGGGCGTGACCGTGGCGGGGATCCGCGTGCCGATCGACCAGGCGTCGCAGTTCGGCGTCATCGAGAGGGGAGCAGACTCGTCGCTCATCACAGCATTTCGCGAGAAGCCGTCTGATGCCAAGGGGCTGCCCGACAACCCGGAGCAGGTTCTCGCATCCATGGGGAACTATGTGTTCACGACGGACGTGCTCATCGACATACTCAACGCCGATGCCGCATCCCACGGATCGGGGAGGGACATCGGGGGCGACGTCATCCCTGCGCTCGTGTCTTCGGGCGAAGCCCACGTGTACGACTTCTTCGACAACGTCGTACCGGGCGAGACGCCGCGAGACCAGCACTACTGGAGGGATGTTGGGACGCTCGACTCGTACTACGCGGCGAACATGGATCTCGTCGATCCACACCCCATCTTCAACCTCTACAACGACGACTGGCCTGTGTTCACGGGGTATCGCACGCTGCCACCGGCCAAGATCGTGGCCCACGGAGAGTTCGGTGCCGGCCGTGTCGCCAACTCGATGGTGTCTGGCGGGTCCATCATCACGGGAGCGACGGTTGAACACTCCGTGATCTCTCCGAACGTGCGCATCGAACCCGGGGCAGTTGTGGAGAACGCGATCATCTTCGACGACGTCGTCATCGGAGCCGGTGCCGTGGTGAAGAACGCGATCATCGACAAGAAGGTCGTCGTCCCGAGGAACAGGGAGATCGGCGTCGATGCGGACCGCGACCGTGAAGACTTCACGGTGTCCGACGAGGGCATCGTCGCGATCGGCAAGGGCGAGAAAGTCTCCTACGGATAAGGCAGTTCACAGCTGACAGTTCACAGTTCACAGCAAGACCTTGCCGCTCTGTCAACCGTGGACTGTGAACTGTGAACTCTTCCGCCGTATCGCTTCCTCGTACACGTCGATGTATTGCTGGGCGGGTCTTCGCCAGGACCAATCGGCCGACATGCCTCTCACCTGGATGGCCCGACGGCGACGTAGGTTCTTCCACGCCCGAGTGGCACGATGGAGCGCGTCGACGACACCTGCTGTATCGACCGTTGCACTCACGAATCCCGTTCCCCCCCTACTGTCTCGGTCGGCATCGACGACCGTGTCGACCAGCCCACCAACACTCGTGACGACAGGTATGGTCCCGTACTCCATCGCCTGCATCTGAGCCAGCCCACACGGTTCGAAACGGCTCGGCATGAGCACCATGTCGGATCCGGCGAACACTCGATGTGCAAGCGGGATGTCGTACCCATCGAAAAACCAGAGACGGTCCGGATGGTTCGCGGCGACACTGCGGGCCCGCTCGGCGATCCAATGCTCCCCCGAGCCCACGAGAACCAAGCGAAACGGGACATGGTCGGCGTACATGATGGTGTCCAGCGCCATGTCGATGCCCTTCTGCTCGACGAGACGCGACACGATCCCAACGGTTGGGACGTCGGCGTCGCTCCAACCAACGGACTCGACGAGTTCGATGCGGCACACGTCCTTGTCCTCGATCCGATCCACCGTGTACGTCTGCGGGATGAGAGGGTCCTCTGCGGGATTCCAGATCGATGTATCGATGCCGTTGCGGATGCCGACCAGGCGGTCGCCCCGATCGCTCAGGACACCGTCGAGTCCGGACCCCGTGTCCGGTCGAAGGATCTCTCGTGCGTAGGTCGGACTCACCGCGACCACAGCGTCCGCGAGTTGGATGCCGCCGGCGAGCGGGTTCGTGCCTCCGTGCCATCCGAAGAGGTCGGGTCTGTTCGGGATCCGATTCAGCCATCCACCGGACGTCCACCCTTGGTATCCGAGCGTGTGGATCGTGAGAACGATCGATATGGATCCGTCGAGGAATCCCGGCACTGCCGCCGTGTGCCAATCGTTGCAATGTACGAGATCGGGGTCCCGGACGGTGGCCAACGCGGCGACCGCCGCCGAGAACGCGAAGAACCGATCGGGGTTGTCCGGCCATCCACTCCCAGAGTCGTCGACGTAGGGGTCCGGCCGCTCGATCCCCGGAACGTCGATCAGGGTTACCCGTCCAACGCCTTCAACCCGCCCCGACCGCGCAACAGCAGGCGACGCCCAGCCAGGCACGTTCAGCGGGAGGACCGACTCGTCCTCGAGTTCCCATGCTCGATAGTCAGGAAGCACGACCTCTACCTCGAGGCCGGCATCGCGAAGAGCGTGAACGAGGCCCGCCGATGCCTCGGCGAGACCACCAACACTGACGAGTGGAGAGAACTCGGCGGTGGCGAACAGGACCCTCACGCGTCACCCCCGTTTCGCTTCCTCAAGAGCATCACGGACCATCCTTCGACCTCTCCCGTCTCGGGAGCAGCGATCGGTAGTTCCGGCTCGAGGCCGGTCTCGGAGTACAGCGTGATCTCCCACTCGAGCTCCGAGAGATCTGCAGGCATCGTGAACCTCACCGGTTCGGAGTAAGCGTTGAACAGGATCAGGAAACTGTCATCGATGACTCGCTCCCCATGGTCGTCGAGCGTCGGGATCGCCTGCCCGTTGAGATAGACAGCGAGCGACTTCGCAAACCCCTTGTTCCAATCCTCGTTCGACATGGGGGTACCGTCCGTGTTGTACCACGCGATGTCGTGCCGCTCCGATCCTCTGACGCTGCTCCCCTCGAACCAGCGTCGGCGACGAAACACGGGGTGCTCGGAACGAATACGGATCAGGGCACGGGTGAAGTCCATCAGACCCGCGTCGGCATCATCCCAGTCGTACCAGGAGATCTCGTTGTCTTGGCAGTAGCCGTTGTTGTTCCCACGCTGTGTGCGTCCCATCTCGTCTCCACCGAGGAGCATCGGAACACCCTGGGACAACAGCAAGGTCGTCAACATCGCACGGACACGTCGCTTGCGCAGGGTGATGACAACGCGATCCTCGGTCTCTCCCTCGGCTCCACTGTTCCACGAACGGTTGTCGTTCGTACCGTCGCGGTTGTCCTCCCCGTTCACCTCGTTGTGCTTGTCGTTGTAACTGACGAGATCACGCAACGTGAACCCATCGTGAGCCGTGATGAAGTTGATCGAAGCGTGCGGCTTTCGTCCTGCGAAACCGTACAGATCCGAGCTCCCGGTGAATCGTGAAGCGAACTCGGCGAGCGACCAATGGTTTCCCCGCCAGTAGTCACGAACACCGTCGCGGTACTCGCCGTTCCATTCGCTCCAGAGCGGAGGGAAGTTGCCGACCTGATAGCCACCCTCTCCAACATCCCACGGTTCAGCGATCAGTTTCACTCTGCTGATGATCGGATCCTGGTGGATCAGATCGAAGAACGTGCCGAGTTTGTCGACATCGTGGAGATCGCGGGCCAACGCCGAGGCAAGGTCGAATCGGAATCCATCGACATGCATCTCGCTCACCCAGTAACGGAGGCTGTCCATGATCATCTTGAGGACCTGGCGGTGGCGCACGTTGAGCGAGTTCCCCGTTCCCGTGTAGTCGATGTACCTCGCCGGGTCCGACGGATCAAGCCGGTAGTACGACTCGTTGTCGATGCCGCGATACGACAAGGTCGGGCCCTGCGGACCACCCTCTCCGGTGTGGTTGTACACGACATCGAGGATCACCTCGATGCCAGCAGCGTGGAGAGCTTTGACGAGGCCCTTGAACTCCACCACCTGCTGGCCCCGATCCCCCGATGCGGCGAACGGTCCATGCGGCGCAAAGTATCCGATGGAGCTGTAGCCCCAGTAGTTGGTGAGACCCATCTCGATGAGGTGGTACTCCGAGACGAAATGGTGGACGGGCATGAGTTCCACCGCGGTGATCCCCAGCGATCCCAGGTAGTCGATGATCGGCTCGGTAGCCATGCCGGCATAGGTACCACGAAGTTCTGGCGGGACGTCGGGATGCCGCTTCGAGATGCCCTTGACGTGGGTCTCGTAGATGATCGATCTGTGGAGCGGATACCTCGGTGAAGTGTCGTCGCCCCAGTCGAACGCACCGTCGACCACGACCGACCTTGGTACGAACGGCGCACTGTCTTGCTCGTTGAGTCGATCCGGATGCTCCCACTGGTACCCGAAGACCGCCTCGGACCAGTCGACCTCGCCCTCGATCGCCCTGGCGTACGGATCGATGAGCAGCTTGTTCGCGTTGTAGAGCAGCCCTTCCTCGGGTGCCCAGGGTCCGTGGACGCGGAATCCGTATCGGTGACCTGGGCGGATGCCGGGAACGTAGCCGTGGTGAACGAACGCTGTAGATTCCGGGAGTCGAAGCCTCGTCTCGAAGTTCTCGTCGTCGAACAGACACAGTTCGACCCGTTCGGCGTTCTCGGCGAAGATCGCGAAGTTCGTGCCGGACCCGTCGAACGCCGCACCCAGAGGGTATGCAGACCCGGGCCAGACGAGGTCGGTCAAGACGCCCTTTCTGGCCGGTACAGGCGCTCGTCGTACTCGGCAACCATCCGACCTGCAGTGACATACGGCCCAAGCGATGTCCACGCGTGGCGCATCTTGGAGATCCAAGCCGCGCTCGGCCGGGCACCATCGGAGTAGAACAGCGGCAAGATCTCGGCGTCGAGCACCCGATAGAGCCACGCGGCCTCTTCGGTGTTCCTGGCAGGTTGCGTCGGTGCGTGCGACGTTTCGATCATCCAACCGTTGTCACCGTCGTAGCACTCGTCCCACCACCCATCGAGGACGGAGAAGTTCAGTCCCCCGTTGAGCGCAGACTTTTCACCGCTCGTTCCACACGCCTCGTTCGGACGGATGGGGTTGTTGAGCCAGACGTCACACCCCGCGTACATGGTGCGAGCCACCGCCATCTGGTAGTCGGGGATGAACACGAACCGGCCGTTGGCAGCCGCCGACTTCGCGAAATGCAGGACGCGGTGCAGGATCTCTTTGCCCGCCTTGTCCGCGGGATGGGCCTTGCCTGCGAACACGAACTGGATAGGACGGTCCTCGTCTCGGATGAATGCCATCAATCTGTCGAGGTCGCTCAGCAGGAGATCCGCACGTTTGTACGTCGCGAACCGTCGTGCAAATCCGATGGTGAGAACGTCGGGACGCAGATCGTGGGCATGGCCGATGCGGTGGGTGACGAGATCGATGAGACGCTGCCGTCCGGCCGTCCGGGTGCGGATGACGTCCGCATCGGAGATCTCTGCGACCCGATCCCAGGCCTCGACCGAGTGATCGCCCCACGCTTCGCCGAGTGCTGCATCGAACACCTCCTGGAGGTCGTTCGCCACCCATGTTCGAGCATGCACACCGTTCGTCACGGACGTGATCTGTGAACCTCCTGGCACTTCGGCGAACATCTTCCGGCTCACGGCACCGTGAAGCTTCGAGACCCCGTTGGCCCTGCTCGACATACGGAGACAGAACGCGGCCATGTTGAAGCTGTCGTGGTCTCCCGGCATGTGACCGAGCCCGATGAGTCTGTCGACACTGACGTCGTAGCGCTCGCACCACACACCGAGGTATCGCTGCATCAAATCGTGGGAGAACCGATCGATTCCGGCGGGGACCGGTGTGTGGGTCGTGAAGACGATCTTTGGACGGACGGCATCGATCGCGTCTTCGAGGGACCGACCGCGGTCGACTTCCTCACCAAGAAGCTCCAGGGCCAGGAACCCGGCGTGGCCCTCGTTCAGATGAAACACTGAAGGTTCGAACCCGAGTTGGCGGAGCGCACGCACACCACCAACCCCCATCAACAGCTCCTGTCGGATCCTGTGCTCACGGTCCCCACCGTAGAGACGATCCGAGACCCGCCGCCCTGCTTCGTCGTTCAGCTCGAGGTCGGTGTCGAGGAGGATCAACTTGGTGCGGCCGACGTCGGCTCTCCAGACACGAGCCTTGACGATGCGGTCGTCCATCGTGATGTCGACAATGACGGGCATCTGCTCGAGGCCGAGCGAGCGCGGATCCATGCGCTCGTATACCTCGTGCTGGCGCTCGTCGCTGATCGCCTGATGGAAGAAGCCGTCGCGGTAGAACAGCCCAACAGCAACGAGGGGCAGCTCCAAGTCGCTCGCCGCCTTCAGATGGTCACCCGCGAGCACCCCGAGGCCACCGGAGTACTGGGGAAGCATCTCCGAGATTCCGAACTCAGGAGAGAAGTACGCGATCTGCGCGTCTGGTGTCGAAGATGGCTCGGGGATCCTTGCCACCGCTGCGTCCACATCGGCGATGAAGCCTGCGTTCTGAAGGAGGCCGTCATAGTCGTGGTCGGTCAGCGCCATGATCCGTTGATACGGATGCTGATGCGCGGTTGGCTCCGGCAGCTGCGAGAACAGTTCCTGTGTCTTGCGATCCCACGTCCACGAGTAGTTCCTCGCGGCGCGCAGGAGTGCCGCTTCAAGATGAGAACGCGTGGTCTTGTCGATCATCCAGGTCCTTGGTGGGAACAGGAATCATATCGTCGTAGCAGGACGATATGGGGCTCGAAGCGAACAGGGTCACCCCATGCGGAGGCCGCTCAGCTCGTTCAACGTGTGGATCAGCGTCGCATCTCGTTGAAGTTGCTCCACGGTCCGGTCGTGGCGCAGCCTCCAGTTCGGCCGCTCGTTGTAGGTGCCCGGCACGTTCTGTCTCCGGTGCTCACCGAGGAGATCGTCCAGGTTGATCAGTGCGATCGCAGCACCGGATCCCGCCATCCATCTGTGGAGCGCCTCCATCGTCTCGAACGCATCCCCAGTTCCGAAGTGTCGCTGCAGCCGGTCGATGGCTTCGGCCCTCGTTGCCCGGTCTGTTGCTGCCCGAGCTTCGTCGAACACACCGAGGTCGATGAGATCGTCGATGTCCTCACCGTCCCACCACGACACGAAGGTCGGTGTGTCGTGACTCGAGAGCGCAACGAGGTCGGTTGGGGGAGGAGAAACGACGTCGGGGGAGGCCATGACGATTCCTGCGATGCGATGCTTCGCCATCCGGTCGCGGATCTCGTCCGGCACCGTTCCGAGGTTCTCACCGACGACACCAGACCGTGCGAGTGAGCTCTCGATGCAGACAATGGCGAACATCTCGTCCGCTGCTTGGAGCACGTACGCGCCTTCGTGGGCCGACATCCCGTGCGGCACCCACCAGGCCCTGTGTAGTGCCATGACGTGGTCGATGCGAAGAAGCCTGGCGACACCGAGTTGGTGGCGGACGGCCTTGCGGAAGTCGGCGTATCCGCTCGCACGGGCCTGGGTGGGGATCGGTGCCGGGAGTCCCCAGTCCTGACCGCCGTCGAACATCGTATCGGGAGGTGCACCGAGGCTGGCCGGTGCGAACAGTTCCGGCGCATCCCACACGTCGTATCCGTCGGAGTGGGAGCCGGTCGGGAGATCGAGGTAGAGGTGCTGATCGTTGCCTCGGAGGGTGTCGGAGAGTTGCGTCAGCTGGGTATGCATGACCCACTGGACGGTCTCGTGGTACGCAACCCGTTCGGCATCCGGGAGCATCGACGCAGGCCATGCCCGCCAGTTGTGGCCATGGACGTCGGTCAATGCACGAAACGACGCATAGCGCCGGATCTCGGGTTCGGCGCGAACGAACGTGTCGACCTGGTCCCGCAGGTACGGGACTCCCGAAACATGAGCGGCGTATCGTGCAAGATGCGTCCGAACCGTCGTGCCGGTTGCTTCGTAGTCCACGGTCGATCCCCGTATCGTCGAACCGGGAACCGGTGGCGGTTCGCTCCAACCCTCGAGAGCAGTGAGGTCGGCGAACACTTCGTTCCATGCCCGTCGCGATGCAGGGGAGTACGGTGACGCAACATCGGGGAACGACGCAAGCAGCGGCAGGGTACCGACGACGTCGACACCGCACTCCGCACACAGTTCTCCAACGGATCGCAGATCCCTGATGGTTCCCACGCCGGTGTCGACTTCGTCGGACCTCAGTGAATAGACCGGAGCGACAAGGCCGAGTACCGGTGCCGGAACTCGATGCGCACGCAACGGTGCCGCGAACACATGGGATACCACACGGCCCCCATCGAGCACAAGACGGTGATATCCGATGGGGAGACGTTGCTCGACGCGGATGACGCCCTCACGCACGAAGGCAGGTACCTCGCCTCCGCCCTCGAGCACCAGCGTTGCGTCGACGATGTGCCTTCGTACGGGTACACCAGGCAAGACGCCATCCCAGGCCACGACGACCGGCTCGACGTCGAACCGTCTCTCACGCAACTCCCTTTCGGCCCCCGCGACATCGGACTCGGTGTCGAGGGTCATGCCCGTCAAAGCAGCGATGACGGCGAGGAGTTCATCCCGTCCAACACGCTCGGCCCGACCCCAGGCATCCGTCCATTCGACCATCACGCCCACGGCGTCGGCAAGCCGTGCGACGGAGCGATCGGTTGGCGAGAGGTTCACGGGAACATTATCGCCTGGGCACCACGCTAGGCGGCCCGCACAACGCCGAAGTATCCGCTACTGGTAGTCACCTTCGGCGTGACCTTTGGTCGCCTCTATCGGCTCGCACTGTTGGTCACCGAGACGCCGATCTCGCAGATACTTCGGGCCCTTCGTGCGCTTCGCACCAGGTTCACCACCGGGTGCCTCGGGCGCAGCTTTCTGCTTGATTCGCTCACCACGCTCGAGCTCGAGCTGAAGAAGTGTCTCAGTGACTTGCTCCATCTGGGCGTCTGTCACCGGAGGGAAGCGGTACGCGGCGTGCACGAAGCGAGCCGTATCGCCCCGGTAGTCGTGACCAAATGACTTGAACTCCCCTGGAATGACCTTCATAGCGTTCATGGCATCGACGGCTACCTGAATGAAGGTGAGGAGTGGTGTCCACTCCATCTCTTCAGGTACGTTTCTCCCGCGATCCTGGGTCCGCAGCCACACCGGTTCCTTGACGGCGAGCCGCAGGGAGACCTGCGCGATCGGATCGTTGTCGTGGTCGAGGATGACGGCTCGCAAGCCATCCTTCTCCTCGTCGGTGAGTGCGGCAAACTCGTCGAAGTTGTCGAATGTTCCGACGGTGCCGTCTGGGACGAGCACGCTCGAACCGTCCCGCATCCCGTTCTTGGACCACTTGGCAAGACCGGGCAGACCGAACCACAGTGCGCGATCGATCCCGTAGTGGTCGAATCCTTCGATACCGCGATGCATCACGACGTCGGAACTCGACCATGCGCCGAGGCTCTCCCCGAACACGAGCACCTTCGGCCGTTCCTCGGGAGCTCGCTCTGCGAGGCGCTGGGTCACTCCCCACAGGAGCTGCCTGAACTGCTGACGGCCAAGAGCGACCTTCTGCACAGCGAGGAAGCTCGGGGACCTCCCATACTGGATGCAACAGGTTGCGATATCCCCACGCGACAAGATCTCGGCGCTCTCGATCATCGTCTGGTCTACCCAGCCGGTACCCGTCGGAGAAAAGAGCAGGAGATACTTGCGATCGAAAGCGCCGAGACGATCCAGCTCCTCGAGCGCCATCTCGGCACGTCCGGTCGAGTAGAGCGGCTCGCTGTTGTAACCGATATACGCCCGGATCGGATGGGCGACGGCCGGTTCGCCGAACGTTTCTTCGATGAGGTCGGGCGTGACGACGTCCGAGACGTAGCGTCGACCTTGGAGACCGAGCTCGTCGAACGGGGATCTGCTTGCAGGCCCACCAGACACGAACTCGTTCTCCGGCACCTTGGAGTACGCCGGCTCGATCCTCTCGTTCGCTCTCGCGATGTAGCCAACACCCGCCGAATACAGCGCTGCTGCACTGCCGGCCCAGACAGCTGCGTTGACCGTCCGGCCGATGAGGTGCCGCAGTGGATCGTCACCGAAGAAGTTCGCTGTGACACTCCGCGAAGACACGAATCCACGTCCGACGACCCGTCCGAACGTCGCGATACCAAGGGCGATACCGATCGAAGCGGGCAGCGATGCCGGTGTGTCCTCATCGGACCACCGCTTGATGAGGTCCTGACGCCGGCCGAGCAGCTTGTCGGAGTAGAGAAGGGCTCCTCCGAAAGCACCGAGGCCGATCACGATCGGGCGCAACGGTCCCGATGCCGGATACCGGCTTCTGAGTTCGGTACCGGACTCGTAGACCACGCCTCCGACGCTCGCTGCCATCACGAGACGACCGGCCGTTCGAGCCGAAGCCATCACTGTGCTCTCATCGTCACTTTGGGGGATCCTGGCGAGCGCGAACCCTGCCATCGCCATGACAGCTCTGGCTCCAGCCCGTACCGTGTACGGGGACGATGCGGGCACGATTCGGCGCACCACGGCGTCGACACCCTGGCCAACCATCTGTGCCGTGAGGATCGCTGCGCCGGCAGCAACACCTTGATGCATCGACGCCCTCGGCATGAGCGAGGGTCCGAACGCATCGAAGACGGCGACCGTCTTGAGGGGTGCCGATGGATCGGAAGTGACCGGATTGAAGCGGTTCGCTGCTGCCACCGTGAGCTTCACTGCTCCGGTGCCCGTCTTCTGGAGGACCCGTTTGGTTCTATCTGCCATGCCTGTTCTCCCCACAATGCTCGGCGTCGGTTCGTGATACTAACGAGAGCACACGTGTGCCGAAGCGAAGAGATCCGACAACGGTGCGTCGGGCATCCCCATCTCCTACCCTCCCCGGCGCCCCCACAGGTAGTCGAGGACGAGTGCCGCGGTAACGGCGGCTGCGGCACCGAAAGCGAAACCGGCAGATACGTCGGAGAACCAGTGTGCACGAACGTATACCCGGCTCCATGCCATCACGAGCGCATAGGCGACGGCCATGGCCACGAAGCGCCTGCGCCTCGAGTTGGACGGCGTGAGAACGATCACGAGTCCGATCGCTACGGCGGCTCCCGTGAGGGCATGTCCCGATGGGAACGCATAGCCGGTCGTCTCGACCAGCGGCAGCGGAGGTCGCACCCTGGCGTACAGCACCTTGATCGAACCGATCAGAAGCTGGGAGATCCCGATCGTCAGAGCCCATGCCCACAGCGCATTCCACCGTCTCGTCGTTGCGAGAAACACCGCAACGACGATCATGAGCGGCGCCATCACATAGACGCTGCCGACGAAAGCCAGCACCCTGCCGAACACGACGAGGACCGCCGTCTCGTTCGCGACCGCGACCCTGAAGACCGCGTCATCGAGCTGCTGGACCCACCCAGCAGATGTCGGAATCGCGAGCAGGAGTGAGATGAGTCCTGCGAACAGCCACAGGACGACGGCAACGGACAGAGCTGCCCGACGCCTGACGAGTAACCGTGTAGGCCTTCCCGGATCGTCTCGATCGTCGGAAATCATCGGACGTCACAGTTCCTCATCGTCGGCATCTCTCACCCCGAGTACTCATGGGGCGAAACCCTACCCGCGTCGACCGCCACGTCACAGATGCTACGAAGACGAGTCAGCCGCCAACCGTGAACTCGAGAACACGCACCCCAAGTTCCTCATCCATCGTGTTACGCAACGGGTCGATCTGGATCGCCGACGGATAGCCGAGCGGTGCGTACGCGACCGTGATCGAGTCGGCGTTGGCGCTCGCTTCGATTCGGTCGAAGAGACCCTCGACGGTCAGGAGCGATCGGTCGACCATCTCCGAAACCGGGCTGCCCTTCCACGTGACCGCCTCGACCACCCCATCGACAACGGTCACATCGAATGGGCCCCGATACTCCTCAGGGCAGAAGCAGTCGATCTGTACGGTCATGGTGTAGGACGAGATGTCGGCAGATCTCCAGATCTCACGCTGGGCTGCGAGTTCGGTGAGCACCGCGTCGGCCTGTGACGTATCGGCGAAACCAGCGGTGAGAGACATCACACTCACCTCGTAGAAGAAACCACGGCCACCGACGAAGAGCCTCCGCGGGTACCCGAATACCGGGGCGTACTCGACCTCGACCATCTTGACGCCAGGGGACTCCTCAACGAGAGAGAAGAGTCCCTCGACCGTGAGTGGGACACCGTCGGGATCGTCGATGTCGACCACACATCCTGGAGACTTGGTGATCACCGACTCTGCCCGACCGTCGACGACCTGTGAGACGATCGTTCTGCCCCACGCACATCGGGATTGACGCTCGCCGCCGTCGGCACCGAACGACAACTCCATCCAGTAGGTGTCCGGGCCCTCGGCCTTCCACATGGCCCGGTTGGCTGCCAGCGCCGAGGCAGCCGCCTCAGGATCGACGATCACCGGCCCTGTGAGGTCGGCCGCTATCTCACCGATTCCTACACACGACTCGAGGCCCACGGCAATCAACCCGTTCGAAAGGTCGATGAGTGGTCCGGCGGCGTTCGAGAGTTGCTCGGCCGACGGAGGTGTGTCCTCAAAGACGGGCAACGCATCAGCGGCAGCCACTGTGTACTCGCGGAAGCTGGCAACGTCGGGACTCGAGGACAGTGCGGCGTCGATGTCCTCGAGAGACGAAACGAGCATGGCCGTGTCGCCTTGCTGGAGAGCATCTACCACGCGATCACAGGCGCGTCCGATCGTCTCTCTCGCAACGTCGGACAACTCGGGTGGTTCGGTCGTGCTACCTGTAACACTCTCGGACGGTGGCTGCGCACACGCTGCAACGACAAGTGCCATAGCGATGACAGCGGGCGCGAAGCGTCTCATATGTCTTCGACGCTACCAGTACGCCGACGGGTTCCCGTGGGGGGAGGGGGCGTCGGTCAATCTCCCCAGAAGCGTTCGATGCGTTCGACGAACCGGTCGGGCTCGACGAGGTGCGGGTAATGGCCGAGACCGGGCCAGATCTCGAACTCGACGCTGGGGATCAGGGACCGCAGCCACTCCTGATACTCCGCTCCCGGGTCGATCCCGTGCAACGAGAGATACGGACACGACACGGCTGCAGCAGCACCCTCGACCATCGCTGCCAGTTCCTCGCGGGGAGCCTGGATCACCGGCTCCCAGATACCGAGAACGACTTCCTGGTCTGCCCGACGGCACGACTCGATCCGCTCCCACTCGGCCGGGTCCAGGGCGTCGCCTGCAAGTTCGGCGAAGAGGGCCTCGATCACGGCGGGGAACATATCGGGATCCCGCAGCGCCGGGGCAGCTTGCTGGAGTTGCTCCTGGAAGTCGTCCAGCTTGAGGGGTTGATCAACGTTGACGACCGAGGCGACGGGGAACGCACCGGCAAGTACCGACACCACAGCACCACCGAGTGAGTGTCCGACGACTCTCGGCTGCTCTGTACCTGCAGCCATCGCGACAGCGGCGACGTCACCTGCAAGCGATCCAAGATCGTACGTTTCAGCACGCGGAGACTCGCCGTGCCCCCGCAGATCGAGCGTCACAACCCGGTACTTGTCTGCAAGGCGCTCGGTGATCGGCTCCCACGTGCACGACGATTCGGTGATGCCGTGAACCAGGATGACCGGTGCTCCATCGCCTCTCACCTCGTAGTGGATCGTTGCCCCATCCTGGGCTGTAGTCGTTGCCATCAGACCTCCTCGACGTTCGAAACCGATCGTAGCCATCATGAGCACGTCGACGCGGGGTTCTTCTCGATCCCGTTCCCATGTATCTGGTGCGATACTTCACCCCATGGATCGCAAGTCACTGTTCGACAGCTATCGAGAGCACGTGAACGCAGGCAAGATCGCGGTCTTCGAGCAGTACGGCTTCGACGCTGTCATGGGACGACGCGAGGGTGTCCGATTCTGGGACACCTTCGACGAGGATCGCTCCTGGATCAACTGCCACTGCAACGGTGGTGTCTTCAACCTCGGTCACCGCAACCCGCAGATCCTCGCCGCAGTGCGCGACTCGCTGACCACGGCCGACATTGGGAACCACCACTTGCCGGCACCCGGTCGTGCCGAGCTCGCCGAACGCCTCGCTGCAACCACGAACAACCGACTTCCCGGTGTCGTGTTCGGTGTCGGTGGTGGCGAGGCAGTCGATCTCGCGATCAAGGTTGCCCGTGCAGGAACGGGTCGCAGGAACGTCGTGTCCGTCGTGGGCGGCTACCACGGCCACACCGGGCTTGCCGTTGCAGCCGGTGACCCTCGGTACAGGGACGCCTTCGGCTCCGAGCTTCCCGGGTTCACTCAGGTGCCTTTCGATGACGTCGCGGCGATGGCCGAAGCCGTCGACGAATACACAGCCGCGGTCATCCTCGAACCGGTTCCCGCCACACTCGGCATGCCGATCCCTTCGGATGGCTACCTGGAACGAGTCCAGGAGATGTGTAGGGAGCACGGCGTCGTGTTCATCCTCGACGAGGTCCAGACGGGTCTCGGTCGCACCGGGCGCATGTGGGCCTACGAACACTGGAATCTCGAACCTGATGTCGTTGTCACAGGCAAGGGCCTGAGCGGTGGCATCTACCCCATCACCGCCACGATGATGACCCGCGAGCTACACGCCATCTTCGACGAGCACCCCTTCAGCCACATCTCGACGTTCGGTGGCGCTGAACCGGGATGTGTCGCGGCACTCCAAGTTCTCGACATCATCGAGACAGCAGGCTTCCTCGGCCGTGTCGAGGACCTCGGCCGTCGGATCGAGGACGGCCTCGCCGGGATGCCGTTCATCGTGCGCAGGCTCGGCTCGATGATGGGCCTGGCGTTCCCGGCACACGACGCAGGGATGCTCGCATCCAAGCTCCTCTACGACGCAGGAATCTTCGCCGTCTACGCCAACAACGACACGTCCGTGCTCCAGTTCCTGCCGCCACTCACCACGAGCGACGGGGAAGCAGACGAGATCATCTCGATCGTCCGTGGTGTGTTCGGATGATCGATCAGGAGGTACTCGAACGCCTCGAAGACAGAGTTCTCGCTGTGCTCGATGGAGACTCGACCGAGCATCTCGACGTCATCGGATACGGTGAGATCTCGACCGTTCTCCGAGCCGACGGCACCAACGGACCCGTCGCATCGAAGCGGCTGCCCCAGATGAGCCGGACCCAGTTCGCCGCTTACAGCGAGACGCTCACCGACTACCTCGATGATCTACGGGCCCGGGGGGTGCGAGCGGTCGACAGCACCGTGCGCGCTGTCGGAGATGACCTGGTCGTCCCCTACTGCATCCAGCCACTCCAACCGCTCCTCCTCGTTGATGAGCTCCGCTCCGCCGACTCCGCGATGATCGAGCACCGTGTCGGACAGCTCGTCGATTCGATCGTCGGTGCCGTCGACGACTGGGTCGGCCTCGACGGTCAGGTTTCGAACTGGGCTATCGAGAACGACGACCTCATCTACATCGATGTCACGACACCGCTTCTTCGCGACGCATCGGGAACTGAGCGCCTCGACGTGGGGCTCTTCATCGCCTCCCTTCCGTGGATACTGCGCGGCACTGTCGAACGCTTTCTCCTCACCGAGATCCTCTCGCACTACTACGACCCGAGGGCAGTGCTCCTCGACCTTGCAGGCAACCTCCACAAGGAGCACCTCACCGAGATCATCCCCTCACTCCTCGAGACTGCGAACCGTGTGGTCTCACCGGCGATCAGCGAATCTGAAGCGGCGAAGTACTACCGCAGCGACGCGCTGACCTGGGAGTTCCTCCTGCGTGTCCGAAGGGCCGATCGCGTATGGCAGGAGAAGATCAGGCACCGGCGCTACCCGTACCTCCTCCCCGGACGGATCGAACGCTGATTCCAGGGTGTACGCTCACGGTGAGATGTGCGACACGATCGTTGTTGTCAACCCCGACGGGGTCCTCTTCGCCAAGAACTCCGACCGCGATGCGAACGAGGCACAGTTCCCCCAATGGTGCCCGTCGCGAGACCATGAAGATGGTTCGATCGTTCACTGCACGTACCTCGACATCCCCCAGGTACCCCATACCTACGCGACGCTCCTGAGCCGGCCATTCTGGATGTGGGGTGCCGAAATTGGGGCCAACGAACACGGTGTCACCATCGGAAACGAGGCGGTGTTCACCGATCAGCCGTACGCCGAGACCGGCTTGACGGGGATGGACCTCGTACGGCTTGCACTCCAACGGTCCACGAGCGCCGAGGATGCCGTCGGGGTGATCGTCGGTTTGATCGAACAGCATGGTCAGGGCGGTGGATGCGGCTATGAGGACCGCTCGTTCACGTATCACAACAGTTTCATCGTTGCCGACCGCAACGGAGCGGTGGTCCTCGAGACTGCGGGCAACGAGTGGGCGACGGAGCGGGTCACAGCCGGTGTCCGCACGATCTCCAACGGCTTGACCATCAAAGGATTCGCCGACAAGCACAGGGACCGTCTCCGCAGCCGTGTGTCGGCGTGCGACGTGAGGACCGCCATGACAGCCGAGGGAGCCACCGGATCATCGAGCCCCGGCGACCTCATGGCCATTCTGCGAAGCCACGGTGCCGACTCGTGGCCACGGTACCGCTCAGTCAATGGGACCCTCTCCATGCCGTGCATGCACGGTGGCGGTCTCGTTGCTTCATCTTCGAGTACAGCCGGGTGGGTGTCGGACCTTGCGAGCGATACCCACTGGATCACGGCCACGTCGGCACAGTGCCTCTCGTTGTTCAAGCCGGTACGCATCGACGATCCGGTCGACATCGGGAAGATCCCGACCGACCTGGCCGACCGGGAGACCCTCTGGTGGCGTCATGAGCGCCTGGCTCGCACGGTCATGCGCGACCCTGATCGACTCTCGAAGACTTTCATCTCCGAACGTGACGACGTTGAACGCCGGTGGCTGGCATCTCCACCGAGAGGGCAGCACGCGTTCGATGAGCACAACCGCCTCCTCGACACCTGGACCGGGTACGTCGTTTCGGCGGATACGGGCAAGGATGTGCGTCCCTGGTTCGCCCGCCGCTACTGGTCGCAACGCGACGCCGGCCTCCTCGAGGTCTGACCGGGGCAACGACGCCCTCGGGTATCGTGGGGTGCCATGGTCACGAAGTACTACGACTGCCACACTCACCTGTTCCCTGAGGGGCGGATGGGCGGGTTGATGCGCTGGATCCATCGGGCGCTGCCCGACTTCCAGGTTCCTGTCGACATCACCGCCGACCAGGCCGTCCTCGATCTGAGAGCGAGCGGCGCCGTTCGGTGGGCGAACCTCATCTTCCCCATCTCACCGGGAGAGGCCACTGCGCTCCACGCCTTCGGTTCCGCGCTTGCCGACCGTGTTGAAGAGATCACACCGTTCGGTGGTGTCCACGTCGAGGACCCCGACCCGGTCGGCGTCGTCGAGGAGGCCTTCGACGACTTCGGGATGGCCGGCTTGAAGTTCCATCCCATGGTCCAACAGTTCGACCCCTGGGACGATCGCCTCGCCGATGTGCTCACCTTCGTCGAGAGTCGCCATGTTCCGATCTATATCCACACCGGCTACGACGAGTGGTATGGACATGAGTTCGACCGGGATGGGATGGAATCGATGCTCGCGCGCTACCCGGGAATGCCGGTCGTTCTCCCGCATCTCGGCTTCCCCGACCTTGCCTGGGCGTTCGGCCTTGCCGAGCGTTTCCCCCAGGTGTGGCTCGATCTCACGAACGTCCCCGGCAGCTTCGACTGGATGGCCTCCGACGACGATGACGGTCTTCGTCAGACGCTCTTCGAGGGTGTCGACCGCTTCCGTGACCGGGTGTTGATGGGCACCGACTACCCGGCAGGGATGGGCAACCTCGACCAGATCCTTGCCCAGTACCGCTCCGTGGGCTTCACCGATGCCCAACTCGAGTACATGATGGTGGACTCGACCCGGGCCTTCTTCGACCGCTTCGGCCGCCCCCGCCCCTAGGAGTCTGGCGCTGATCTGGCTCGGATACGAGCTGTATCAGCGCCAGACTCCTAGGTGCGGGGGCTTTACAGGAACTTGACGTAACGGCCATAACCAGCTTGATGGTTTCGTGGTTTCCTTGAGGCAGCAAACAAACCCAACCAAAAGGAGATCATCATGATGTACGGATTCGGAGGCCTCGGGCTTCTGTGGATGCTGCTGTTCTGGGTCGGCGTCGTCGTCCTCATCGTGTGGGGCGTTCGACAGGTCGGAGGAGATTCAACGTCCAAGGACGCAGGGAACAGGGCGCTCGAGATCCTCGAGGAGCGTTTCGCCCGCGGTGAGATCGACGCCGACGAATTCCATCGCCGGCGCGGCGAACTGGAGCGCCGCTGATGCGTGACCGTGCCCTCCTCGCCGTAGGTGCAGGAGCGATCGCTCTCAGCCTGATCGGCCCTGCTGTCCAGGCCACGGTGTTCGGCCCCACCGTTGCCGGGTGGGACCGGTACGGGTACATGGGCAACGGCATGATGGATGGTTGGTGGGACCAGTCCGATACGACAGATGGTCCGGCCCCAATCGAAGGGGCACGTGCGATCGATGTCACCGTGCGCGACTTCGAGCTGGTACCGAATGACGTTCGCGTCGTCGTCGGCGAGGCCGTCAACCTGACCGTAACCAACGAAGGTGCAGCCCCTCACGACTTCACCATCCCCGATCTTGGGATCCGGGTGGTCGTTGCTCCCGGTCAGACGAAGACGGTCGGGTTCACGGCATCGGTTCCGGGGTCATACGAAACGCTCTGCACGGTGCCAGGGCACGCCAACCTCGGCATGGTCGGCACGCTCGTCGTCGAGAAGGCCTGACCGCTCACCTGTCAGCAAGAAGAGCACAAGCCCGAACGCGGTGAGGGGACCCGAAGGTCCCCTCACCGTTCATCGTTGTGGGTGTGGCTTCAGGAAGCGTCCGGGGTGTCGGAACCCGACGCACCCTCGTCTCCACTGCTGCCACCACCGACCATGCGAACGATCAGCAAGATGATCGCAGCGACGGAGAGACCGATGAGAACCCAACCCCATACGGGGAAGCCGGAGCTCTCAGCGACCGGTGCCTCGTTGGTCGGCTGATCCGTCGACTCGCCGGCCGCAGGGATCTTGAACGTCGCCGAGTACTCACTGGTATCGGCGGCCGTGCCTTCAACGAGCACGAAGGCCGTGTCGTTGTCGACGTCCGACAGGTCGAACGTTGCGATCCATGAACCGTTGTCCTGGACGGCGACCGAAGCGGTCTTGTCCGTGTCCAGGACACTGAGCTCGACCGTTGAGCCGGGCAGGAGTCCAACACCGGTGATCGTCAGGAGACGGTCCGGGTCGAGCGTGATGATCGACCACGGCTCACCGAGGTCGGGGCTGAGCTGAGCAACCACTTCGGTTTCGCCAGCAACGGTCGCACCGGCCGCGGGCTCCTGGCTGATGACGACGCCTTCAGGATCCGGGTTGTTCGCATCCTCGACGAACGTGATCATGAGGCCTGCATCCTCAGCAGCCGTGGTCGCGTCTTCGGTCGACATGCCGGTGAAGTCCGGAACAACGACGTCCTCGGCACCGCTCGACACGATGATCATGACCTCGGTACCTGGAGCTACTTCAGTTCCTGCAGCCGGGTTCGTCTCGATGACGAGACCCGCTTCGACATCCATGCTCGGTTGCTCGGTGGTCACCACCGTGAAGCCTTCGGCTTCGAGCGCGACCTGTGCATCGGCGGCCTGCTGGCCGGCCACGTCGGGTACGGGAACGGTCGCCGGAGCGTCCGGACCCGTCGAGACGACGATGTTGACTGTTGAGCCTGCATCGGCGGTTGCACCTGCGGCTGGATCCTGAGAGATCACGTTGCCCGCGGGGACTGTCTCATCAGCGGCCTCGGTCGTGGCCGCGACAAGGCCTGCACCGGTGATGGTTGCGTTGGCGTCGGCTTCCGGCTGTCCGACGACGTCGGGCACGGTCACGCCACCGGCTGGGGGCTCGATCTGTGCAAGGAGATCGGTCATCGATGGGACCACGGCAAGCGCGATCGTTGGGGTCACACCGTCATCGACAGCGAAGATATCGGTGTAGGAGTCCGCCGTTGCTACGAACGTCCTCGTCACCCCACCGACAACAACCTCTACCGACGTGTCTGGTCCCACGACCTTCGCTTCGAGTCCTGCACCCGGTGCCACTGTCTCGGTGGGTGCCGTGCCGATCGTCACGTCGACATCAACGGTGCTGGCGTTCCAGAAGGCGTACTTGGCGGAGTCGGCACCAACGGGTGTCGTGTCGATTGGGTATCCCTTGGCCGTCTCGCCGTTGTCACCGAAACCGGAGACGACGGTCTGGGCGAACCCTGGAGCGAGATCGACGGTGACGTCCGAGACAACCGTCGGTCCTGTGAAGGTCACGGTGTACGAGCCCGTGCCGACGATCTGTGAAACCGCGTCACTGACGGAGGCTCCGTCGGGATAGGCAAGACTTGGTGCCAGTTCGGTGCCGTTGGCGTCGACCACGACAGGATCGGTGCTTGCACCGTTGACTACGGCCAGGTAGGTCGGGTTCTCGGTCTGTGCGCCGGCAGCGCCGACGATGCTCGAGAGCAGCACACCGACCATCGCGCCTATGAGCGCTATTCGGTTGAAGTATTTCATATTCGTCCCCTGTTCGATGGTGATTGGCAGTTGGAAAGAGCGCGAGGAGGTCGCGCTCTCAGGATTGATGGTATGTCGCCGGGTATATACCGAAACTGAAATGTGACTTCGGTATCTGGTGCGTGCCGGTCATCGATGCCACGTGAACAGCACGACCGATGGTGTCCCCAAAGTGAGGAAGGGACGCCCCATTGGGCGTCCCTTCCGTCAGATGTCGGTATAGAGCTACGCGAGGAGCTTTGCCTTCTGGCCAGCGAACTCGTCATCCGTGAGGACGCCGTCCTTGTGCAGCTTCGCGAGCTTCTCGAGCTCTTCTGCACTGCTCGCGGGAGTCGCGACCTTCTGGATGTACTTGCGCTGTGCCTCTTCCATCTTGGCAGCGTGCTCGTACTGGCGTTCCGACATCCCATCGCCACGGGCGATCAGATATACGAGTACACCGAGCAACGGCAAGAAGATAAGGAACAAGGCCCACATCGCTTTTGCGAATCCGTTCTGGCTCTTGTCACGGAACAGGTCGATGAAGACGGTGATGAGGAGCCAGACCCACACCACCCACATGAAGAAGACAAGCATGGCCCAGAAGAAATCGAGTAATGGCATTGGGTATCCTTTCGGATTGATTGAATACGACAGAGCATCTCTGCCAACGTTGTTGTCGAACCCGGGCGCGCAGCCTCGGCCCCCCCGGCTCGATTCGATGATAGGCGATGCCAGGTCTCAGATACACGGTTTCTTCGCCATGAGCAGAGACCCCTACCGCCCGTCTCTGTGTTCCAGATACGCGCCGACCCCGTCGTCGACGTCGTGGACCGACTCAGCATCGAAGAGGACCATCTCAACCGGAGTTCCCTGTGACGCCACCATCTGCGCGGTCTCTTTGCTCATCACCGTCGCGTTTGCGAAGAACAGTGGTGCGTCGAATCGGTAGATGACGAGTCCTGGGATCACCTCATCTCCCTCAACATGGTCGCTGTCTCTGAACGTGTCCGTTCCCGGGACACGAACGAGTTCGGCCGTGTGCGGCTGCCACGACCGTCGCGCAACGTCGAGGAGCGACAGAACGACCGTGATGAGGATGCCCTGGAGCATCCCGATGACGCCAACAGCGAACGCGGTGATGATGTCGGGCCTCCACCAACTCCCTTCCTAGTCGGTGAGGAGCGACAACCCCGGGATGAAACGCTTCACGGCATCACTCGAACCACATGGGAGTCGAACGGGTCATCTTCAAGTCGAGTTAGAAAGGTGATCCGATGTCAGGAACCGGCCACGATCGATCCGAGCTTCTTGACCTGGAATGCTGTGATGATGTCGACAACGCCGCGCATGAGCGCCCAGATGCCGGCGAAGATCAGGAGCGTCTCGGCCTTGGCGAACAGGAACTGTCCACCGAGCCAGAACGCCATCACGACCATCAAGATGCCTGCGACGAGGCTGAGCCACCAGAACTCGTTGCCGTCCCTGGTCAGGAATGCCTCAACGATCCAGATGATGCCGATGAACGCGAACAGGAATCCGAGGATGTTCGCGATCGACAGGAACGTCCGTGTCGGGTAGACCAGCGCCACGATGCCACCGAGGATGAGGAACGCACCGAAGGCGTACCAGACCCAGTTCCACCCCTTGACCTGGGTCCCAACGGCGATGTACTGCAACCCGGCGATGAGGATCATGACGCCAACGATGACCCCGACGGTGGTCGCCGATCTGACATCGAACTGCATGATGATGATAGAGAACATCACCCAGATGATTCCAGCAACGAGCCACATCCACCAGAACTTGCTCACGGCACCCACGATGTCCGCTTCGGTTTCACGTGCAGTCATGTCCGTATACCTCCTTGACGATCCATGTACGTATTACAGACTCGCACGGCTCCGTCGCAGCCGCAACAACTCTCGAGCTCCGATCGGGGAATCATCGTCAATCCAGCCGAAGTCAGCCCGTACACTGAGTCTCGAGTACTCTCGACATACCGATTCGGAGGGACGATCGATGCCAAGGATGCGAAGAGGCCCAGGCCCGGGACGACGACCGGCCGTGCGCCGCCAGATGCGCAGAAGACGCCGCCGCAGAGTGATGCTCGTCGGTGGTCTCGTGGCTTTCGGTGCCCACAAGATGTCCCAGAAGGACGCGAAGAGGCTCGAGGAGCACACCGGGGTGAACCCCGAGGAGCTCGAGGACGACGAACTCGAACGAGCAATGGCCGAACTCGGCATCCCGAACGAGACCGTGACCCAAGCGGACCTCGAACAGGGCGGAGCGGCACCGACACCTGCAGCCGCTCCAGCGCCGGCGCCCGCTCCCTCGAGTTCCGGCACCGACGACTACGTCGCGCAGCTCGAGAAGCTCGCCTCGTTGCGAGACGCAGGCATCCTCACCGACGAGGAGTTCACAGCCAAGAAGGCACAGATCCTGGGACTCGACTGACCTCGATAGGCCCAGGTCGCTGTGCATGTCTCATAGGAGTACGTAGGAGGAGGAGTCACTGTGAACTTCTGGCAACTCGTGATGCTCATGGCGTGGCTCGCGTTCTTCGCGGTGTTCGTATGGGCAATGGTCTCGGTCTTCGTCGACGTCGTACGTCGTGAGGATGTTTCGGGGCCACAAACCGTCGGTTGGATCCTTCTCGTCCTGTTCGCGCCGATCATCGGGATCCTCATCTACGTGGCAACACGTCCGAAGCTGAGCCGCGACGAACGCAAGGACGTCGAGACGTACAGGGACGTGGTGCGGCTCGACGGCGTATCGATCGCCGAACGGATCGCCGACCTCGCCAGACTCCACGAAGAGGGTGCCCTCAGCGACGAGGAGTATGCAGCCCTCAAAGCCGAGACCATCGGCTAGCAGCCGCCGTCCCAACCTCTAGCGCCGATATCGCCCATATACGAGCTGAATCAGCGCCAGACGCCTCAAGATCGTGACTCGACGAAGCGCAGCCAGTTGCGGAGTTCGAGTTCGCGGATCTGCGGGTCGATGATGTCATCTCCGACGTCGAGCTTCTCCCTGAGTTCTCGGGACCCGGGGTCGGCGTGGAGGGCCATCATGTCGGTGGCGTACGAGGCGACGGACTCCTCGTCGGGGAAGTGACCCTCGCTCACCAGTGCTTCTGCTCTCGCCGCGATCAGACGTCCCATCTCATAGAGGTTGTACTCGGGGTGGTACTGCGTCGCCCAGTACGACGAGTCCCCGCTCTCGAAGATGGCGGCCTGGATCGAGGTGTGTTCGTTACCCCCGAGGGAGACGGTGCCTTCCGGCAATCTCGTGATCTCATCGAGGTGCATGATGAACCCGTCGAAGACCGGTGGCTTGCCTACGAACATGGGCGATGAGAGACCGGCGTCACTCAGCTCGATGCGGCGGGCAAGCCCCCATTCACGACCGTTGGGGTTCACTGCCACTTCGCCGCCAAGGACCTGGGCCGCCATCTGGATCCCCCAGCAGCTCCCCCAGCTGACGGCGCCTGCTTCCATGAGTTCCGCAGCGAACGCCAGTTGTCCCGAGACCCGCGGGTCGTCGGTGTGATAGACGGTCAGGTCCGATCCGGTCCAGATGAACCCATCGAAATCGCTGATCGTGGTTCCCTCCGGAAGCGAAAAGTCGGGATCCGCGACATACACGATCACGCTCGTGGCGTTGGGGGCCTCGCGTCTCAGGAAGTCCTGAAACAGATCGTGGGGGTGCCCGACGTTCGAGCGGTCGAAGTTCTCGCGACTCGCCTTGGGGTACCCGTTGACGATGCAGAGCCGCAGTGCTGCTGTTGTTGTTGGTGAAGACGACATGGGGCTCCTGCTGTGGGAAGTCGGGGATGAGTGCTCGATCTGTCTCGACAACATTACGCCCCGCGCAACGGCGACCCAACCTCCTACAAGGTTTCCCTGTCTCCGCCGTCAGACGCGACGCAGGCCACCACCCTGTCGGGTGGTGGCCTGCCGATGGCTCTATCGGTCTATGCCTCGCAGGTGACCGTCGTCAAGTCGTCGTACTGAGACGGCGGCAACGTGTACCCGGACGCTTCTGGTTGAAACTCAGGTGTTCCCGCCACGTCCAGTGCTGCCTGGCTCGTCTGGCCCATCCAGTCGGTGGCACCGTCGTTGAATTCGAGCGAGCCGTAGAGCTCCGTACCATCCTGGTCGATCGGGATCGCGGTGAGGTAGTACAGGAGGCTTCCACAGGCACGTACACCCTTATCCGGCGCTGCCTCGTTGGCTCCTGAACAAGCGCCGTCCATCGTGCCGTTGTAGGGAGCGTTCGTGACGAACTGCCAGCCGCTGCCATCGAAGATCGAGTTGCCGGTGCAGATCGGTTGACCCGACGTTGCATCCCATCCACGGTACAACACGACGTAGAATCCATCCCACTGGTACCAGTCCGCCTCGACGGACTCTGGCGGGAAGAGATCGGCGCCACCATCGTTGTACGCGTCGAGCAGACCCTTGACGGCGGTAGGAGCTACCTCCACGACAGGGGGTGCTGTCGTGGTCGGGGCCTCAGTCGTGGTCGGGGCCTCAGTCGTGGTCGGGGCCTCAGTCGTGGTCGGAGCCTCAGTCGTGGTCGGAGCCTCAGTCGTGGTCGGAGCCTCAGTCGTGGTCGGAG
>CAYLVM010000022.1:0-5796 GCA_964387145.1 uncultured Acidimicrobiaceae bacterium
GGGGTCGGACTTCAGGGCTGCCTCCGGGAAACGCGTCACGAAGCACTCGAGGGCTGTGGCAACTTCAAGACGGGCCAGGGGCGCACCGATACAGTGGTGGAGGCCCCACCCGAACGTGACGTGTGTCGGGTCGGCTCTGCCGATGTCGAACGTGTCGGGATAGTCCCACTTTCTCGGGTCCCGGTTCGCGGAACCGAACAGCATCGCGACTTTCTCACCCTTGGGAATGTGGCAGCCTGCGATCTCGAAGTCATCGACGAGTACCCACCTCTCGAAGAGCTGCAGCGGTGAGTCGTAGCGGAAAAGCTCCTCGACGGCGTCGCGGAATGAGACATCACCATTGATCAGGCGTCTTCGTTGTTCTGGATGCTGGAGCAGAGCAGTGAACCCGTTGCCGATGGTGTTGACGGTCGCTTCGTGTCCCGCGTTGAGCAGGAGGATCACCGTCGAGATGATCTCCTCATCGCTGAGGCGGCCCTCGTCGGTTTCCACGGTGCACAGTCCCGAGATGAGGTCATCTTCGGGATGTGCACGGCGTGCCGCGATGAGATCCCTTGTCCATGCGGTGAACTCGGTGGACGCTTGGACCGCGGATCGCTCCTGGTCATGCGAGGTCGTGAGCTCGTACATCTTGACGATGCGGTGTGACCAGTCGAGGAGAAGGTCGCGGTCCTCGAACGGGGCTCCGAGAAGTTGGCACATGACGAGGAGGGAGAACGGTGCTGCGAGTTCGGACAGAAGTTCGAAGCCACCCGGGTCGGCGCGCTCAAACAGGTCGTCGACGATCATACGCATCTGCGGTTCGAGGGATGCGACCCGTTTCGGAGTGAACTCACGTGACAACAGCGTGCGGATGCGGGTGTGTTCGGGCGGTTCCAGTTGGAGCAAGGACCAGCGCTCGATGTCGTGATACGGCCCCAGGTCGGCATCCGGCGGGTCGACACCGACCTGCTCGTAGGTGAGGACGTGGTCGAACACGCGTCCGAGGCGACGTTCACGCAGGGCAAGCTGCACCTCGTCGTGGCGGGTGAGGAACCAGATCTCCTGCCCGTTCTGCGTCTTGGCCTGCCGGAAGATCGGGGTCTCCTCGCGGACCGCATTGAGAACCGGGTACGGGTCCTGGAGGAACGCGGGGTCATCGAACGGGATCATTCAGTGTCTTGTGAATCGGTTGCAGTGGTGCGAGGTTTCCATACCGATACGAGGCGAGCGACAACGATGACCAGGTACATCTGAGCGACGACGGCGAACGCGACCGACACCATCCTGGCTCCATCGCTGTACGGAGTGAGATCACCGTAGCCGAGCGAGGTGATCGTCACGAACGCGAAGTAGACGTAGCCGGTCGAACGCGGTGGTGCCTCAAAGAAGGCACCCCAGCCGTCGATGGACACAGCAAGGAACGTGAGAGATATGCCGAGGAGGAGGTAGACACAGATCGCACCGATGATCGTCTGAGCTGTCACGTCCCTGGCCGAAAGGACCTCGCGTAGAACGATCACCGGTGTACTGATCACGAGGAGGACCCAGACGATCCCGATGATCTGATCCACGATCACTGAGTCGCTCAGGACCAGTGCGATGATACCGGAAAGGCCGATGACCCCGATGACGACACCTGCAATGTGTTGATCACGCTCTGAGGTGCGGGTGATCCTGATCGTCGCGATCAGGATCGTAGCAGCGAGGATCATGAAGGCGATCCGTGCGATGCGACTCGGATCTTGCGCGAGTCGTGGAATGCCGAGGAGTCCGAGAAGAGTGATGGTGACGATGAGGATGACGAACAGCAGGGCGAATCGGCCGACATCGGCCTGATGCCTCGGTTCCGAATCGACTTTGATGGTGTTGCTCATCCCGCCAGCCTAGAGGGTCTGCCAACGCCGAGAAGAGCAGTCGCTGCCTACCTTGGACCCATCCGCAGCGCCCCGTCGAGGCGGATCGTTTCGCCGTTGAGGTAGCCGTTGTCGATGATCGCAAGAACGAGTGCAGCGTAATCCTGGGGCGTGCCGAGCCGCTTCGGGAACGGGACACCCGCAGCGAGCGCCGTGCGCATCTCCTCGTTGAGTCCGGCGAGCAGGGGGGTATCGATGATCCCAGGGGCGATCGTATTGACGCGAATCCCTACCGCTGCAAGGTCCCGCGCCATGGGAAGCGTCATACCAACGATCCCGCCCTTGGATGCCGAGTACGCTGTCTGACCGATCTGGCCCTCGAAGGCAGCGACCGATGCGGTATTTATGATGACACCTCGTTCATCGTGTTCGAGGGGATCCGTTCGTACCATCGCTGCTGCTGCTTGGGAACCTACGTTGTAGGACCCGACGAGGTTCACCTGGACGACCTTCGTAAAGTGCCCGAGATCCGCCGGTTCGCCGTCGCGGCCTACTGTCCGCTCGCCTATTGCGATCCCGGCGCAGTTGACCGCAACTCGAAGAGGTCCCCGCTCAGATGCAACGCCGATCGCTGTCCGCACCTCTTCGGGGTTCGTGACGTCGGCAGGGACGAACGTGATAGTGCCGTTCGACTCTTCAGCGATCACGTTTCCCGCGTGTTCGTTCAGATCGATGATCGTCACGGCTGCGCCCGAGGCAGCGAGCGCGTGCGCTGTTGCGGCGCCGAGGCCCGACGCTCCTCCGGTAACGATCGCAGATGATGATGAGATATCCATACCCACATCCTACTGCGTCGAAGCGGTGGGCAAGAAGTCGACAGGAGCGAGATGATGGAGTGGAGTCTCAACGACAACTAAGGTGCACTTCATGAAATATCTGTTCGTGACCTTTGTACTAGTGGTATCAGCCTGCTCTGCCTCCGGTGAGTTCAGCGTTGGGACGCCGACCATCGAGAATGCGACAGAGGACCTCATCGAGGATACGCTCGCTGACCAGATCGGCCTCGGTGAACTCGACGCCACATGCACGAAGCCGGCATCCGACGATGCCGGGACCCGCTTCCTGTGCACTGCCACGACGGAAGACGGCCGGACGATCGAGCTCCAGGCTGAGGTCGAGGACGACGGTGCGTTCGTTGAGACGACCAACGTCGTCCTTGCCGAGAAGATCCCTGAGATCGAGGCCGTGATCATTGCGCGAGTAGAGGAACTCTCAGGCCTCGACCTCGCCGACGATGCACTCGACTGTGGTACGAAGTCGATGATCGTCGACACAGACAATCAGGTCGTGTGTCCGATCACGGATCCGACAGGTGACGTCTTCGACACCTACATCACGTTCAAGGGCCTTGACACGGACGACCCCACCTTCGATTTCAACGTGGACACCGAGACGAAGTCTGGCGCCTAGCGTTCCCCTGGCGACCCTGGCTCGGGTGAAACACCCGGTGCCAGACAGGATCAGGCACTAGATTCGTGGTATGGATACTCATCACATCGACACCGCGATCGCTGAGCTCGGATCTTCGAAGGACGTCTGGGCGACGCTCCCCATCGAGGACAAGATCGGCCTCCTCGACGGCCTGCGAGCCAAGACGGTCGCTCACGCCCGTAGGTGGGTCGAGATGGCCGTCAAGGCGAAGGGCCTCTCCATGGATTCTCCCCTTGCAGGCGAAGAGTGGCTCGGAGGTCCGTACGGGCTCATCGACGCGATCAATACCCTCGAAGCCACGCTGACGAGGATCGACGACGGAACCGACGTTCTCGATGGCTACACGGTGCGGCGGGGACACAGCGGCCAGGTGGTGGTCAAGGTGCTTCCCTCGACTGCTGCGGACAAGCTGCTGTTCTCCGGGTCGTCTGTCGAGGTGTGGATGGAGCCGGAAGTGACGGTCGAAACGCTCCGTGACACGATCGGTGAGTTCTATAGGAAGACGGATCCGGCCGGTTCAGTGTGCCTCATCCTCGGTGCCGGGAACGTGGCTTCGATCCCACCGCTCGACCTGCTGTACAAGCTCTTCAACGAAGGGCAGGTGGCGATCCTCAAGATGAACCCTGTCAACGACTATCTCGGTGATGTCTTCGAGTCGATCTTCGAGGACTTCATCGCCGCTGGTTTCGCGCGATTCGTCTACGGAGGCCGAGACGTGGGGGCGTACCTGAGCGGACACGACGGCATCGACACGATCCATATCACGGGAAGCTCGCGAACCTTCAACACGATCCGATACGGAACCGGTGAAGAGGGGGAAACGAACCGCAAAACCGACACGCCGATCAACGACAAACCGATCACTGCAGAGCTCGGAGGCGTGTCCCCCACCATCGTCGTGCCGGGAGACTGGTCACGGGCGGACCTGGGATTCCAGGCCGAGAACGTCGTGACACAGAAGATGAACAACTCGGGCTTCAACTGCATTGCATCCCAGGTACTCGTCCTCCCGGAGTCGTGGGAACTCACCGACGCGTTCCTCGACGACGTCCGATCGGTGCTCGGCCAGATCGAGGACCGCGACCCGTACTATCCGGGCACGGCCGAGCGCTGTGCAGCCGTGCAAGCTGGTTCAGGGACGGTGGAGGAGTTCGGTGACGAGGCGAAGCGGTTCCTCGTGACAGGGCTCGATGCCACGGCCGTCGACGACCCGGCGTTCGTCACCGAGTACTTCGCACCGGCCTTGGCGGTCGTGACGTTGCCGAGCCCCGACATCCCGACGTATATGGCGTCGGCAACGGCGTTCGCCAACGACGTCCTCGATGGCTCTCTCGGTGCGAACGTCATCGTCCATCCAAAGACGGAGAAGGCGCACCCCGATGCGTATCGGGACATGATCGCTGGGCTCTGCTACGGCGGGATCGGCGTGAACGTGTGGAGTGCCTTCGTGTACCTGTCCTCCAAAGCACCGTGGGGAGCGTATCCGGGCAACTCGCCGAGTGCAGTCGGCAGCGGGATCGGTGTGGTTCACAACGCGCTCATGTTCTCGAAACCACAGAAGACGGTGGCACGCGGTCCGTTCGCTCCGAGCCATCGCACGCTCGGCAAGGGTGAGTTCCATCTCGCGCCCAAACCCGTGTGGTTCGTGACGAACCGTCAGATGAACATCGCAGCGGAGCACTTCGTCGACTTCGTGGCGTCGGGCAAGACGACCGACATGATGAAGGTCGTCGCGTCAGCCCTGCGGGGCTGAACGATCGATGCCGAAGTTGGCGAGCGCATCGACGACCTCCCTGATCGGGAGGCCCATGACGTTCGCCCTCGAACCGGCGACCCGTTCCACGAGCCAACCGTCGTCCCCCTGGAGCGCGTACGCACCCGCCTTGTCGAGCGGCTCCGTGCGTGCAACGTAGTCACGTAGCTCGGCTCGTGAACGGTGATGGAACGTGACGAGGGACTCCTCGACGCCGAACCGTTCGGACTCTCCCCGGATCACCGTCCAGCCGGTGAGCACAGAGTGTGTTCGGCCCTCGAGGGAGAGCAGCATCTCGAGAGCGTCGGCAGCGTCGCGAGGCTTACCGATCGTGGCACCGTCGAGGACGACGGTCGTGTCGGCCCCGAGAACGACGTCATCGACGTTTCGAGCGACCGCACGTGCTTTGGCTGCGCTCAACCGCAGGACATACTCAGCCGGTGGCTCGAGATCGAGCGGGGATTCGTCGACATCGGGGACGTCGACGGTGAACGTCAACCCCGCTGCCGATAGGAGGAGGGAACGTCGCGGCGAGCTGGATGCGAGAATCAGCGCCATGGGCTGGTCCCATGCACACTCGAGTCGGTGATTGCTAGGCCGATGATGTGTTCGAACTCGGTAGGCGCGGGATGAGCCACGAAAGGAAGGCATCCTGGCTTCTGCTCTGCGTCGTGAACGTTCCGGGACCGGTCAGATCGACGACGAGTCCCTCTCCGG
>CAYLVM010000022.1:5896-27461 GCA_964387145.1 uncultured Acidimicrobiaceae bacterium
TCGAGGTGTGCCGTCGTTATCGCGTACGATGGTTGGTGGGCGATGTCGAATCGCATGAGTGTCTCCCTCTCTCACGGTACGGTCGGGCGGGGTAACCCGAAGGACGTGTGCTGCCTCAGCTGAACGCTGGGATGCCGGTGATCGCTTGGCCGAGGACGAGCGTATGGATCTCGTTGGTGCCCTCGTAGGTGAACACCGACTCGAGGTTGTTCATGTGGCGAATGACCGGGTACTCGAGCGTGATGCCGTTCGCTCCCAGGACACTGCGTGCCTCTCTCGCGATCTCGAGGGCGGTCCGCACGTTCGTCAGCTTGCCGTAGTTGACGTGTTCCGCCGAGAGGGTTCCCTCGTCACGCTTTCGACCGATGTGCATTGCAAGGAGCATCGAGTTGTTGACGCCTATCAACATCTCGACGAGCTTTCGCTGTGTGAGCTGGAACGAGGCGATGGGTTTGTTGAACTGTTTCCTTTCAAGGGAGTACGTGAGTGCAGCTTCGTAGCAGGCGCGTGCCGCCCCGACCGCTCCGAAGAGGATGCCGAAGCGGGCCTCGTTCAAGCACGCAAGCGGCCCCTTGAGCCCTGAGACGCCGGGAAGCACCGCGTCGTGAGGGAGGCGAACGTCGGTGAGGACCAGTTCACTCGTGACGGATGCCCGCAGGGACATCTTCTTGTCGATCTTGTTGGCGGTGAAGCCGGGGACGTCGGTGGGAACGACGAAGCCGCGAATCCCGTCATCGGTAGTTGCCCACACGATGGCGACGTCGGCGATCGAGCCGTTCGTGATCCACATCTTGGTGCCGTTGATCACCCAGTCATCCCCATCGCGTCTGGCGTGGGTGCGCATCGAGCCTGGGTCTGACCCTGAATCGGGTTCGGTGAGACCGAAGCACCCGATGAGATCACCAGCAGCCATCCCGGGAAGCCAACGTTGCTTCTGTTCTTGCGAACCGAACGCCCAGATCGGGTACATGGCAAGTGATCCCTGGACCGACACGAAGCTCCGCACACCCGAGTCCCCAGCCTCGAGCTCGGTGCATGCGAGGCCGTACGCGACCGCACTCGTTCCGGCACAACCGTACCCCTCGAGGTGCATGCCGAGAAGGCCGAGATCCCCCATCTCTTTGATGAGCTCTCGTGGGAACGTTCCTTCGTCGAACCACTCCCCCACGTCGGGTGTGATCTTGTCCGCGACGAACTGGCGCACCGTGTCACGGAGGAGCCTTTCCTCGCCGGTGAGGAGTCGGTCGATCTCGAGGAAGTCGAGGGGGTCGAGTTGTCCTGGCTTGAGTGGCTCTGCCATGGTGTGCCTATCTGTCGCCGTGTATGTCTAGGTCCGCAAGGGATGTTCGGAGCCATAGTACGACGCTGTGTGGAGAGAGCCGTCAGAACAGCGTTGGGGGCGCGATGGTGCTGCGGCACTCCGGGATCCCATCCCAGTCGAGGTCCTCCATGAAGGACCATGAACGACGGTGGATCGTCGATGGGCCCACGATACGTAACGCTCCGCGGTGGCGGTGACACGGGTATCCCTTGTTGGAGTCGAACCCGTACCACGGGAACGACTCGGCGGCTGCTCGCATGATCCGGTCCCTGGTCACCTTTGCAATGACTGATGCAGCAGCGATCGAGATGGACGTGGCGTCGCCCTTGACGATCGTCGTTGTCGGGATTGTCTCGACGAAGTCCCAGCGACCGTCTGCAAGAGCATGATCCACATCGACGCTGAGATCTGCGATCGCACGCTGGGTCGCGAGGCGTTGGGCATCGGACATGCCGAGATCGTCACACTCGCGGGGAGAAGCGTGCCCGACGGACCAGTCGATCGACCACTCCTTGATCCGATCGACCATGGCTTCGCGTTGACGTTCGGTCAACTGCTTGGAGTCGCGCACCTTGTAGATCCTTCGATCCGCCGGGATGACGACCACTCCGACGGTGAGTGGCCCGGCCCAGGATCCCTTGCCGACCTCGTCGAACCCGGCGACCATTTCTGCTCCTTCACTCCACAGCGCCCGCTCCGCATGGATCCCGGGTGGCCCAGTGTGGCGGGCACGGTGGAGCTTGGGCATGGTGGCAGACACAGGTGGAGCATAGAAGGAGTCAGTTCGTCGACGGGTCGTCGGGGAAGGTGACAAAGAGTGGGGCACGGCCGGGTGCACGCTTGAGCGTGTCTCGCCAGAGGTCCCTGGTGTCGGCGAAGATCGCCGCTACATCTGGACGGGTCGTCCACCACGCTTGCTCGTCGATCTCCGCTTCGAGTTGCCCGGGGTCCCATCCGGCGTACCCGGCGAAGATCCTCAGGGCTCGTACGCCGTCGGGCGGATCTGTCGGATCGATGAGTCCGATCGATGCGAGCGGTGAGGGCCGGAGAAACGAACGTTCCGGTGCGTGCGCAAGAGCTACCGCCGTGTCGGTGCTGACCGGCCCTCCGATGAAGACATGGGCGGGTTCGGTGACGAGCGGTGCGACGTCGGGAAGGAGGTCGGCGACGAGGAGTCCGCTGTCCTTGTTCAAGATGAGTCCGACGGAACCCGTCTCGTCATGTTCGAGGAGGAGGACGACCGAGCGCCCGAACGGCGGGAGATCGATGAGGGGTGTCGCGATGAGGAAGCGTCCGGCAAGCGGGTCGTCAGTCATGTTCGAGGACCAGTCCATCGTACGCGATCGTGAACCCGTGTTCCCTGGCCATCAAGGTGAAGGGATCGTCGTCTGCCCCGAGGCGGTTCGAATGGTTGATGTGTGTGAGCACGATGGTGTGATCTGGGGTGAGATGCGCGAACCGTTCGATCGTATCGGGAACGAGCGGGTGCTTGATCTGTGCGATATCCCTCCCTGGGAGTTCGTCGGTGCTCGAGAACGTCGCGTCGAGGAGGGAGACACGATGCCTGGCTACGGTCTCCTCCGCTTCAGGCCATTGATCCCAACCATCGATGTCGGGGAGATACAGGACCCACGGATCTCCCCGTACGCTGACGGAGTAGGCGACCGTGTCGGTGAACTCGGAACGATGAGGGACCGCTATCGCCTCGATGGTGAGGTCGCCGATGGACGCGATCGTATCGTCCATCGATACCGGGTCGAGGTGGGCCAAGGCGAACAGCGTCGCCCACGGCTCGTTCCCGCTGAGGAAGGACAGGACCGAGGTCGAAGCGAAGAGCGGGAGCCGATCTGTGGCTGCTCCTTCCCTGCCGAAGTGCATCAGGCCTCCATAGTGGCCCATGTGACCGTGGGTGATGAACACCCCATCGATGCCGACACCGTCGCGGGTGTGTTCACAGAGACGCTGATACTGCGTGCGTAGGTCGGGAGAGGCATCGAACACGATCGGGTCACCCAGGGTCGAAGCGATGGCGACCGACGATGCTGTGCGTTGCACAACGCCGTGCGCACGCGATCCGACCTGCGGGGATCCTCCGTCCTGTCCGGAGCCCAACACGATGAGGGTGTACGTCATGACGCTATTGTCGCGTATGACACGACGGGAGGTTCGCGATGCAACGACAAGACATCGAGCGCTTGCCCAAGGCGGTGCTTCACGAACACCTCGACGGCGGACTGAGAGTGTCGACGATCCTCGAGATCGCTGACGCGGAGGGGTACACCGGGCTGCCCGCAAACGACGAGACGTCCCTACGCGACTGGTTCTATCAGGGACGCTCTGGATCGCTCGAACGGTACCTCGAGGCGTTCACCCACACGGTCGCGGTCATGCAGAGCGCCGATGCCGTTGCTCGGGTCGCCTACGAAGCGGGTGAGGACCTGTCCCGCGACGGTGTCGTATACGCCGAACTCCGATTCGATCCCGGGTTGTGCACCCGCCGGGGGATACGTCGCGAGGATGTGATCGAGGCGACACTCGACGGCCTCGCGCGGGCAACACGCGACACTGGAATCGCGATCTACATGATCGCATCGGCCCTGCGACATCAGACGGACTCCGTCGATGTCGTGAGAGCGGCGATCCCTTTCGTAGGCCGGGGTCTTGTTGGCTTCGACCTTGCGGGTCCCGAGGCGGGCTTTCCTCCCGACAACCATCTCGAGGCGTGCCTGCTTGCTCGTGAGCACGGGCTTGGATTGACGCTGCACGCAGGTGAGGGGGACGGTGCTCACTCGGTGTGGCGGGCACTGGCGCTGTGCGGTGCACAGCGAATCGGTCATGGCGCCCATGTTGCAGACGACACCAACTTCAACGGCGCCACGATGACCGAGTTAGGCGCCTTCGCCCGTCGGGTGCGTGACCACCGCATCCCGTTGGAGATCGCGATCACTTCCAACGTTCACACTGCGTCGTACCCCGACGCCTCGTTGCATCCCTTTGGATCGCTCTACCGACAGGGCTTCAACGTGTCGATCAACACAGACAATCGCTTGATGTCCGATGTATCCGTCACCGATGAGTACCTGATGGCGTCCACATCGTTCGGCCTGTCGACTACCGACCTCGGTGCGATCACGATCGCAGCGATCGAGGCAGGCTTCGGAGACTGGCCGACCCGCAAGGCCCTGATCGAGGAAGCCGTCAAACCGGCCTACGGCCTCGCCTGAGCTGCGGCCACGCCGCTTCGGTTCCTAGAGGTCGGAGGTCCCTATCCGAACAACTTGCGATCGATCCAGTCGGCAACGTCACCGAGGACCTGGTTCGCTTCGGGTTCGTTGTGCATCTCGTGGCGGAGCCCCGGATAGACCTTGCGCTCTACAGCATCGGACGCCGCGAGGGTCGCACTTGCCGACGGCTGTACGAGTTCGTCGTCGGCGCCGTGGATGACGAGTGTCTGGATCGTGATCGACCCGTGCTTGTCCGCGAGTTTCGATTGCTCTGCGTAGACGGCCTTCCCGAACCTGGTCGTGGCCTTCGTCTCGACCAGTTCGTCGGCGAAGTAGGCCTCACCAACCGAAGCATCCCGGGACAGCTGTTCGCCCCTGATATTGGACGCCACACGCACCGTCGGGGCGATCGTGCCCAGGACCGATGCAGCTACCTTCAAGATCGTGTCGATCCCGCGTGTGGCTGCCATCGCGGGTGCAGAGAGCACGGCGAGGTTCGGATGGGGGCTTCTGTCCTCGATGAGGTAACCGGCTCCTTGGAGTCCTCCGAGGGAGTGCCCGTACAACACCCATGGTCGTCCGCTCCTGTTCACCGTTTCGAGTGCCATCTCAGAGATGTCCCTGTAGAACTCGTCGAATGATTCGATGTCTACCCGGTTTCCTGCACTCTTGCCGTGCCCCCGCAGATCGTATGAGTAGACGTTCGCACCGCGATCGTTGAGGTACTCGGCAGGGGCGCGCCATCTCCCGGAGTGTTCACCGAGGCCGTGGATGAGAAGGATGTCGTATCTCGGATCGTCGGTCGTCCAGCATCGCGTGAAGAGGTCGACACCGTCGGACGTAGTGAACGTTCCTGTGGCTTCTGTCATCTGTTCGATCCTCCTCGAATCCTGATGTTGCTCCGACGATACCCGGGATGCCGATCCGTCGCATCGTCGAGTGTCGGCTCGACGGTCCCGTGAGCGGGTCACCCGCCCAGGAGCGAGGTGAGGTCCATGGTGAACGCTGCGTCTCTTGCCCACACATCGTTCGTGATCGTGATGCGGATCCCTCCCGGGAACTCTGCGAGCCGCAAAGGTGATGGAGCCACGGAACCCGGGTAGAGGTCGTTGAGTTCGGAAAGCCTGGCCGCGTCGAACCCCGGCGTGTAGAGGATCGTGCGTGGAGCTTCGGGTACACAGGTGCCCGTGACCCCACGGATCTGCTGGAGGTGTTTGAGCAAGGAATCGAGGAAGCGGATGCGTTCGGTGATCTGGTCGCTGCGGTCTGCCGTCATCGGTACGACGGTTCCACCGTCGGGGCGTCGAGCGAGGGACGGGAACCACGCGACCAGATCGTTCGATGATCCTCGTTCGAGTCTGCCCCCGATATTCGGCCAGCACCGGAGTCGCAGCGTTGGGGATGTAAGGGTGTCGGGTACGGGATCACATTGGATATGTGGCACCTCGATGACCGTCCGTACAGCTGCCAGCTCGTTCCAGACATCGGGATCGACCAGGCGCGACACGGCAACGGTCGTCGTGTTGGGGATGGACTCGAGGAGTGCCGTCGTCACCGATCGAGAAACGGGAGATCCACGATGGTGGCAGGTACCTGTTTTCCTCTGATCTCGATGGTCATCGACTCCCCAGGCTGTGGTGGGGGGGATACATATGCCATAGCGATGCCGTGGCCGAGAGTCGGGGAGAAGTTCCCGGAGGTGACGTGTCCGGAACCGCTCTCCGTCGTGACCGGGTACCCCTCACGTGGGATGGCGCGACCCTCGGTGGTGAAGGCGATCAGGCTTCTGGTGAGGTTCTCGCGCTGAGATGCGAGGGCGGTCTTGCCGACGAAGTCGTGATCCCATGCGACGACCCAACCGAGTCCCGCCTCGAGAGGGGACGTGGTTGCATCGAGTTCGTGCCCCCACAACGGATACCCCATCTCGAGTCGGAGGGTGTCGCGTGCTCCGAGAGCTGCTGGTGTGGCTCCGGCAGCAACGAAGGCGTTCCAGAGGGTTTCGGCTCCTGCGGCACCGATGTAGATCTCGGCGCCTCGCTCCCCCGTGTAGCCGGTACCCGCCGCAGTGATGGCGTGGTCACCGAAAACACCCGTCATGACGCGGAATCGTCCCGGCATGAACCCGATGACGCGGCTGATGACATCCGGTGCGTCTGGGCCCTGGATCGCGAGTAGTACCGAATCGGCGCGGACATCATCGATCGTGACGGTGTTGGGAGCGAACGCTACGAATCGTGATGCGATCTCGGCGAAGTTGGTGCCGTTGGGCATGATCCAGTACCGCTCGTCGTCGAAGCGCCAGATGATGATGTCGTCCTCGACACCTCCATCGGCGTTGAGGGCCATCGTGTACTGAGCGCGTCCCGGCTCGATGCGTGCAACGTCGTTACACAACTGCTTTCGGAGAAGATCGGTTGCGCCCGCACCCGAGACCTCGAAACGGCCGAGGTGAGAGACATCGAACATTCCGACGGTGTCCCGCACGGCTGCGTGCTCGGCAAGGACACTGTCGTACTGGACCGGCATGGTCCATCCGCCGAAGTCGGTGAATCGTGCACCTGCGTGCTCGTGTACATGATGGAGTGGGGACGTTGGCATCTCGGCCTCCGTATCGTCGTGCGCCGATCAGATGGTAGATGTGTTCAGGAGGCGTCTGCAGCACCGAGATCGATGATGTCGGGAGGGCCGGGGATCCGTGTCGGAGTCACCATCTCGATCGATGCATCCGGTTCTTCGAGTCCGTACTTGACGAGGAGATGGAGATAGTCGCGTTGATAGAAGACCTTGCACCTGATCTCGGGATAGATCTCACGCAGGCGGCGAACCTTCTTGTTCTTCTTCGTCACGAGTTTCTGGCTCATGGTCGTGATCTCGATGTAGACGTCGTCCTCGGGCAGGAAGAAGTCGGGACGAAAGAAGTTGGTCGGGTTGCCCTCGGCATCCCACGCGACGGCGAACGCCGTCGGTTCGTACTCCCACGTGATGTCGTAGAAGTCCAACAGGCGAGCGAACTCGCGTTCACTGTTATGCGCGAACTGTGTCGTCTCGGCCGGTGACGGCCCGAAGAGATCGTCGGTGGTCAGGTTCCCGTTACTCCCACTGTTCGTGGGGCGGCGATCCCCTCAGACTGGTTCGGGAACAGTTTGTGGATCTCGCCCCTGACTTCGTCGTGAACGGGACGCACAGCGATCCCGAACACTCCCTGACCCCGCCGGAGCAGGTCGACGACCTGTTCCGGGCTGCGGGCTGCGTAGATCGTCGTGCCGTCGCTGAGCAAGGTGATGTCCTGCTCACGCCAATCCTCCCCGACCTCGGCTTCGAGTTGCTCGAACGCCGTTCGGATCTTGTGAAGGCTCGTCCCCGCGTCTTTGAGTCGCTTGACGACGCGCAGCGTGACGATGTCCTGGAAGGTATACAGCCGTTGGGTTCCCGACCCGGATGCTTCCTGCATGGACGGTCCAAGGAGTCCGGTTCTGTCCCAGTAGTCCAGCTGACGGTACGTGATACCGACGACTGCGCACACCTGAGGTGAGCGGAAGCCGAGTGCTGTGTCGTTGTGAGCGTCGCTCATGAAATCGTCTCCTCTAGCCCAGAAGGTTACACGTCCGTAATTCCACCTGATGAACTACGCCCATGAAAGTTACGAGCGGTACCGGCACATGTCAACGACCTCGCTCAGTGGACCTCGATGAGACCGGCAAGATGGTCGAGCTCATCGACCGTTCCGATGCTGAACAGAACACAGTTCTCGGTGAGGGGGCTGTGGGGATCGGGGTTCATCTGGACGGGCTCTCCGTCCCGTGAGATACCGATCACCATCGCTCCACCGTCCCGTCTCAGGTCGAGGTCGGCGAGCGATCTGCCGATCACGGACGATCCGGGTTCAACGACCAACCGCTTGATGCGGAACTCTGTCGCCGCATCACGTACGACGGTGTCGACGAACTCGACGATACCGGACTGGCCTGCAAGGGCAGCGATCCGTTGGCCCCCGACCATCTCAGGGGTCACGACCGCATCGGCGCCGGCGAGGGCGAGCTTCTTCTCATACTCGATGTCGCTGGCCCGCGCATATACGTTGATGTCTGGGCACAGCGCCTTTGCCGATAGGGTGATCACGAGGTTGTCGCTCGACGATGCAACGCACGCTACGACCGAGCGTGCGCGGGTGATGCGAGCCTCATTGAGCACTTCGTCGCGTGTGGCATCGCCGGTGACGACGAGAAACCCCTCCGAGGTGGCTTGTGTCGCCGCGTCGGGGTCGTGCTCGACGATCAAGACCGTCACTCCCCCACGGCGCAGCGTCGAGGCAGCACTCGATCCGACCCTTCCGAAGCCGCACACGATCACGTGATCTTCGACCCGTTCGATATCCTTGCACATCCTGTTGCGTCTCCGATAGTCCGACCCGATGACGATCTCGAAACCGTACTCCATGATGGCGGTGACCGTGTACAACGCAGCGCCCATGCCAGAGATGAGGACGATCACCAGCCACACCTTCGTCGCCCCGTCGATGGTGATCACCGGATCGCCGAGCCCGAGCGTTGTGATGATGATGATCGTCAGGTACACGGCGTTTCCGAAGTCGATGTCGGACAGGAGCATGAAACCAGCTGCTCCGATCGTGACCACAGCAACGAGGGCGAGAATCCCGGCCTTCAGATTCGTCGGAAGGCTCACGAATCGGTGCCAGGTCCGTGCTCGAAATCGTCTGACTCGAAATCACCAGGATCGACACGGTCGAGGAACTCCCTGAAACGCTCGATCTCGTCCTCGTCCTCCTGGTCGCGGATGTGCACGCCGGCCTCGTCGAGGAGTTCGCGTGACGCGAAGAGTGGTGCATCGGTCCGCACAGCGATCGCTACGGCATCCGACGGCCTGGAGGAGATCGTGTGAACATCGTCGCCAACGGACAGGCGGAGATCTGCATAGAAGGTCCCCCCTCGAAGTTCCGTCACCACGACCTCGTCGACTGTGGCTCCGAGTTCCTCGATCAGGGTCGTGAGAAGATCGTGTGTGAGGGGCCGTTCCGGTTTGATACCGTCGTGGGCCAACGCGATCGCCGTCGCTTCGGGCGTGTTGATCCAGATCGGGAGGTACCGCTCGCCGCCGTGCTCGCGCAGGAGCAGGATCGGCGTGTTCGTCGGCAGTTCGATCCTGATGCCAACGAGATCCATCGGAACCGAGTCTGTCATATCACCACGATATCACCACAAGGCGATATCGCGCGTCACCCGAACGCGATCGCTTCGAACGCTTCGGGGTGTTCTACGAGTTCGGCGATGTCGAGGACCGCCCAGATGGACGCGAGGTTGCGGTAGAGCCCCTCCCAGTCCATCCCGTAGCCGAGAAGGTACTCGTCTCCGACCTGGAAGCCCCGATACTCCACGGGAACGTCGACGATCCGTCGTCGTGACTTGTCGATGAGCGCGACGGTGCGCAGGGAACGCACACCGCGTGTCAGCATCATCCTGCGTATTGTTGCGAGCGTGAGTCCGGTGTCAACGATCTCGAGCACGAGGAGCACGTCACGGCCCTCGAGTGGAACCGAGATGTCCATCGCCACAGAGACCCTTCCCTCTCGTCCGAACCTCGTCAAGGACAGGAAATCGGGTGTGTAGGTGAGTGGGAGATTCCACATCAGGTCTTTCGTGAAGATGAGGGATCCCTTGAGTACCGACACGACGACGACGTCGTCACTGTCGACGTCGTTCACGATCTCGTCGGCGAGTTCGGTGACGCGCCGATCGATCGTGTCCTTGGAGATCACCTCGATGAACGAATCGCTCATCCGTCTCCACCAGCAACGCCGGGGATGGCCCCGCGGATCCATCTACCGATCGCCTCGGCCTTGGGGAGGTCTTCGAGTGAGGATGTGTTCCATCGACCGTCATCGAGGCTCGGCATGGCGCGGAGACGCCGCTCGTGGCTGTCGCTGAGGTTGAGGTCCGTGGAGATCCCTCCCCCGCCCTCCTCGGCGTACAGCGGCCTGAGCCAGCGGTCCTCGATGGAGTACGTCGAGTACGCCCAGTCCACGAGTTCACGGGTGTCGCCGAAGTGGTCGTCGGAGTGCATGACCACGCTGTAGATCCTTCGGCCGGCCTGCTCGGTCACACCGAGGAGTACCTTGTCTGCCCATGGGGTCTCGCCCGTCTTGAGCCCGATCGTACCGGGGTACGCGCCGAGCAGCCGGTTCGTGTTCTTGAACGTGCGGGTCTTGCCGTTGGGATCTGCGGGCATCTTCACCAGCTTGATTCGAGTGATCCGCCGTATGTCGGGGTACTCCTGGGATGCAATGATGAGCGTGAGCAGGTCGCGCGGTGTCGAGTAGTGGTTCTCGTTGTCGAGACCGTTGGGGTTTGCAAAGCTGGTACCCGACATGCCGAGTTCCCTTGCCCGTGTGTTCATCATCGCGACGAAGTTCGAGATCGAATCTCCGCCGACGGCGTACCCGAGGGTCAGGGCAGCGTCGTTGCCGGAACGAACGAGCATCGCGATGAGCAGATCACCGACCGACCACTGTTCACCTGCGACGAGGCCCGCGGTCGAGCCCCGTGTTTGGGTGGCGAACTCGGGTACCACGACCGTATCGGTGAGCTCGGTGTTGTCGATGACGAGCATGGCCGTCATCACCTTGGTGACGGAGGCCATCGATCCCGCGTCGTTTGCATTCCAGGACGCGAGGACGACGTCGGCGTCTGCGTCGTAGACGATCCAGCGCTCAGCCGTCAGTTTGGGAACAGGGCGCGGCGCTACCGCTGTGAGCGGCACCGTTCCTGCAGGTGATCCGAGCAGGGAGGTGACGAGGGCGAGGGTGACGATCGAAGTGGCAAGCATCAGTGTTCAAGTAGCTTACGGAGCCTACTGCGAACCAACGTTTCTTGAGCGAGAGCGGACGCGTTCGCCGTGTCGGCAAGGATCTCAGCGGAGCGACGCTGGTTGTCCGGGTTCCTGTGGCGCAACAGCGGTGCAACGAGTTGACCGAGAAGATCCGTCTGGCGGTCGGCAGCGAGCCGGATACCGCGGAGATGTCGCGGCTCGAGACCTCGTGCGAGCAGGCGGTGGGCTGCTCTGGCGATCAGGAGGTCTGCATCGGTGAAGATCTGGCTGCCATCAGGAAGCTCGCTGGGTTCGATGAGTCCAACATCGATGATGGCTGAGAGCTGATTCCTGCTCAACCCCGATGATCGTGAGATCTCGGATGCCGACAGGGATACACCCGAGGACGAGAAGTAGGCCTCAGGAGGTGGCCCGTGATCGGGGGCCACCGGAGACGCGTCGCCCTTCTCCCATGCAGCAAGCTTCGACTTGATGACCTTGAGTGGGAGGAAGTGGTCCCGCTGCTCGGTGAGTACGTACTGGATGCGCTGGACGTCGTCGTCATCGAACATGCGGTAGCCCGACGCCGATCGACTCGGATGGATCAGGCCCTTGGACTCGAGGAATCGAATCTTCGATACGGTGATATCGGGGAACTCGGTACGCAAGAGGTTGATGACCTCTCCGATCGTGTGCGTCCGCTGGTGCCGGTCGGTGACCGCCCGCAGCTCAGCCATGGCCCTTGGACACCCGTAGGTGGAACTTGCCGATCATCAGCAGATCGCCCTCTGCAAGCATCCCGGCCTCGCAGCGGGTGCCGTTGACGTACGTACCGTTCGTCGATGCAAGATCGGTCATCGACAGCCTGTTGGCATCCACCGAGAATCGAGCATGCTCGCGCGACACTGTGACGTCCGGGAGGAAGATGGCGCACTCCGGACCGCGTCCAGCGACCGTGTTCCCGGGTCCCAGAACGTAGGTGAGGCCCGTCTGAGGACCGCTTTCGATCGTCAGAGCCCACGCGAACGCGCCTTCAAGACGGCCGGGAGAGGACTCAGGGCCCGGAGAATCCTCGGCCGGTTCCCACGAAACGGTGGGATCGGGGTCGACTTCGACGTCTTGTGGTATCTGTCGATCTTTGTCGCTCATGACACAAGCCTACAGCGAAACCCTCAACGTGTGGTTGAACCTTTGGATCTCAGCCGGTCGAGGCCTCGTAGGCTGCAACGCCCATGAGGTTGTCGAGCTCGGTGACGTCGGATACTTCGATCACGACGAACCACCCGTCGCCGTACGGATCCGAGTTGACGAGCTCAGGCGTGTCATTGAGTGCCGCGTTGACCTCGACGATCGTGCCAGACACCGGGGCGTAGACGTCCGATACCGACTTTGTCGACTCGACCTCAGCGAATGCCTCTCCAGCCGAAACGACACGGCCCACCTCAGGGAGTTCGACGAAGACGATGTCGCCGAGGGCGTCCTGGGCGTAGTCTGAGATCCCCATGCGAGCCTTGGAACCATCGATGCGGACCCATTCGTGGTTGTCTGCGTATCGCAAGTCTTGTGGATAGTCCATGTGTCCTCCTGGATTCGTGCTGGCATCCTACCGAGCTTGTGAGGCGGCTTCGCGCATGTCGAAGAAGTACTGCACCGCGACCCAGTAATAGATGACGAGTCCTGGCACACCGAGTACGACGGCGAGCGGTGTCATCCACCTGAGCGCAACGAACCCTGCCCCTCCGTAGAAGAACGAGATCGAGAAGTACAGCAGCAACGTGGCGAGCTTCCCGAGGTAGCGAACCTCGAGTTTCGTCACACCCCTCGTCCATCCGTAGATCGCTCCCGTGCCGATGAGCAACTCACGCGCGATCAGCGCAACCGCGAACCATGGCGGCAGAACGCCTGCGACGAGGCCGGCGATGACGGCGACTGCAACGGCGATCCTGTCGGCGAGGGGGTCGAGGAACTTCCCGACCTCGGTCACCTGATCGAGACGTCGCGCCAGGTAGCCGTCGATCCAGTCCGTTGCCCCGATGACGCCCAGAAGCACGCCTGCCCAGCCGTAGGTACCGTCGACGACGAGCCAGATGAAGACGGGGATCAACGCCAAGCGCAGGAGCGATATGACGTTCGGAACGTTCCAGAGCTGGGACATCACGACAAGAGTACGACCCTGAACTTGATCCTTGCCAGCTCAGCGTCGTTCAGGCTCACGATGAATGCGTACCCCTTGGCTTCGGGGAACGTGATGTTGTGGAATGGGCTCACGATCGGCACGATGCTCGGTGATCCGGGTGGGAGGTTCGGGGGTGCCCCGACGCGCAGTTTCCCCTTCGCTTCGACACCGACGGGGTTTCCGTCCTCATCGAGGAGTGTGATCAACAGGTCGAGGTCCCGCTGCCGCTCGTCGGGGCCGACTTCTGCAACCATTGCGAGCGAGATGTTGCGATGCACCGCGGGCACGGCGGTGACAGAGATCGTGTCGAACCCGCCCCCGATCACGTAGAGCTTTCCGTTCTGGACCTGTGCAGCATCGGCGAGCATCGCTGAGGTGAGTCTCATGTCTTGCTTCCTCTCGTCAGCTCCTCGGTGGGCCGGTCGATCGGCCGTGGTGCCGACGATAGCGTCGACACCACGGTTGCAACGCCCGTCGGTCAGGCTGCCGGGAGCGGCTCGAAGGTCGCTTGGAAGAACCGTAGGCTCTCGGGCTCGTAGGTGAAGCGGAGACCGGTGATGGTGTCTCTCTGTTCGTAGACCTCGATCACCGACTCGGCAACGACGTCCATGTGCGACTGTGTGTAGACGCGTCGCGGGATCGTGAGACGGACCAGTTCGAGCTTCGGGCGGCGGTTCTCTCCGGTCCGGGGATCCCGTCCTGCCGAGACGATGCCGCGTTCCATCCCTCTGACGCCTGAATCGACGTAGATCGCCGCGGCAAGGGCCTGTGCCGGGAACTCGTCCTGTGGGATGTGGGGAAGGATCGCTGCGGCGTCGAGAAATACGCCGTGTCCCCCGATCGGGGTCACGACCGGGATGCCGTACTTGATCAGCTTGTTGCCCAGGTACTCGACCTGTCCAACCCGCGAGCGAGCATGATCGTCTGTGGCGACCATCTCGCGGATCCCGGTTGCGAGTGCTTCCATGTCTCGCCCGGACATGCCACCGTAGGTGTGCAGTCCTTCGAACGCGACGAGGAGGGCACGTGCCTTGCGGGCGAGCTCGGGATCTCTGAGCGCGAGGAACCCCCCGATGTTGACGAGGTTGTCCTTCTTGGAAGAGACGGTGGCGCCGTCGGAGTTGTCTGCGATCTCCCCCAGGATCGATGCCACGGATCGATCCTCGTAGCCACCTTCGCGTTGCTGGATGAAGTAGGCGTTCTCGAGTGCTCGTGTGGCGTCGAGCATCACCAGGATCCCGCGGTCGTGGCAGAACTCGTACACCGCCTTGATGTTCGCCATCGAAGCCGGCTGGCCGCCGGCGAGGTTCACGTTCGTCTCGAACGAGACGTAGGCGATACGTTGCGCCCCGACCTCATCGACGATGGCGCCGAGCTTGTCGAGATCGATGTTGCCCTTGAACGGGTGCATCGACGTCGGATCGTGTGCCTCGTCGATGATCACATCGACGAATCGGCCCCCGGCGTGCTCCTGATGGAAGCGCGTCGTCGTGAAGTACATGTTGCCAGGGATGACATCGCCTTCCTCGATGAGGATCTGGCTGAGGAGGTGCTCGGCTCCCCTGCCCTGGTGTGTCGGGATCAGTTCCTCGTAGCCGTAGACGTCGTGCACAGCCTCGACGAGCTTGTAGAACGATCGTGCCCCGGCGTACGACTCGTCGCCAAGCATCATCGCGGACCACTGGCGGTCCGACATGGCTGTGGTGCCAGAGTCGGTCAGCAGGTCGATGTAGACATCATCGCTCTTGAGGAGGAAGGTGTTGTAGCCGGCATCGACGATCGCCCGTTCACGTTCTTCGCGCGTGGTGATCGTGAGGGGCTCGACCATCTTGATCTTCCAGGGCTCTGCCCAACTTCTCTGTGTCATCGTGGTTCCTTTCGTGTCGTTCGTGATCAGATCTTGTCGAGAGCGTTCGCGAGGTCGGCGATGATGTCTTGAGGGTGTTCGACGCCCACCGAGAGGCGGACGAGTGACTCCGAAACTCCGTAGCGCTCCTTGTCCTGAGGGTCCACCCCGGCGTGGGTCATGGACGCTGGGTGTTGTGCGAGGGACTCTGTGCTTCCGAGGCTCACCGCGAGCTGGACAAGTTGGAGGGAGTCGAGGAATCTGAACGCCTCCTCCTCCCCGCCATGCACCCAGAGCGAGATCATCGCTCCGGGGCCCTCACACTGATCGTTGTAGATCTCATAGGCGTCGTCGGAGGGTTGCAGGAGGCCGAGGTACCCGACGCGTTCGACCTTGGGATGGTCGTCGAGGAACCGGGCGACGATCTGTGCGTTCTCCTCCTGGCGACGCATCCTGAGGCTGAGGGTTTCGAGGCTGCGCATCATCAACCACCCGGTGTGTGGCGTTGCCATGGTCCCGAGGATCGTACGGAACTCGCCGATCCGCGCCATGATCTCGCGCGAGCCGAGGGCGGCGCCGGCGATCAGGTCCGAGTGCCCGCCGATGTACTTGGTCGCGGAGTACAGAACGATGTCTGCTCCGTGCGCAAGGGGGTGTTGCCAGATCGGGCCGAGGAACGTGTTGTCGACTGCGACCGTCACGTGGTGGTCGTCTGTGCTGTGGGCGTCTGCGAACCGTCGGGCCTGACGGATCGAGAACAGGTCGTTGGTCGGGTTCGCCGGTGTCTCCATCAAGATCATCGAAACCTGTCTGTCTCCGATGACCTCGTTCAGATCGTCGATGTCCGAGGCGGGTTCCCATGCAACGGTGTCGATGCCGAAACGGTTCACGATGTGGTGCAGGAAGTGATCCGAGCCACCGTAGAGAGGAACGGAGTGCACGAGGACTGTGCCCGGTGTGACGAAGGTGAGGACCGTGGTGGTGATCGCAGCCATGCCGGACGCGAACACGAGCCCTGCCTCCGCCCCATCCCACAGCGTGAGCCGTTGCTCGAGGATCTCGAGGTCCGGGTTGTTGATTCTCGAGTAGATCAGCCCGGGACGCTCGCCACTTTCGGGTTCGCTGAGACCGTAGGCGATCGAGAAGAATCGCTTGCCCTCCTCAGCGGATGCGAACGTGAAGGTGGATGTTTGGAAGATCGGGCTCTTCAGCGACCCCTCGGACCACTCGGGCCGGTAGCCGTACCCCATCATGAGGCTCTCAGGGGCGAGCTCGTGGCCGGCGATCTCTCGGTTGTACTCGTTCATTGTGCCCTCAGATTCGGTAAGATGGTCGAATGGACGAAGATGCATCGTCCTACGGCACTAGTAGTAGTGCAGACGACAGGTAACAACACGGTTGCCGAAGGAAATTCGGAAATGAGGCCTCTCGATGTCACTCGACCGAATCGATCGTGCTCTGATCGCTCTCCTCCAGGAGGATGGTCGTCGCTCGAACAAGTCCCTCGCTGCTGCGACCCGAATCGCACCGTCGACGTGTTCTGAACGGGTGCAGCGTCTCATCGACAAGGGGGTTCTGACCGGGTTCCACGCTGAGGTGCATCGCGATGCGATGGGTATCGGCCTCGAGGCGCTCGTCTCGGTCCGTCTCCGTCGTCACGCTGCCGAGGAAGTCGACCGGTTCTGGTCCCACACTGGCGAGATGAAGGAGGTCGTTGCCGTGTACCACCTCTCGGGTGCGAACGACTTTCTGTGTCACGTGGTCGTTCGAGACTCGAACCATTTGCGTGATGTTGCCGTCTCTGGTTTCACGTCGCTGCCTGAAGTTGCCCACATCGAGACATCGATCATCTTCGAGCACCGCGCCAAGGCAGGCTTGCCCGACCTCGTCGTCGACGCCTGAGCGCGCCGATGGCGGAGTTGACTAGCGGCCGGTCCCTGCAAAGGTAGGACCTATGAGTAATGTCACCGGTCTCGTTTGTGTTGTCTGTGGAACGTCGTATCCACCCGAATCGCCCATCTACGTCTGCCCCGATCATGGAAACGAGGGGATCCTCGATGTCGCCTACGACTATGAGCGCATCGGCGAACAGGTCTCCAAGGAGTCCCTTGCGTCGAACGGCGACCGCACGATGTGGAGGTACCGGGCGCTGATGCCCATCGCTCCCGACGCTGCGGTCCCACCCCTGACGGTGGGGGGAACACCGATGTACGACGCTGGGGATCTTGCATCGTTCCTTGGGATTGGGAAGGTCTGGGTCAAGGACGAGGGACGTCAACCGACCGCGTCACTCAAGGATCGTGCCTCTGCAATGGCGATCGTCAAGGCACGTGAGCAAGGTGCCGAGGTCGTCACGACGGCGAGCACAGGGAACGCAGCGGCAGCCCTCGCAGGACTCTCAGCGAGCGTTGGTCAGAAGAACGTCATCTTCGTCCCGGCTTCTGCCCCTGAGGCCAAGATCGCTCAGCTCCTCGCGTATGGATCGACCGTCGCCCTCGTCGACGGGTCCTACGGTGATGCTTTCGAGTTGTGCATGGAGGCCGCTACGGAGTACGGCTGGTACAACCGCAACACCGGTTTCAACCCGTACATGACCGAAGGCAAGAAGACGGCAGGACTCGAGATACTCGAGGATCTCGGTTGGGACCCACCGGACGCCATCTTCGTGAGCGTCGGGGATGGTTCCATCATCGGCGGTGTTCACAAGGCGGTCAAGGATGCCCTCGCACTCGGATGGATCGACCACGCACCGAGGATCTACGGCATCCAGGCTGCAGGAAGCGACTACCTCGTCCAGGCATTCGAGTCTGGAGAGGACGTCCTGACGAAGCCACCGATCGCTGCAGAAACCGTTGCGGACTCGATCAGCGCCGATCTCCCCCGCGATCGCATCAAGGCCATGGCAGCGGTCGTTGACACCGCCGGTGCGTACCTTCGGGTCGATGACGACGCGATCCTCGGAGCGATCCCGGCACTGGCCCGGGGTTCGGGCGTGTTCGCAGAACCGGCTGCTGCCGCTGCGTACGCCGGGCTCATCGCCGCCGTCGACCAGGGCCTCATCGGCCCGGATGAGACCGCTGTGGTTCTCGCGACGGGAAGTGGCCTCAAAGACGTCTCCTCCGCGATGAAGGCGGTTGCAGCCATCGGTACCGAGCCGATGCGCGTCTCTCCGAATCTCGACAGTCTCAAAGCAGCTCTCGAACGTTGAAAGGAACGTGACATGATCGATCTCACCGTGAACGAGGCCGTCCTGGAGGCGGCCGTCGGCCAGGCGAGGGAACGGAACTTCCGTATCCCGACCTTCAAGCAGATGCGCGACCCCTCCCTCATCCCCGATGATGTGAAACAGCAGCTCGCAAGCGTGGGCCTGTGGGACCTCGATCCGATCAACCTGTTCCGGATCAGCTGGCACAACGCGCCGACTCCCACCGGTGGCGGGTTCGGCGGTGTCAACTACTTCGAGATCCCGCCAGAGATCAGCGGCGTTGCGGCGCGGATCATCATCCTGGAGGGCAAGTGGTTCCCGACGGGTGCCCACAAGGTTGGCGCAGCGTTCGGTTGTCTGGCACCGCGTCTCGTCACGGGCCAGTTCAACCCCGTCACCCAGAAGGCCGTATGGCCTTCGACCGGCAACTACTGCCGCGGCGGCGCCTACGACTCGAACCTCCTCGGGTGCGAGTCCATCGCTATCCTCCCCGAGGGCATGAGCACCGAGCGCTTCTCATGGCTCGAGTCCGTTGCAGGTGAGATCATCAAGACACCGGGTTCCGAGTCCAACGTCAAGGAGATCTTCGACAAGTGCAACGAGCTTCGTGCTTCTGGTGAGGATCTCATGATCTTCAACCAGTTCGATGAGTTCGGGAACTACCTCTGGCACTACTCGGTCACGGGTCCCGCCATGGAAGAGGTCCTCAAGGAGGTCATGGGTGAGGGTGATCGGTTCGCCGGTGTCATGCTCACGACCGGTTCTGCAGGAACGATCGCTTCGGGTGACTACCTCAAGCAGAAGTTCCCAACCTCCAAGATCGCTGCAGGTGAGGCAGTCCAGTGCCCGACGATGATCTACAACGGTTTCGGCGAGCATCGCATCGAAGGCATCGGGGACAAGCACATCCCGTGGATCCACAACGTTCGTAACACCGACGTTGCCATGGGTCTCGATGATGAATCCTCCGTGAGTCTGATCCGTCTCTTCAACGAGCCTGCAGGCCGTGCGTACCTGGCGGACCAGGGTGTCTCGGATGACGTGATCGAGAAGCTCCCGCTGCTCGGAATCTCGGGTGTCGGGAACATGTTGATGGCGATCAAGTTCGCCAAGTACTACGAGCTGACCGGCAACGACGTCATCGTCACGGTCGGTACCGACTCGATGGAGATGTACCAGAGCCGCCTCGGTGAGCTCAACGCAGAGCGCGGCGAGCTCTCCGAACTCGATGCTGCGGCGACGTATCACCGTCACCTCCTTGGGCAGGGCATCGACCATGTCCAGGAGCTCGGCTACTACGACCGCAAGCGGATCCACAACTTGAAGTACTACACCTGGGTCGAGCAGCAGGGCAAGACCTACGACGAGATCCAGGCCCAGTGGTACGACCCGGAGTACTGGACGAGCATCCAGGCGATGGCAGACCCGATCGACGAGATGATCGAGTCCTTCAACGCCAAGGTCGGCTGACAGGACCCATCACAACCGACCGAGGGAGGGGCCCCGCCCCTCCCTCGTCGCGTTCGACATGCCCCATACCCAGGGTTGGTCGTCCGATATATGCCGCAGTGAGCCCACAGAACGCCAGCGGGCGTTGTGGTCAGCCGAGACCGCTGAGGAAGGCTGCGATCGCCGGGGTCACGATGCCCGGGTGGGTCATGTTGGATGCATGCGCGGCACCGGGAACCGGGATCATGCCCCGGCAGTCGGGAAGGTCGGCACAGAGCTGCTCGGCGGTCGCGATCGGGATCGCGAGATCGTCGGTACCGTGCACGATGAGTACGGGACAGGTGATCTCATCGACGCGACCGCGAATGTCGTCGCGTCCCAGGAGCGCTGCGCCCGGGTACTCGACGGTCGAACGGTCGCGTGACTCCCAGATCCCGACCCACTTCTCCATCAACGTAGGCTCCCCGAGGATCAAGCCTGCAACCATCGTGCCAACCTCACCGAGCGGTTCGTCGCTCACCCAGTGGGCGATCATCCCCTCGTACCCGGCGAGCGCCTCCGGGTCATCCATGAAGACACCCGAGTCGATGAGAACGAGCCCGCGAACACGATCAGAGTGAGCCAACGCTGCCCGGAGAGACAGATACCCGCCCTGTGACATCCCGATGAGCACGGCGCTGTCGATCCCGAGGTGATCCATGAGTCCGATGAGATCATCAGCAGAGTCCCAGTAGGTGAACGGACCGTCGACCGGGGTGTCTCCGAACCCCCTCTCGTCCCACGTCACACAGCGGTAAGTATCTGACAGCACATCGATCTGGGCATCGAACATGGTGCGATCCATCAAGAATCCGTGGCTGAACATGAGAGCAGGACCGTCACCACCGGTGTCGTCGTATGCGATGTGCTGACCGTTGACCTCTGCTACCGGCATGGTGGCTCCTTGTCGTCGACGTGCGCTGGGTGCGCGGCTGGCGAATCCTACTGCCACACACTCCGGGTTGTCGTTCCGATGCATGTGCCGGGGCCTTCACGAAAGAGAAGTACGATCGTTCTATGGCAGAGCTGAACGGACGGCTCGGATGGGTTTTCATCGGGTCGTGGATGGCTCTCGTCCTTGGCACGGTGTTCGCCATGCGTTCAGGGTTGGAACCGCAGGATTGCTGCTTTCCGGATGGGATCGTGGTGGCGTTCACGACGTTCGTGATCGCAGTGTTCACGAGTCCCGTCGCGCTCGTCGGCGTCTATCTGATCAACCGCGATATCGGTCGCGATCGTGTCCCGAAGGCAGCCGTCCTCACAGTCGTGGTCGGGGTGCTCGTGCTGCCGATCCTCTCGGCGATCGCCGTGACTGTCGTGTGAGCAGCGCTCGAAGTGGCGCAACGCCGACGCGGGTACGAGACAGCGAGAGGCGTGAATCGCCTCGTCAGATCAAAAGTGGTCGGGCTGGCCGGATTTGAACCGGCGACCCCTGGTCCCCCAGACCAGTGCGCTGCCAGACTGCGCCACAGCCCGATGCCGG
>CAYLVM010000023.1:0-3840 GCA_964387145.1 uncultured Acidimicrobiaceae bacterium
GTCAAGTCGTTCGACGGGTACACCGATGCCTTCCGCCTGGCAAACCAGATTCTGAGTGCGCGCAAGCACATCGGCATGACGCAAGTCGAGCTGGCGTCGATGAGCGGGATCGCCCAGAGTGAAATCAGCCGGATCGAACGGGGCATCGGGAACCCGACTATCGAGACACTGTCGCGCGTCGGTCGATGCCTTGGTCTGAACCTGCAGCTCGTATGTGCTTCGGCGACGCCCAAGGGCACCTGAGGATCGGTCGTTACCCGACTCGATGAGATCCGTGTCGAGATCGGTTGCTGCCAGCTCGCCGGGAGCGGTGAATCTGCGACGCCGTACAAGGTCTCTCCTCGTCTCGTCCCCGGCCCCTCTCCCCGGCAACAGGCGACGGTCGCCTGCCGGGGGCGCTGATCAGGGATGCCGGAGAGCGTCAAGGAGGTCCCGGGTGAGAGCGACCGTCGATGCGGTGAGCGTCGCCGGATCGTCGCCGTCACCGGTGGCTCTCACGATCATGGCCACGCCCTGAGCGGTCGAAGAGCCGAACAAAGTGTCGAACTGACCGATCGCACGCTCTGTCACCTCGCCTGAGAGGCGATGTCGTCTGAGCCCGGCAAGTCGCCGAGCGAGTTCGACGGTCGTCGTCGCACGCAGGAGACGAAGCGTATCGAGCGCATCCTTGTCGACGACGCGTGTCCCACCGAGCCGTTCACCGATTTTCGTCACCTTTGCCACGAGCAGTGCACCGGGTCCTGCAACCCACATCTCCACGGACCGGGTGTCGTCGACGGCGAGAGCAGGGATCGTCATCCGGTCCCGATCCACGAGCGTTCCCTCGAGTCCTCGTGCTCTCCTGGCGACCCGCTTGCCATGGACGCCGAGACGAGCAGCCCGGGATCCCGCGCCTGCAAGTTCCTCCGGGACCATGAGATCGACTGGAACGCCGTCGGAACTCAGCCAGGCTCCCGGAACCCGCCGCAACTTGAAACCGTGTGACTCCAGCACGTCTTCGAGGAGCGGGCTATCGGGCAACCCGGCAGGTTCGAGGGCGAAATCGGCGTCCGTCGTGTACTCGGCAACGAGAAGATCTGTCGGGCCGGTCCTGAGGTAGACGGCCTGAGCGCCGACGAGCACCGTTGCATCGAGGAACGGGGCGAGGGCATCCGTTGCGTCGAGCAACGCTGCCCGGGCCCGGATGTACAGAGGATCAGGTGCGCCAAACATCTTCGTTCTCTTGCATCCACTCAAGTATGGCCTCGCCCTGTGACGGTTCTCTGCCGGGCCCGGTGAGTAGGTCCACTGCGAGCTGGCTTGGGGCCACGGTTGTCAGCCCATCCCGGTTCAACGTGCGATCGAACACGACGGGGTCGTAGGGCTCGAGGAGCACGACGTTGGCTCCAGAATCGGTGTCGCGAAGGTCGAGTACGTCGACAGCACCGCGCAGATCGGCGACGTACACCGCTGCGGTTCGAGCCGGTGCAACCGGATCGAACCCCTGGGAGGCGAAGGCCCCCGTCGCAGCAACCACGAGCTCGTTGTTCACGAGTTGCTCCTTGAGGTCCCCGAGTCCTCGAGGCGCGAGGAACCGATACGCGATGTTCGATCGGAGCTGGTCGTAGTCCCGGGACCACCGCCGGATCACGCCTTGCCAGTCGACATCGGTGATCGGCCCACGCCCTTGCCGGGAGATCAGCGCCTCGCGATCGAGCAGGCCCGCAACCCGTGACAGCGACGCCGGCGACGCTCCGGAACGCTCCGCGAGCTCCCTGATCCCGAACGGAGGGGAGAAGTCGACAACGGCACGAACAGCGCGGGACGACCCGCGGCCCCGCAAAGACTGGAGACCGTTGGTTCGTGGCCACGGATCGTGCTGTGCGCCGGTCGTCAGGATGAACAGTCCCGGCGACTCCGACATGATTCGAACGTTCCCTGTGGTGTCGATGTACCCGACGTCCTCTTGTACGAGAAGTGCCCTGGTGCGGGGGGAGAGGTAGCCGGCTGCAACAACGGGCACGCCTCCAATCGGATCGGAAACGGCACGAGCACGTGTGGCGACCATCTGTACGTCGCGGGGTTCCAGTGTTCGCGTCGCTTCCACAACGAGCATCTGGTTGTCTCCCGCCGGGTCCGTGATCTCGATGACCAGATCGGCTCGGACACCGCCCGAGACGATCCGGCTGGTGGCCCGTCCCGACCACTGCTGCGGGAGTGACCCGAGGATCGTCTCGGTGACTCTGTCAAGAACTCTGGCCTGTGATGGGGGTTGTGCGCTCACGATGACCTGGCATCTCTTACGGGTGTTTCAGAAAGTGTATCATTTCACACGCAGTGAAACAAGCGTGATTCTGAAACATCGCAGGCGGTGTCACGGTGCATAGATCGCGTCGGCGCTGGATCCCAGGAGCGCGATGTTGCTCTTGAGGGTGTTCACCGTACACGGCACCGCGTGCGATCACTCAGGGTGCGGGCGGAGCGTGTCCATCCGTCGGCGGATCTCGGTGGCGAGTCGGGTCGTAGTTGTCTCGTCGTAGCCGATACTCGCGAGTTTTCCGAGAGTCGGTTCGCTGCGGCGAACGATGTCGTCCAGACGCCGTGCGATCAGCCGCTCCGGGATGTCGAAACGTCCGGCGAACTCCACGAAGTGGCGGCGTGTGAAGTTGTCGTCTCTCCCGTCGAGGCGAAGCGCCATGTGCTGGTTGAGCGGGTACGGGAGTGTCGAGACGATGTCGTACACCGGTGTTGGGGCGACGATCCCGTCGGATCGCCACTGGAGGGAGTAGTTCTTCGCGTGGAGGTCACCGTTGCCCACCATCCACGCGAACGCGACCTGAAGCACGAGGTCGAGGACCGCTGTCCGTGGTGCCGTGGCCACCTCGACGACGCGGGCTGCGATCTCGTTCACCGAGATACGGTACTTGTCGGCCGGGTAGCGGCCGAGGAGCTGACACGCGTCCTCCTGGCCGATCCTCGTGAGGGTTCGATCACGGTTCACCTCCCGATCGAAGCGAGCGATCAGCAACCCCATCTCTCCGCCCGCATCGGTGATGAGCTCGTGGTGGGGAACGGTGAAGCCCGCAGCCCGTGCAACGGTCAGGAAGAAGTGCTCGTTTCGGGTGATCGATGGGTAGGCGGGAGGGTCGAGCTTGAGGATCGCGGGTTTCCGAGCGCGCTTGATCGGGAACGAGATCATCGAGTCCGAGATCTTGCTCTGGACCCCCGGTAAGGCGGCGTCGAGCCGCTCAGACATCGGGTCGACGGTCCGTGCCAACAGATCGCGGAACCGCACGCTCGTCGGATCGGACGGGAGATCCTGTGAAGGGGCCTGCGGCTCCGTACCGTACGGAACCACGCGCACATCCCCGACGGTGTCCCCGCCGACCGCGAGGAGGAGGGACAGCTCGTCGTCTGCGGACGTTGCGACCGCTGCGATGACCGCATCGAGGCGCGCTCCTTCGGGGAGGAGTCCTGTGAAGAACGGTGGAAGCGACCCCGAGCCGCTCACGAAGGGGTGGGCATGCACCGGTAGGGTGGACGCCACCGCAGGCCCTCGTGTTGCGAGGTACTCCTCGCGGTACCGGAACGAGTTCCCAGTCTCGGTGCGCTCGATGACACCGGCCAACACATCCTGCTTGTACACCGAGGCACGATCGACGAGCTTTGCATCGGATGGGCGGATCACGACACGTCTCCATCGGACAAGATCTCGAGGCCGAGGGCATCGGCCACCGCCATGGCGGTTCCCACTGCAACCGTTGGATCGGCTGCCTCGAGTCGTCCGATCGTCTGGCGTTGTACGTCGCACAGGTCGGCGAGATCCTGCTGTGTGAGCCTGAGTGCCTTGCGGCGGTCCCG
>CAYLVM010000023.1:3940-26133 GCA_964387145.1 uncultured Acidimicrobiaceae bacterium
TCTGCGGCCTCGAGGGACACGAACCCGTTGCGCACATCGTGGGCGACCCTGGCCGGGTCCCTCTCGAACGGGTTCCCCCAGCCGCCGCCACCACCGGTGTTGTTCACGAGCACGTCGCCTGCTTCGAGCAGGTTGTAGCTCCCGCCCTTGACCTCCTCGGTGTCGGTGCCCGGGTTGATGATGATGTGGTTCGGGTCACCCTCACGGCCACCGTCGATCCCCCACGGGGCGCTCTTGGTCTTGTAGAGGATCGAGATCGCCGACGACGGTGCAAGGAACTTGTACACCCGCTCGATCCCGACACCGCCACGATGCTTACCTGCGCCACCCGTATCGGGGCGGTATCCGTAGCGTTCGATGAGCAACGGGGCCTTCGCTTCGAGGACCTCGACGGGGTTGTTGCGGCACCCCGGCTCAGTGAGGTGCATGATGCCGTCCTCACCGTCGTCCCCTGCATGTGCCCCGAACCCGACGGCGTCGTTGGTCGCTTCGAGCCACGGCGCCCCGGTGCGTGGGTTCTCCCCGAGCCCCATCACCGAGCACACGTCGCCACCCGAGCATGCAGGAACCTGGTCCGGCATGCCCTGGGCGAGCGCCTTGAGGAGGACCTCGCCGCCGAGCAGGCCCGTCCACAGCGTGAAGGTCGGCATGGGCGGCACCGCGTGCATCACCGAGCCCTCCTTCGTGATGATCCGCAAGGGCCGGAAGTTCCCTGCGGTGACCGGCCAGTCCGGTGTCGTGAGCGACTTGAAGATGAGGCAGTTGAACGCCTCGGTCATCCCGCGTGGCAGGTTGATCGGGCCCCGGACTTCGCTGTCGCTCTCGCTCCAGTCGACGATCATCTCGTCGTCGGTGATCGTCACGGTCACCGCCATCTTGATCGGTCGGTCGAGGTCCACACCGTCGTGGTCGACGAAGTCCTCGGCGCTCCACGTGCCCTTCGGCATACGGGCCAGGGCGGCACGTGCAAGGCGCTCACCGTGATCGTTGATGGCGTCCATCGCCTCGAGCAGTGCCTCCGACCCGTACTTGTCCACGATCTCACGGGTCCTGCGCACGCCGGTGATCACCGAGGACACCTCGGCCTGGATGTCCCCGATGGTGTGGTTGGGGAGCCGACTGTTGAACCGAATGATGTTGAAGATGTCCTCGTTGATCTCGCCCTCGCGGTACAGCTTGACGACGGGGAAGAAGATGCCCTCCTGGAACATGTCGACCGAGTCGAGGACGTACCCGGGATCCTTCTGCTTGAGGTCGAGCACGTGGCACCGGCACGAGGCGAACCCGATGATCTCGTCGCCGTCGTGGATCGGTGCGAACACCAGGGGATCGAGCGTGTGCGCCGAAGCCCAGTACGGGTAGTTGTTCATGAACACGTCGCCGGGCTTCATCTTGTCGAGGCCGATGAACTCGATCGAGCGCTTGATGCCGTAGTCGTTGCCGCGGGTGAACACGGCGATACCAGGCGCGTCTGCAACGATGTCGCCGTTGACGTCGTGGATCCCGACACCGTAGTCGTGGATCTCATAGACCACGGTGTTGTATGACGTGCGGCACAGGTTGCGAGCCATCTCCTCGCACGCAGATAGCAGGCTGTGGCGGATGATCTCGGTAGTGATGACATCGATCATGCGGACACCTCCAGGGTGATGACGAGTTCGCCGTGGTCGCCGATCTCGAGCGAGTCGCCTGCGTGCACGACCGTGGTTGCAGTGTGCTCGACGATCACCGCAGGCCCGGGGATCACGTCACCTGCGAGCAGCTCCTCACGCAGGTACACCGTCGTCGTTCCACACGAGGCGCCATCCCCGGAGTAGATCATGCGCTCTCCGATCGGGCTCGGTGCACCACCGGCTCTTCGAGCAAGGGTCGGGAGGCTCGGCTTGTCGACCGTCCCGGCCGCACGGAGGCGGAACGTCGTGATCTGCACCGGATCCGTCATCGTGTGGCCGTAGTGCAGCTCGTGCATCTCGGCGAACGTGTGATCGAGGTGCCCGGCGGGATCTTCGACGTCTTGGGGCAGGGGAACGGACACCGTGTGCTCCTGTCCGACGTAGCGCAGATCGACCGAGCGAACGAAGGTCTGCCTGTCGGATCCGAAGCCCTCATTGGTGAGTGCGTCGGCGGCTTCGGCGATCATCTCGCCGAACACGGTATCGACGGTGGCAGCATCGAGAGTGTCGAGCGCCATCAACGACGTCCTGGCAAGGTCGTGTTGGACGTCTGCCATCAACATGCCGAGCGCCGAGAAGGCGCCTTGTCCGGGAGGGACGATCACCTTGGCCATGCCGAGCTCACGAGCAACGTCTGCAGCGACGAGGCCGCCGCCACCCCCGAAGGCCAGAAGGGAGAAGTCCTTGGGGTCACGACCCAGCTCGATGGTGATCGAACGCACCGCGCCCATCACCTTCATCGTCGAGATGGCCACGACGCCGTGGGCGAACGCCTCTATCGACATGTCCATCGCGGCGGCGAGCGGTTCGAGTGCCGCTCGCGCCAGTTCCTTGTCGAGTGTCAGTGTTCCGCCGAGGGGTGTCTCGGGTCCGAGATACCCCAGGACGAGCGCAGCGTCGGTGAACGTCGGCTGTGTCCCGCCTGCACCGTAGGAAGCAGGGCCGGGGTCTGCACCAGCGCTCTGTGGGCCAACCTGGAGGCCGCCGGCCTCGTCGATCCAGGCGATCGATCCACCCCCTGCACCGATCGTGTGGATGTACAGCGACGACGTGTTGATGGGGAGGCCCTCGAACTCGGCACCCTGATGGATGACCGGCTGGCCGTCGATGATCAGCGACGCGTCGAGGCTCGTCCCTCCCATGTCGATCGTGATGAGGTTGGGCTCGTCGACGAGTGCGGAGAACCCGGCTGCACCGACTACGCCGCCTGCCGGACCCGACAGGATCAGGTTCACGGGCTGTTCGAGCGATGAACTTGCTGTCATCGCACCGCCCGCGGAGCGCATCATCAGGAAGCGGCCGGCGAAGCCGCCGTCTGCAAGCTGACCCTGGAGGTCTCGCAGGTAGCTGCGCACGATCGGCTTGATGTAGGCGTCGAGCACCGCGGTGCTGGTCCGTTCATACTCGCGGTACTCACGTGAGAGATCCGACGACAAGGAGACCTCGACGTTCGGTGCGACCTGCCTCAGGACCGCTCGCATGGCCACCTCGTGCTGCGGGTTGGTGTACGCGTGAAGGAACGCCACTGCAACCGCCTGGTATCCACCCTCGGCAATGAGATGCGCGATGCGGTGGGCGTCGACTTCGTCGAACTCGGTGAGCACCGATCCGTCGAACATCATCCGTTCGGTCACCTCGAAGGTGTCCGCCCGCTCGACGAGACCCTTGGGCTTGCGGTACGTGATGTCGTAGTTGCCCTCACGCGCCGTGCGCCCGAGGAGGTAGACGTCGCGGAAGCCCTTCGTCGTGACGATCGCCGTCCTGGCACCGGTCCTCGTCAAGAGAGCGTTGAGCCCGAGCGTCGTCCCATGGGTGAACATCCACGTCTCGGCGAGTGGCACATCGGCACGTTCGAACGAGTCGATGACGCCACGGGTCGGCTCCGAAGGCGTCGTCGGCACCTTCTCGAAGCGGATCGATCCGCTGTCCTCTTCGAGGCGCACGACGTCCGTGAACGTCCCTCCGACATCGACCGCCACTCTGACTCCGCTCATATGCTCTCCTCACCGAGGTGTTCCGATGGATGTGTCCGACCGTCTCCCGTGTGGACGATGTGGTAGCCCGCTCCCGTTGACGCCGCGTCGATGGGCTCGGACAGGTACTGGTTGAGGCGCTGTGACAGATGCCCGCGATCGGAGCGCCGCGTCCACTCCTCGTAGGCTTGCGGGCTCTCCCACGCCGCGGTCACGATCGCCGAAGACCCATCCTTGGACAGGGTCAACTCGGCGCTACGACACCCGGGTTGCGTGATGGCCGTCTCGAGGATCTGCTCCTCTCGGAACCAGTCAACGAGACCGTCGGCAGCGCCCTCTGCAACGCTGAATCGCAGATACGTTCGGATCATTCCGTCTCCCCCTGTTTCGCGTAGTCGTGGTGCTGCACACCTGCTCCTGTGCTGCGTTGGTGCCATGACGAACATGTTGGCATTAGTCAACTCGTTTCACAAATACCGAACGTATGCCCCATGGCGTATCCTGAGATCATGGATGTCGAACTTGCAGCGGTCGGGCGCAACGTCACCGATCTGCGCAACGCAAAGGGATTGCGGTTGTCGGACCTCGCCGAGCTCACCGGGTACACGACGTCGTACCTCTCCCAGATCGAACGTGGCATCTCGATCCCGTCGCTCACGGCGCTCGCAACGGTTGCGATCGCTCTGGGCGTCGAAACCACCACACTGCTGTCGCACACCAGCGGAGTGCGTGTTCGCGTAATGCGGGCCGATGCGCCGATGGAGATCCGTCTTCCTCCCCGCGGCATGACGTTCACCGTCCTGGGCACCCACGGCGTCGAGGGCGCCTACACCGCACTCGCCCTTGATGTGCCGCTCGCCCCGACAGAAGCCCGGCACTTCGGCGAACGGTTCGTGCTCGTGCTCGACGGTGAGTTGCGTATCAGCTTCGGCGAGGACCACCATGATCTGAGCTGCGACGACACGTTGCACTACGGCGCTCACGAGGTGCACACCTTCACCGGCCTGAGTGACACGCCACCGCGTGTCATGATCATCTCGAACCCGGCGCTGATCTGACCATGACGACCCGAGGCCCCGAGTGCAACCATCTGGCAGGCCTGGCGAGCGAGGTCGGTCGCAGGCTGCGCGAACGGCGCGAAGGGCTCGGCATGTCCATCCGTCGGGCCGCTGCCGACGCCGAGATCTCGTCGGGGCACCTGAGTGACATCGAGACGGGGCGATCCAACGCGTCCCTTGCAGTGCTGCTGCGTCTTGCACGTGCCCTGTCGCTTCCGCTCGCCGAGTTGCTGCCTCGTCTTGGGGGGCATCGTGTCCGCCAAGACCATCTCGGGGAGACCCCAGAGCAGGAACGCACAATCTCGCACCCGGATCTGCTCCTCGACGTGTCGAGCGTGAACCTCCCCGTGGGGGGACAGCACGCAATGAGTATCCGTGACGCTGAGGATGTCTTCATCTACGTCCGGGAGGGGACCGTTGCGATCGTCGTCGACGGTGTCGAGCATCACGTTCTCGGCCACGGCGACGCCATGGACGTCGAGCAGTCCTCGAGGATCGAGATCACAGCCAAGACTGCGGGCCGTCTGGTCGTGTGTCGGGGAAGTCATCGCATTCAACGCTGATCACAGTGCTGTACACAGGAATCGGACCAGGTTGTCTGCCATGACGGAGCGAGCAACCTCGGCGCCGAGCCTCCCCGACAGCAGGTCGGCAACGGCCGGGTAGTCACGAGGAGAGCGCAGCTCCTCGATGACGGGGATGGTGTCGACGAGTGCCCCCTCCATGATCGGGTTGATGATCTCCATCAGATCATCGATGAAGTCTGCTCCGATGCCGACGGACCCCTCACCGACGACGGAGACGGCGTGTGCGATGTGATCGATGTACGTCGAGATCGTCGGCTCATCGGATAGGAAACCACCGAACGCGTTCACACACACGATCCCGCCGGCGTCCACGATGCTCGTCATCTGTGCGTCGGTTAGGTTGCGTGGGTGATCGTGCAGCGCCCGGCAGGACGAGTGTGTTGCCATGATCGGGCGGGTCGCGACCTCCAACACGTCGCGGACACCGGCGTCGGCGAGATGGCTGACATCGATGATGATGCCCAGGTCCTCCATCGCTGCAACGGCTGCTCGCCCGAGCGACGTCAGGCCGCCTCCGGTGGCTCGCTCACCGACGCCATCGGCGAGCATCGTCCTGCGGTTCCAGGTCATCGACGCGATCCGCACGCCGAGGCGGGCGAACCCGTCGATAAGCCCGAGGTCGGAGCCGAACGGTTCCCCACCCTCGAGGGCGAGGACGAGGGCGATCCTTCCCGAGTCGATGATCTGGGTGATCTGGTCACCGGTCTCTGCAATCGCCACGTCCTGGGGGTGGAGGTCTGCCATCCAGCGTGCCGTCTCGAGCACGACCATGGCGCGGCGCAGCGTGTTGCCGCCTGCAAACTCCTCCTCGATGTACACGGGCAACACCTGGAGCTCGACGTTGCCGTCACGAAGCTGGGGCAGCCAGAAGTCCCCGAACGGATCGGCGTGGCCGCGACGTCGCTCGAACTCGACACCGAGCAGCAGATCGTTGTGTGCGTCGGCGGTACCGATCCGTGGCGACGACATCACTCTGCCAGTGGGCCGGCAGCCTTGACCTGTACCCGGCAGCCGCCACCAGGGACGTACGTCATGGGCACCTCGACGACCGATGTGATACGGATCTGGCCGGGGTCGGCACCGGCCTCTGCCGCAGCAGCGCGGGCTTCCTCCCGAGCCTCTGCGAGGCACTCGTCACGGCTCGACGAGTCGTACTGGTACACACGATCGACGACACCGGAGGCTTCCGCAATGGCCGCCCCGAAGGCGTTCGCCACGGTGAAGTTCTCGGGGCGGATCACCTCGGCTGTTCCCGGCACTGTGTCGGGAACGAGGTGGGCACCGCCGCCGACAGCGATCAGCGGGAGCGGATCCTGGCTTGCCTTCATCCGCTCGCACCGGGTGGTGATCTGATCATCGACCCACGCAAGGGCCTGCTCGATGATCGTCTCGTCGACGTCGGCAACCAGTGTTGGGTCGCCGAATCCACTCAGGCGGCCCACAGCGACTGACACGTCGGACAGGGTCAACGTTCTGCCACCACGAACCAGAGCATCCTCGGTCACGCGGTACCCAACCGAGTCCGGGCCGACATCGACACCGGCTTCGATGGGACGCACGATCGTGCCACCGCCGAGACCGATCGAGATCAGGTCCGGCATCCGGAAGTTCGTGCGCACACCCCCGACGTGTACGGCCGTTGCCGACTCGCGAGGGAACCCGTTGATGAGGATCCCGATGTCGGTAGACGTTCCGCCGACATCGATGACCAGGGCGTTGGCGAGTCCTGCGAGGGAGCACGCTCCGCGCATCGAGTTCGTCGGGCCCGACCCGAGGGACAGGACAGGCATCTCGAGGGCGTAGTCGGCAGTCATCAACGTGCCGTCGTTCTGGGTGATGTAGGCGACTGCGTCGAGACCGTTGTCGGTGAGGGCTCCGTGGAAGCCGTCGACGACAGAGCGCGCCACACCGAGGAGCGACGCGTTCAAGATGGTCGCGTTCTCACGCTCCAAGAGCCCGAGCGTCCCCACACGGTGACTCAACGACACGGGGAAGTCGTCACCGAGCTCCTCGGCGATGATCGCCGCTGCACGCAGCTCGTGGTCGTAGTTCGCAGGGCTGAACGCACACGACACCGCGAGGGCCTCTGCGGTCCCGGCGATGGAGGCTGCAAAACGTGCGATAGCGTCCTCGTCGAGAGGGGCGATGACCCGTCCGTCGAACTCGTAGCCACCTTCGACGATGGAGTACCCCGCAATGGCGTGGTCGCGAAGATCAGTCGGCCAGTCGGCACCGGGAGCCACGGCAAGCGACGACGGAGCAGCGAGACGCAGCACACCGACACGCCCGAGGCCCTTGCGCTGGATGATCGCGTTTGCGGGGTGGGTGGTACCGAGCATGGCCTGACGGATCGACGCCCGGTCGGCATCCCCCACCACTGCGGCCATCGCAGCGCTGATCCCATCGAGGGGGTCCGGCGTGGTCTGTGCCTTGTGGCTTGCAACCACTGTTCCGGTGTCGTCGACGAGGACCGCATCCGTATTGGTCCCTCCGACATCTATTCCCAGACGTAACATCACTCACCCAACCTTGTGTACTCGAGGTCGAACCCGAAAGCCTTCGGTCCAACGACGTCCAACATGCCGTCACGGTGCCACTCGGGAGCACACGGCATCGCGACGACGTTGACCCGTTGCCCGTAGCCGAGGATCTCGGTCGTGATGGGGGTTGCCGTCTCGGCATCGAGGATGCAGATCAGGTCGGGAACCGTCACGACCGGTTCGCCGTCTTCGAACGCCACGAGGAACTCGTTCTGGATCTCGACCTGCATCGTGCGGCTCGAGCCGTCCCTCGCTTCGATCGTCACCGTGCCCTTCGAGAAGCCGTCGGTGGTCCGCCTGTCGACGTCGATGATGGTTCCCGAGAACACGACACTTCCCTGTGCCTGATCGAGGAAACGCTCGTACGCACCTGCTTCGCCCCTCTGGACCGCTGCGAGCAGCCCGCCGAGCTGCATGCAGTAGGTGAGTGAGCCGCCGATGGCGTGCTCGGCCACCTCGGCGGCCGTCATCGAGTAGCTTGCAAACGCACTGGCGAGCCCGAGGGACATGACTGCGCCGCGCACGAGGCTCTCACCGAGTTGGTTCGTGTTCGTCTCGAACACGCACAGGTTCCCCTTCTCATCGGCGACTGCCATGGGGGCCGCCTTGATGCCTGCGAGGGTGAATACGGTCATCTCGATCTGGGGGAACGCCCGTCGCATTCCGTCGGCATCGACGACGGGGAGACCCATCTCGGCAGCCACGGCGAGGGGCAGGAGCGTGTTGAGACCGCCGACCTCGATGGGCATGATCGCAACCGGCTCCTTACCGAGGTACTTCGCCAGAGCATTGACCGCCCCGAGGAACTCGGTGCCTGCAGGGATCTTCTCGAGCAGCACGGTGGGGGCGCCGACGATGGCGACCGTAACGACGAGGCCGTCGGGCGGCAGATCGGCCGGGTCGACAAGCTCGACGGGGCCGTACGTCTCGATCGCCTGCTTCAACATGAGGCGAGCAACGTACGGGTCGCCGCCTCCACCGGTGCCAAGCAGTGTGGCACCGAGTGCCAGGTCATCGACCTGGTCCAATGTGACCGATCTCATGGTTACTCCCTTCGACTTCTCGTCCAGTTGTCCGCTGCTACCGCTGCCAAGATGACTCCTCCTTGGATGAGCCGCTGGATGATGGGATCGACCTGGCGGAGGTTGAATCCGTTGATCATCAGAGCGATGAAGAACGCTCCGAACACGGTTCGCCACACGGCACCCTGTCCACCGGCAATCGATGTACCTCCTACGATGACTGCGGCAAGCACGGCGAACACGAAGCTGAAGTCGTCGCTCGGCTGGGCCGAGAGCGTCCTGGCCGCCGAGAGGGAACCGGCGAGGCCGGCTGCTGCACCCGTGAGGATGAATGTGCTGATGACGACCCAGTCGACACGGACACCGGCCATGCGGGCCGCGCTCGAGTTACCGCCTGTGGCAAAGATGTGTCTACCGAAGCGGGTGCGCTCGAGGGTGAACCAGAAGAGCCCGACGACCACGACGGCGATCCACGTTGCGTTCGTGATGCCGAACGTGCGGCCACGGGCGATCTGTGAGAACGCGACGTCGGTGATGCGGATGATGCTGCGATCCGAGAGCAGGAACCCGATCCCGTAGAACACGAAGGACGTTGCAAGCGTCGCGATGAACGAGTTGATGCGGCCCCATGCAACGATCACCCCGTTGATGACTCCGAAGAGTGAGCCGATCGCGATCCCTGCTGCGATGCCAAGGATCGCCGAGTCGGTTGCGTTCACCATCAACGCCGTAGCGATCGCCGCGTTGATGAAACTCGCCGAGATGGAGATGTCGAAGTTGCCGCCGATGAGCGTCAAGGTCATCGCTGCGCCCGCGATCAGCAACAGTGACTGCTGATCCAGAACGTTTCTGAGGTTGGGAACCGACAGAAACGCGTCCGTGCTGACGGCGAGCAGGATGAACAGGATCACCGTCACCCAGACGATCCCGTAGTTGGCGAGCCACGATCGGCGCCTGGTGGGGCTGCTCGGTGCGGTAGTGGGTGTCTTTGCCGTGGTCATGCGACCGGCGCTCCAAATGCGAGGATCATGACGTCAGCCTCCGTTGCTTGTGATCCCTCCAACTCTCCAACGATGCGGCCCTCGCGCATCACGAGGATGCGGTGTGCAAGCCCAAGGACCTCCTCGAGCTCGGACGACACGATCAGGACGGCCATGCCCTCTGCAGCGAGGTTCACGAGCAGGTCGTAGATACCTCGCTTGGCGCCCACATCGACACCGCGGGTCGGCTCGTCGGCGATGAACAGGCGTGGTCGTGAGACCAGCCAACGTCCGAAGAGTGATTTCTGTTGATTGCCACCCGAGAGCTCGGCCATGGTCGAGTCGATCGTCGCCCCGGTCAGCCCGACGTCCTCGGTGGTCTTTGTGGCTGCGGCGCGCTCCTGTGCCGTGCGAACGACGCCAAAGCGTGTCACGAACCTGTCGAGGTGCGCCAGGGTCATGTTCTCGCGCACCGAACGCTCGGGAAACAGCCCGTCCTCCTTGCGTGATTCGGGCACCATGGCAACACCTGCCCGAATGGCACTGCGGGGCGAGCGCGGAGCGAACGGCTCTCCGTTCAACTTCATGGCGCCGCTGGTCGGCTGGTCCGCTCCGAAGACCGCTCTGGCGACCTCGGTGCGGCCTGATCCAACCAGGCCGGCAAGGGTGACGATCTCCCCGGCGCGTACGACGAACGAGATGTCCTCGAACGCTCCACTGCGTCCGAGACTGCTCACTTCCAAGACGACGGGTGCGTCGGGGTGAGGTGGGCGACGCTGCGGGAACGCGGCGTCGAGGCTGCGCCCGATGATGCCCTCGATCAGGGAGTCGTGCGTCTCGTCGGCGACCGGCCCGGTGCGCACGATCGATCCGTCACGCATGATCGTGACGGTGTCGGCGATTGCAAGGACCTCTTCGAGGAAGTGTGACACGTACACGATCGTGACACCTTGGCTTGCCAGATCACGTACGGTCCGGCGAAGCGTCATCGCCTCATCGGACGTGAGACGCGCCGTCGGCTCGTCCATCACGACGAGGTCTGCGTTGCGCGCAAGCGCCCGAAGGATCTCCACCTTCTGCTGGTCTGCAACAGAGAGCGTCTCGACGATCTGGTCCGGCGGTAGGTCGATACCGAACCGGGTGACGAGTTCGTCGAAGTTGGCGTGATTGGCCGTATCGATGACCAAGGGCCCCCGGTGGTGCTCGATGCCGAGGTAGACGTTCTCGACGACAGAGCGTGCCGGTACGAGCGACAGCTCCTGGGCGACCATCGTGATCCCGAGGTCGAGCGCTGCCCTGGGAGACTTCAGACGGACGGGACGTCCGTTGATCTCGAGCTCCCCCTCGTCTGGAGACAGGACTCCGGCGATGACCTTGCCGAGTGTGGACTTGCCTGCACCGTTCTCACCGACGAGCGCGTGGACGGTGCCGGCGTCGATTGTGACATCGACTGCGTCGAGCGCCACGGTGCCACCATATCGTTTGGTGACACCGTGGACGGCGACGTGTGGCTTCACGAAAGGACTGATCCTGTGATCATCCGTCCCACTCTGCTGTGAACTCACCAACGTTGTCCTGAGTCATCAGGCCACCGTTGGGCAGCGTGAGGGATGGATCGATACCACCGGTGTCGACTCCGTCGAGTGCCGAAACCATGGCTTCCATGGCGAGCTTGCCCTCGGTGTAGGGAGCTCCCATGAGCCCACCGAACCAGCGGCCGTCGGCCGTTGCCTCTACCGAGTAGCTGCTGCCACCGAACCCGATGATGTCGACACCCTCGACGCCTGCGTCGTTGAGTGCGATCTCGACACCCTGCATGGACTGGTCTGCTCCGATCACGACGTCGATCTCGGGAGTAGACACCAAGATGTCCTGCATCGCTGCAAGACCGGCATCGGGTCCGAGGTAGAGGCCTTCACCTTCGGCGACGACCACGACGTTGGAACCTGCAACGGTTTCGTCCCAGCCTGCGCGAATGGCCTCATCGAGGGGGATACCCCGGATGCCGTAGAAGTACACGACGTTGCACGGGTCGCGATCTGCGCACGCCTCGAGGGTGAGCTGACCGATTCTCTGGCCACGCAGGAGCGGTGGCTCCAACACGGCTGCTGCGATGCCATCGACCTGTGGCTCTGACGTCGAGAGGTCCTCACCGACGACCTGGTTGAGGACGACGACTTCGATCCCGGCGTCGAGTGCGTCTTGCACATCGGGGATGGCGGCTGCTCCGGTGAGTGCGACCAGGATGATTCCTGCGTACTGGCCCGATGCGATGGCGTCCTGGAACTGCTGCTGCTGGAGAGCGGGGTCGAACTGTGCGTCGAACTCCACGATCTCGATGCCGTTGTCGGCAGCGATCTGCTCCATTGCGTCACGCGATGCTGCGAGCCACGTGTTGGCCGAGCTCGCCGACAGGTACGCGACCTGAACCGGATCGGACGGCGCCTCGGTCGTCGTTGCCGCAGCCGTCGTTGTCGTAGCGTCCGTTGCGGGCGCCTCGGTAGTTGCCGTGGCTTGGGTAGTGGTTGTTTCGGTCGGTTCACTCGTGCTGGAGCACGCACCCGCTATGAGAGCGAATACGGCGAGCATCGCGAGTAGCCGCCATGTCGTTGTCAGATGTTTCACGTTTCCTCCTCCATGCTGTGCGCTTGAACGGTCAGGGGACCTACGCACCCGGTATATCTTAAACCAATGTACTTCTACCGTACAACGCGGTGGTGTTCTCTTCTCGGGCTTCTGTCTGTTTCATGTCCAGGGTCGAGGTTCGGATTCATATGGCCGCCAGCGGCCCAGCGGCCTTTGCTCGGATGCGTAGACGTGTCGTTGCGACGTACAGGACGTTGAACTGCTCGATATCGACGATCTCGGTACCGTCGGGATCGGCTCCGAGGCGAACCGCTTCACGGATGGCATCGCCGCGGGCCTGTTCGAGGGCCTTGTCCCGGCCGCCGTCTGCAATGTCGTAGAGCCGATCGACGTGTCCCGAGACCGATGCAATGGCGGCGCCGATGGCGTTGGCGACGTCGTGGTGGTCGGGGCGGTGTGTCGAGCTGATGCCAACCATGCCGTCGGGGACGAGGAAGTTCCCACCCCCGACAGCGACGAGGGGCTGGTCGGCACGGGTCGTCTTCACCCGGTCGACGGCGTCGGCGATCATTGCATCGGATCGTGTGATGGCCTCGGCGAAGAATGAGGGGTCACCAGCGGGATCGAGTCGCCCGAAGTCGGCTCGACCTACGCTCATGGCAGCGTCGGTGACCGTGGGGGTGTTCCCGCCGAACGTGAGCGCCTCTTTCGTGATGCGGTAGCCGACGCTCTGGGGTCCGAGGCAGAGATCCCCAGAGTCGCCGGACAGGATCGTGCCACCGCCGAGAGCGATCGCAACGAGGTCGGGCATACGGAAGTTGGTCTTGACACCACCGATCTCGACGGGGATCGCCGACGTGCGGGGGAATCCGTTGACGAGTACGCCAACGTCTGTGGACGTCCCCCCGACGTCGACGATGATCGCATCCTTGAGGCCAGAGAGGTACGCGGCCCCTCGCATCGAGTTCGCCGGGCCCGAACCGATTGTCAGGACAGGGAGGCGGTGCACGTAGTCGAGCGACATCAGTGTTCCGTCATTCTGGGCAAAGTAGGTGACGGCTTTGATGCCGTGCGAGATCAGCGCATCACGTACCCCTTCGGTGACCTGTGCCGCGACCTTGGAGAGGGCAGCGTTGAGGATCGTCGCGTTCTCTCGTTCGATCAGGCCGATCGACCCAACGCTGTGGGACGTGACGATGGGGACGTCGTTGCCGACGAGCTCGGCTACTGCCTTGCGTGTCTTGAGCTCGTGCAGGTTGGAGACCGGCGAGAACACGCCGACGACCGCCACAGAGTCGAAGGGCCCCAGAGAGGCGAAGAACCCTTCAAGTGGGGAAACGTCGAGTGGGTACAGGTCGGTGCCGTCCATCTCGGTGCCACCAGGGATGATGATCTCGCCTGCCGAGACGACCTCACGGAGATCCTCGGGCCACTGCGCCATCGGCGGCAGCATGTGGGTTGCGGGGCCTCCCACGCGCACGACGGCCACGCGCCCGAGATCGTTGCGCTCGAGGATCGCGTTCGTGGCGTGGGTCGTTCCGATCATCACGTGGGTGATCGTCTCTGGGTCGATCTTGTTCGATCCACACAGCTCGCCAACGGCGTTCGTGATGCCCGTGGTGGTGTCGGGGGTAGTGGGAACCTTGATCTTGGCGATGACCTGATCGTCGGTATCGAGGACGACCGCGTCCGTGTTGGTGCCCCCAACGTCGATTCCGATGCGCAGTGTGGTGTGGTGTTGGCCGGTCATAGTGGTTCTCCCACCGGCGTGTAGTCGATGTCGTAGCCGAACCGCCGTGGCCCGACCAGCTCGAGACCGCGCTCGGTTCGCCAAACCGGATCACACGGGAGGGCGACTGCAGCGACTCTTTGCCCGTAGCGGAGGATCTCGGTGACGACCGGGCGCCCCGTGTGGATATCTACGAGTGTGATGATGTCGGGGACCGTTGCTGCGGGCTCCCCATCGCGTATTGCGACGAGGTTCTCGTTCTGAAACTCGACCCGCAGAACCGACCCGGTATCGGGCCCGGTTCCCTCGACGATGGCCGTTCCCGATGCCCATCCGGCTTCGGTACGTCGTTCGACGTCGATGAGCTTGCCCTCTATCAGCTTGACGGCTCCGGTGGACCTGGCGAGCGCATCGAGAGGATCATCCGGAGAGTCCAGCAGAGCACGTCCAACTTCGATGGATCGTGAGATCGATCCCCGCACCGACACGTCCCTTGCTACCTCGGCGGTCATTGGATAGAGGCCCAGGCTTGCAGAGCCACCCATTGCAACAGTGACCGAGCGCACGAGCTTCTCTGCCCACTCGTTGGTCTCGGTTCGGAATACGCCGACGTTGCCTCGTTCGTCGACCAACACGACAGGGCTGATCTCGCGATCGAATATCGTGGGTGTCACCATCTGAAGTTCGGGGAACGCGCGGCCCATGAGGTCGGCGTCGGCGAGCGGAATTCCGTGTCGTGCACACCACGCAACGGGGATGACGCCGTTGAGTCCACCGAGCTCGGCAGACATGAACGCACCGACGGGGCGATCGAGGAGCCCTTCCATCGCCTCGAGGATCAACTTCCCCTCGATACCGTTGGGGATCTTCTCCTGGATGACCGTCGGAGCCCCGATGAAAGCGATCGGCACGATGAGGCTGTCGTCGTCGAGATCGTCGAGGTCGATGAGGTCCACCGGACCGTACTTGCTCACGGCGTGGGCAGCCATCAACTCGCCAAGTGCCGGGTCACCACCCCCACCACCACCGAACACGGCGGAACCTGCAGCCATGGAGGCGACGATTTCAGGGGTGATCTGTATGCTCATGTCTGAGCACAGTACGGAGATATGGAGGATTGGGCAATGGGCACTTTGCTGTAGTCTTCGGTGGTTTCTGGTCAGATTGCTACAGTATCGAGGTGACTCACGCAAACGAGCTCCTGGAACACCCGTGGCTGCGTGACGTTCTGTCCTTCGTCGGTGGTGATCCCCAGGCGGGCCCGATTCGTCGGGTGAGCGTCCTGGATCACCTCGCGGCAGTGGAGAACGTCGACACGGACTCCATATGTGTGTGCACGTCGAGCGCCTCAGATGAGGTAGATACGTACCGTCTTGATCTGGCGATCCGTACCGGAGCCAACCGTGGCGTGCGAGCCTTCATCTTCAAGCGGAGTGAGGGTGAGAGCCTCGGTCCGACCGGTCCGGTGCTTGCCCAACGGGGGAACGTGGCGCTGTTGGTCACACCCAAGGGCACGGATACGGCCAGGCTCGTGGGCGATCTGCTCTCTGCTCTCGAGGGAGGCCTCGCGGATGTTATCGCCGGTGCGCGCGTGCTCGTGGAGGATCTCGAAGAGTACGCTGTCGAGGAGGATCCAGATATCGAGCGCTGGGCAAGGCGTGCGGGTTCTCTGCTTGGGAGGTCGGTTCGCATCAACGACCTCGCTGCTCGGCTGCGAGTGGACGTCGATATCGAAGACGATCGCAGCTTGACTTTCTGCGCTGATCGTGAGAGCCCCGACTCGGACGTCATCGTGGAACTGGCGCTTCGCTCTCTTGCTGATGCAGCTGCAAGGGCAACCGGTCGTCAGGCTCCTGCTCTCGACCGGCCCATCGCGAGCGTCATCGCCGAGCTCATCCTCGCCGACCGGGAGTCAGACCAGCTCGTTACCCACGCCGAGCAGCTCGGCTACCGCGTTGGTGCCTGGCACGCGGTTACACACTTTGCACTGGACATCGATCAACAAGGGCTCGATCCGGCACGACGCCTGGCCGCGACGCACGAGATCGCGCGACGTGTTGCCCGCAGAGTGCTCCCGGGTCACCCGGCGGAGGGAGCGTGGTACCCGGTTGGGCTCGTTGAGACGATCACCTTCGCATGGAACGGGGTGAGCCCACCGACACCGGCGCGCTCTCAGGCGCTGCGCCGCGCGATCGAGGCTCTCATCGCGGCGTTCGAGATCGAGCTGCGGCCGAACGCCGTGTGGTGCGGGGTCGGGGGGATCCATCAGGACCTCCACGGTCTGCGTGCGAGTGCTGCTGAGGCGCGTGCCGCCATGTCACACGCACAAGCCATCGGTACGTGCGGTGAGCCGGTCATCTACGACGCCATCGGTCTGCGACGCATGCTGCTCGATTGGACGACGACCGAAGCATCCCGCAGAGCCTTCCACAGGCTCTTGGCTCCCTTGTCGTTGGTCTCAACGACCAAGGGCAAGAAGCTGCTCGAGACGGTGATCTCGGTCTTCGAGAACCAGGGGAGCATCACGGCAACGGCTCGACACCTGGGAGTGCATCGCAACACTGTCGACGCTCGTCTCAAGACCGCCTACGACCTTCTAGATCTGGACCCGAGCGATGCCGACCATCGGCTCATGCTCTACCTCGCTGCCCGGGCCTATGACCAGTCCCGGTAGCAGGGAGCCTCACTCCAGTCGCCAGCACCGACACGATGCTCTGGCATGTGGCCCCTCTAGTGTTGACAGTGGTGAGGCAGGTGGAGCGAATCCGTGCTCCCACAGCAGCGATGTTGCACTGGACGTGAAGGAAACTCTCGAGATGCTCGATCGATGATCGGGGGTGCCAGCCGTGCGCAGAGCGCCACAGAGAACTCAGCCGGGTTCCCTCGTGATGTGCAGCCCCGCCGTGGGGAAGCCACGGAGCCAGGCGTCGAGACGGTCCCGGTCGTGAGCTCGTTGATCGGGGGAAACGTCGTGGCTGCGGTGGAAGTGGTCGAGGGCTTCTCGGGCATAGCCGATGTCGGCGATGGGGCGGGCATCACGGATCGCGTCGAGGGCGTCGATCGGGTCCCAGCGGTCCTCGAGCAGGATGCGGTACGCCATCGACGGTCCCCGGTTGATCCCCATGTGGCAGTGCACGAGGAGCACTGAATCTGGCGACGCCAGTGCCCGGGTGGCGAACGCGACGCCGGCGTCGAACCACCGGTCCGGCTGTCCTCGCCCGTCGTCGTCGGTGCCGACCTGGCTGTAGACGATCCCGGGCGCATGGAGTGCAACGAGATCGGCGTCGCTCCACTCGAAGCGGGTGTCGAGGACGTGGGTGATCCCTGCCCGCTGCCACCCGTCGATCTGGGCAACCGCTTGTCGGGGATCCTCATGGAGGTCGCCGCTGATCGTGATGCGGTCCGTCACCGGACACAGCGTGCGGTGCCACTTCGTGACCGACTCGTAGGTGTGCATCAGAATCCCAGCGCCTTGCCGACCGGTTCGGGGCCAACGACGACGAGCTGGGCACGGGGCCGTGACAGCCCGATGTAGGCGAGGGACCGGTCACGGTCGGTCTCGAGGCGTTCGAGGATCACGACGGCAGCCGAGGCTTCGAGGCCCTTGTAGCGGTGGATGGTTTCGACGGCGACCCCGTCGGTGCGTTCGTCGATCGTCTCGAGCGTGACTCCTGCGATCGAGGCACCCACGAGCTGGTCCTTCGTGGCACGACGCTGGGTGAGGACCACGACGTCGCTCGTTGCGAGGTTCCCCTCATTGACGAGGGCGTGCAGGACACCACGGAGAGCCTTCTCGATCCCCTCTGCGGATTCGACGGGGATGAACTGTGGCTCGGGTCCGTCGGTCCCACGCGACGGGAGGTCGTCTCCGTAGATGCGGGCGACGACTGCTGCGATCTGGTTCGTGTTGCGACAGTTGATCTCGAGGCGGTACTCGACGGCATCGAAAGGTGGCTCCCACCCGTCTCGGTAGATCGCCTGGTGCGGGTCGGCGAACACGAGGAACAGTCCCTCGTCGGGATCTGCGAGTGCCGCCTCGAGGGCGACGAACCACGAGTCATCGAAGTCCTGGCCCTCATCGATGATCACCGCATCGGTACGGAACGATCCCTTCGTGAACGCCTCGAGGAGGAGCTCACCGGCAGGGTCGTCCCACCACTCCTGGTCCGGCTCGTCGGGGAAGGCCATTCCCGCATCCTCGATCCATGTCCGTGCCTGCTGATGGAACGAACCTGCCGTGACAAGGTCGTTGTCGGTGAACTCGGCGGCGAGGGCGTCGCCGAGGGGACGGTTGAAACAGACGAGAACGACCCGGAACCCGTCCCCAGACAGCCGCCGTGCCCGTTCCTCGGCGAGGACCGTCTTGCCGGTTCCTGCCCCGCCGAACACGAGGACCCGGCGCGTCCGCGACAGGCCTGCAAGGGCGAGACGCTGGGTCTCGGTGAGCTCGATCTGGCGGGCTGTGACCTCGGCAACGTCGTCGGCAAGGGTGTGGCGGATCGTCACCGTCGGGGCCAGGCGCTGTGTGATCGCTTCGAGTGCCTGCTCACCGATCGCTTTGTGAAGGCCCCAGCGGTTCACGACGTCGTTGATCGCAGCCACCGGGCGGCGCAGATCGTTGCGGTCCAGGATCAGCTCGTCGGGGGCCGCAGCGGAGAGGTCGCCGTCGACCTTGATCTTGGGGAACCACACGGCGTGTCCGGACTCGACCCAGGGGAGGTCGGCGATCATGTCCTTGAGGTAGTTCATCAGGGCGTGCTTGGACGAGACGGCCTGTTCGAACGGGTCGATGCGGTGCAGGCCGCTGTTGCCTGAGGTGAACCACTCACCGTCCTTGATCCGGATCGAACCACCTTTGGCCTCGATCACGATCAGGCCGTGTTTGGGGTGGACAAGGACGAAGTCGGCCTCGCCGTCACCCTGGCGCCCGTTGCGTAACGACTGCCACGCAACCGAGTGGAACACCCGCCACGGGTCGGGGAGCTTGCGGAGCGCCTCATATACGGGACGCTCCGACGGCGATGCGTCTTGGGGCAACTTGGGTGGGTACATCCTGGCCATGGATCAGATGATGGCAGCTCGGGCGTGCTCGTGTCCCGGCTAGGTCGAATCCAGGAGACCGAGCTGTTCGGAAGGTTCGGTCGTCTCGGCTGACTCGAGGGTGAACAGGTCGTCTGTCGATGCGAGGGGGGAGGCGCCCGCTCTGACGAGCGCATCGTTGCCCGTGCCGCCACCCTCGCCGACCCAGACGGCAACCATCGCGTTGTGGTTCTTGATCGCCTCGATCGCACCCGCCCAGGTGCCACCGGACTCGAGATCGGACGCGACGACAACGGTGACCTCGCTCAGGGCGTACACGAGCTTGTTGCGTGCCATTCCAGAGTGTGGGGTGAACCCTGCCGAGGGGATCTGCTGGCTCACGAGACATGTGGTCCCTGCATCGATGGCCTGAAGCGTGCCCGGTTTGCGGATCCTGGCTCGAAGCGAATCGGCGAGCACGCCGATGACGGCGCCCCCGGCCATGAAGGCAGCGTTCATGGCGAAGCTGTCGACGCCGCGGGCGCCACCCGATACGACGCTTCGTGCGTTGCTCACGGCCTCTGTGGCGATGCGTTCTGCCACGGCCTTGCCCGCCTCAGAGACGTCTCGTGACCCGACGATGCCCACACCATCACCCGTGACGAGAGAGATGTTGCCAACCACATAGATGACCGGGGGAGCAAGGTTGCCGAGGCGTGCCCGGAAGGCGTCCGGGTAGCTGTCGTCAACGATGGTGATGGTCGTGATGCCGTACCGCTCGAGGTCGGCTGCTTCGACGGTCGCTGCAGCGGCCGAGTCGAGCAGTGTGGCGATCTTCGTTGAGATCGGGTCGGTGAGACCCGGGACGCGGTGAGGGTCGAACTCCCCGGAGAAGACATCGACGATGCCGATCTGCTGGTCGGCCATCACGGTGACGAACCGGTCCCACTCGGTGGGTGAGAGCGAGGGTCGCTTGGGGTCCCCAAGTCTGCTCGCAAGGGCAACGACCGCTTTGGAGTCTTCGCTGATCATCGTGTCAGCCTCTTCCCGCATCCGCCAGAACGAACGGATACACGAGGCCGCTGCCGGCTTGTAGGAGCAGGCTACCGATGACCGTCAGCGTCCATCGTGAATCGACGATGTCGTCGACGAGGAGGACGGGACCCGCCCCGACGTCACGGACCTCGAACGCCTTGAGCACGTTGTGGGCCTGCTGGTAGCTGTTCTGCATGTCCCTTTGTGGCGCGTTGTCGGCAACCCGCGCCACGGCGTCGACGTAGTCGATTCCGAGCGTGTCGGCGAGGCGCCGGGCGAAGTCGACGACGACGCCTGCCGAAGTGCGGTCCGGAACAGCTGTCAGCCAGGCAGGGAAGGGATCCGGAGTCCACCTGAGTATGAGGTCGGCAGATGCATGCACGAGTTCATTGTCGAACCGTCCTGAGTGGAACTTCCCACGCTCGACGAGCTCTCCCCAACCCGGGTCCCGGTAGCGGGCCAGAGCGTGCCCTTCCTCGAGACGATGATCCTTGAGGTTGAGTCGTGCCAACGATGCTGGGGCCTGCTTGCGTGGCTCGATCACGATCGGTTGGAGCCGGATGAAGTCGTGCGCCACCGCGGTGAGGGTTGCGTTGACCGTTGGATCGAGAGGGTCGCCGGCACAGTTGCCGCATCGTCCGCACGGAGCGGCATCGTCGTCTAGCTCGGTGCGCAGATACGCCATGAGGCAGGCATCGGTCGTGACGTACCCCGCCATTGCCTGCTGTTCACGTCTCCTGTGTTCGTTGACCGATTCGATCCGATCCCGCGGGTACTCCCAGGCAGCAGCGGAACGGAACCACCGCCTGTCGTCGCGGTAGATCGCCTGCTCCACTTCGAGGATCTTGAGCGTTCCATCGAGACGGCTTGGCTGCATGTTGACGTGTTCGAGGAGTTGGCCCCGGGTGAGGCCGTCGGAGGATGAAAGAGCGTTGAGGATCGAGGCGGTCACCTCCTCGGAGGGGAACGCGGTCTCGATGAAGTAGTCCTGGATACGCACGTCCTCGACACCAGACAGTGCCACACCGAACGCTTCGTCGACGGCACGCCCGGCGCGTCCAACTTGCTGGTAGTAGGCGATCGGTGATCCTGGCACCTGGAAATGGATCACGAACTGAACATGCGGGTTGTCGTACCCCATCGCGAGAGCCGATGTCGCGACAACGACTTTGAGCTCGTTGGCCGACAGGCGTTCCTCGATGTCGAGCCTGTCCTCGGTCTCGCTCTGGCCGGTGTAGAACTCGGCGTCGATGCCTTGCTTCTTCAAGAACCGGCCAACACGTTTCGCATCGGTGATGGTCAGGGTGTAGACGATGCCGGCGCCGGGAAGGTCCGGGATCGTCTTTGCAAGCCAGGCCATTCGTTCGGCCTTGTTCGGCATGTCGATGACCTGGAGGCGGAGACTCGGACGGTCGAGGGTGCCGCGGATGACGACGAGGTTCGACCCCAGCTGTTCCTCGATGTCGGCAACGACACGATCGTTCGCGGTTGCGGTCGTTCCCAGGACGGGGGTCGTTGGCGGGAGGGCCTCGACGATGCGTTGCAGTCTGCGGTAGTCCGGGCGGAAGTCGTGTCCCCAATCCGAGATGCAGTGCGCCTCGTCGATGACGAGGAGCCCGAGCCGATTCAACAGATCGGGGAGGATGTCCGTCCTGAAACGTGGGTTGTTCAGTCGTTCGGGCGAGATGAGGAGCAAGTCGATCTCGTCGTCATCGATCGAAGTGAACACGTCGACCCAGTCGTCACGGTTAGACGAGTTGACCGTCACTGCAGTGAGACCGAGGCGTTCTGCGGCCTGGATCTGGTTGCGCATCAACGCAAGGAGCGGCGACACGATGACGGTTGGTCCCGAACCCCGCGAACGCAGGATGCGTGTCGCGATGAAGTACACGGCGGACTTGCCCCACCCGGTTCGCTGCACGACGAGTGCACGGCCGTTTTGGGTCGTGACGGTCTCGATCGCTTCGAGTTGCCCCGGACGGAACGTGACC
>CAYLVM010000024.1:0-24327 GCA_964387145.1 uncultured Acidimicrobiaceae bacterium
TGAACCTTTGCCTGCTTCCCGCCGGCGCGGATGATCGCGTACATAATCCTCAGGTGGTTTCTCAGTGGGTCGGAACTTCCTACGATCCGACGCGGTGGCACGCCCCACTTGGGAACGTCCCGCAAGGGTAGTACGGACCATGTACTACGTACTACGGAGTGTGTGCTACTCGCTGGCTTCCTTGATCCCAGCATCGACGGCGGGGATCCCCGTTGCGGCTGCCTCTTCATGGAGCAAGACGCCCCGGCCGTTGCAGTGCTTGCACATCTCGGAGAACGATTCGAGCAGCCCGGCAGACACGTTCTTGCGCGTCATCTCGACGAGCCCGAGGTGGGAAACGTCGAACACCTGTGTCCGGGTCTTGTCCTTGGCAAGATGTTCCCGGAGTCGGAGCAACACTGCCTCCTGGTTCTTGACATCCTCCATATCGATGAAGTCGATCACGATGATCCCGCCGATGTCACGAAGACGAAGCTGGCGGGCGATCTCTTCAGCAGACTCCAGGTTGTTCTGGAGCACGGTCTCTTCGAGGTTCGTGCTTCCAACGAACCGTCCGGTGTTCACGTCGATCACGGTCAGAGCCTCCGTGCGGTCGATGACGAGGTGGCCTCCCGATGGCAGCCACACACGACGGTCGAGCGCTTTGCGGAGCTGATCTTCGACGTGGTACCGCTCGAACAGACCGAGCTCATCCGTGTACATGGCGACCTTCTCGACGAGGTCTGCTTCGGTACCGGCGAGGTAGTCGAGTACCTGCTTCTGGATCTCGGGATCGTCGATCAGCAGCCTGCGAAAGTCGCGGGTGAAGTGTTCCCTGATGACTCTGATGACGAGTGGCGGCTCTTCATAGACAAGGGACGGGACCGAAGCTGTCTTGCGGTCCTCGTCGATCTTGTCCCACATCGCCTTCAGGCGATCGATGTCGCCCTTGATGTCTTCACGAGTAGCGCCTTCCGCAGCGGTGCGTACGATGATCCCGGTCCCTTCCGGGCGCAGATCACCGACGATCTCACGAAGGCGACGCCGCTCGTCGTCGGGAAGCCGTCTCGAGATGCCGCGCACTTCCTCGCTCGGTGCAAGGACGAGGTAGCGACCGGCGAGCGAAATCTGATTCGTCAGACGTGCGCCCTTGTGACCCATGGCGTCCTTGACGACCTGCACGAGAACCGGGTCACCGGTCCTGAGCACGGTCTCGATTCGACGTGGCTTCCCGTTGAGTTCGTACTCGGCGTAGTTGACGTCGCCTGCGTACAGGACGCCGTTCTTGCCCTCACCGAAGTCGATGAACGCCGCCTCCATGCCGGGAAGCACATTGCGGACCTTGCCGACGTAGACGTTCCCTATCAGAGACTTGCGGTCGGACCGTGCCACGTAGTGCTCGACGAGAACGGGGCCCTCGAGCACAACGATCTGGGTCTGATTGGGACTCCTACGCACAAGCATCTGCTTGCGTGCGGTCTCGGGTGGCTCGACGATCTCGATCGGGGGCCGGCGACGCTGGGACGGGGCGCTCGAACGCGATCGCTGGCGCCCGTTCTTGGACCCGGAGCTGCGCTGGGGCTTCTTACGGGTCGCTGTTGCTGAGTTCGACTGCTTCTTCGGCTGCGCCTTGACGAACTTGCGAACGGTTACTTGCTGTCCGTCGACCGTGCGTACCAACCGTTCTTCGGTTGCTTCGCTCTTACGGATGACGCGGGGTGACTTCTTCTTGAAGAGGCCCATGGATCAACTCCTTCGACCACCACGTACGGCGGTCCTTGGTTGTATCCGGCCCCAGGACGACATCGTATTCGATGACGCGTTCGTGCACCCTTCGTTGGGCTGTTCACAGAGGCAAGGGAGACAACGTCGTCCCACTCATCTGGACTATGAATCAGATGAGTGATTCGCGAGACGATCAGGTGTGTATACACCAGCGCTTCGAGCGATCGGACGTTGACCATACCCGTCCCGGGTCGGAAACCTGTTCAGCCGCGGATGCGGCGTGATTCGTGAATGCTAACAAGCATCGGCCACAAGTAGGGGAACCTGAACCAGATGTACTTGGACCAAGACGATCGGCAGATAGGAAGCGGTCGGCGAGTTGACAGTTCACAGATCACAGATCACAGTCGGAAACCCCGACCATTTCTGGGTGCCGTCAAGTAGTCGGTAGACGGCAAACAGAGAACGGATGTTCCCGATCCGTGCATCCTCCAAGTATCAGATACCCCCAAAGGGCTCTACTCGACGTCCAGGGTGGTCTGGCTCGCTTCGTTGGGGTCGTAGCAGCGGCGGCATCGGGCCTCGTAAGCGTCGGTCGCTCCGAGCACGACCAGGTCATCGGACTGCACGACACGCTGGGTGAACAAACCTGCCCCTCCACATCTGTGGCACACGGCAAGTGACTTGGTCACGTACTCGGCTCGCAGCATCAACGACGGGATCGGTTCGAACGGTCGGCCGAGGTAGTCGAGATCGAGACCGGCGATGATGAGGTTCTTCCCTGCGCCGGCGAGCATCTCTGCGACCTTGACGAGACCGTCGTCGAAGAACTGGCCCTCATCGATCCCGATGATCACGGTGCGGTCCTCGACCGTACGCAACAGCTCTGCTGAATCTCCCACAGGCGTGGCTTGGGTCGAGAGCCGGGAGTGCGACACGACCTCGTCAACGGCGTAGCGCGTGTCGAGAGCCGGCTTGAAGGTCTGTGTCGGGACCCGTGCGAGGTGGTAGCGGGTGACACGACGGATCAGTTCCTCGCTCTTCCCCGAGAACATAGGACCTGCGATGACCTCGATCCAGCCCTGATCTGCGCGTCGATGCATGACCCTGGACGATAGCAAGGAGGCGACGTGTGCCGACTGGTCAATCGTCCCGTCGTGACCCGGGCTGGCGGTGCCTTCGGATCCACGCAGCGTGGGCAAGCCCGAGCGCAGCGCTCATCGCCACGAAGACGGTCCCACCAGCGGACATGAACGGAAGCGGCAACCCTGTCACCGGCATGATCCGGATGGTCATGCCGATGTTGACGAACACATGGAACGCGAACATCGCAGTGATTCCAGTGGTCACGAGAAACGCGAAGCGATCTCGTGCACTCACCGCGATCGTCAAGAGCCGGAACAGCAGAAGGCCGAACAGGGCGATGACGACGATGCTGCCAACGAATCCGAACTGCTCACCAACCGCGGTGAAGATGAAGTCGCTCGACTGGACGGGTACGAACTGGAAGTTCGTCTGGGATCCAGCGAACAACCCCTTCCCGAACAGTCCCCCTGAACCGATGGCGATCTCGGATTGGACCTGGTTGTAGGAAAGACTGAGTTCATGTGCGCCGGGGTTGATGAAGGCAGTCAGGCGGTTGACCTGGTACTCCTTGATCAGGTTCAACTGGAAGATGCCGACCGTTGCAACGGCCGTAGACACGAAGAGGAACGCAATCTGGCGGAGTGTGGCACCGCCGACGAAGAGCATCGCGAGAGCGACGAACGCGAACACGAGCATCGTGCCGAGATCGGGTTGCCGGAAGATCAGGAGCGCAGGAACTCCGACGATCGCTAGGGCCCTTGCCACGGTCCTCCACGTGAGGGGAACGTCGGAAGCGGTGATCAGGGATGCGAGCATCAAGATCACAGCGATCTTCGCGAGTTCGGATGGCTGGAACTGGATCGGGCCGAGATCGATCCAACGCTGAGCAATCCCCTCGCTGTCACCGAGAGGTGTGAGCACGAGCACCAGGAGCCCCGTAACGATGATGTAGATCGGCCCGACGAACCCCTTCACCTCGGTGAGGTCGAGCATCGAGACAACGGCGAAGACGATGAAGCCCAAGAGCATGAAGAACGCCTGCGTCTTGAGCTCACCCTCCGGGTCGAGTCCCCTCGCGCGAAGACCCGGTGCAGATGCCGAGTACACCATGAGCAGACCGATCGCAGAGATCGTCAGGTAGGTCAGTACGAGGACGATGTCCGGGCGCAGCGGAGCCTGACGGTTCGCGTACGGCGCGACCTCGCGAGTCCGGGACGCAAAAGCCATCAGTCGGCCTCCAGACCCGGCGCGATCTCAGTGACACCCTCCGCCCCGTTGACCACGTACTGAAGGACCTGCCTCGCGATCGGAGCTGCAACGCGACCGCCGCTGCCGCCACGTTCAACGACCACGGCGATGACATACTGGGGGTTTGTCACCGGCACGACACCGACGAAGAATGCGCTGTCGACCTGCATGTAGTGCTTTGCACGCGGAGCTTTGATGATCTCGCTGGTACCGGTCTTTCCTCCAACGAGTTCGACGCCGGGACCGAAGTTGGCGAAGGCCTTGCGCGCCGTTCCCCGCTCCTGGTTGTTGACGACCTGCTGCAGGTCGGCAAGCAGCATTCGAGGGGTGCGGGGGTCGAGGTCGACGCGGTTGAGAACTTCCGGTGCGTTGGCCACGATGACCTCACCGTCCTGATCGACCACCCGATCGACGACCCTCGGACGCCAAACGGTACCGCCGTTCACCATCGCTGCGAGTCCGTTCGCCATCTGGAGCGGTGTGGTCAGCGTTGCACCCTGGCCCACAGCGAAGTCCATGAGGTCACCACCCACCCACGGCCCATCGGGACGGACACGAGGTGATCCTGCCCGCTGCTCGGACACGAACCACGCCTTGTCGGGAACGAGCCCGTCGCGCTCGAACGGAAGATCGATGCCGGTGGCCGTTCCGAACCCGAACTCCCGTGCGTACTCTTGAAGGAGGTTCTCTTTGTCGAGCCCCGAGTCGTCACCGCGCTCGTTCCACAGGCGAAGCGCTATGTCCCAGAAGTAGAGGTCGCACGAGGCCTGAAGCGCCCCATGGAGGTCCAACGGGCCATGCCCCTGCGGCCACTTCCAATCGCGTTTGGTCTGAACGGTGCCGTCGTTGAGGCGGAACTTGAACTCTCCCGAACAGCTGTACTCGTCGGTATCGGTACGCAGCGGCTGGACGACCGCCTCGGCAGGAGTCGTTCCCTGGCCGTCGGCAGCACTCGACTGGTCCCCTCCGGTTGGTGCATCACCGACTTCCTTGTCCCCAACACCGCGGTCGAGTGGGTAGTAGCTCTCCTCGAGCGCCAGAACGTACGGGAGGGTCTTGAACGTCGAGGCAGGGGCGTAGAGCCCCTGAACGGCGAAGTTCTGGAACGCCCCGACGGTTCCCAACGTTGCCCACTGCTCGGAGCTGAGGCCATCGACGAAGACCGTTGGATCGAACGAGGGATACGATCCCATGGCGATGATGGAGCCGTCGTTGGGGTTCATGACGACACCGATCGTGCGAACCGGACACCACTTGTCCTTGTGGTAGACGATGAGTTCGTCCTCCGTCACTGCAAGCACCTGCAACGTGCCAGCAAAGGACTGGTTGTCCTTGACGGTGAACGTCTCACCCTCGATGGTCACGGTCGCGGTGAGGTTTCCCCCGACCTCATCGATGGAGATCAGGCGTGCGACCCGCGGCTCCCGCCCTGACAGTGACGTTGTGCCTCCCAGCGGGATCGAGACACGTTGCACCGGCACACAGACGCCGTTCTCGTCGATCGGGAGACCCGGGTAGAGGGATCCAAGCGCCTTCGCCGGATCGACCTCGATCGGTTGGACGGGAGGCAGCGGAGCCTCATCTGCACCGTCACCTTCGGCAGCAGCCTCAGCGACCTTGGCCGCCTCTTCTGCGGCCTCGGTACGTTTCTCTTCGAGCGCCTCGACGAGCAAGCGTGGGATCGACTTGTCCCTGAGAACACCTTTTCGCTCGTCCATCTCGAGCCGGCGTGCCTGAACCAGACCCAAACGCAACGACTCTTGGAGCTGCGCCTGGACGCCTGCATCGATCGTCAGGATGAGGCTTCCTCCGGCAGTCGGTTGTTCCTCGCCTTGGAGAGAAAGCACCTTGCGTCGTGCATCGACGCGGTACTCGATGACACCCTCTGTTCCTCGGATGAGGGCATCGTACGTCTTCTCGACACCTGCCTTACCGACGAAATCGGTACCCCGCACGTCCTCGCGCTCGAGGTCCTGCTCGTTCGGTCGACCGATGTAGCCGATGACGTGAGCCCCGAGTTCACCCTCGGGGTAGGTGCGGATCGGCTGTGGAATGATGTTCACGCCGGGGAACGACTCTCGATGTTCCATGAGGAAGACCGCCTGGTCCTCGGAGAGGTCCTTGGCCACGGTGATCTGGAGCCCCTGATTCGGGCCGAGGAGGAGGTCCATGATCGCCGAAGCCGGCAGTGCAGGATCGTCGAGGAACGCTGCGAGATTCTGGGCGAGCTCGTCGCGCTCATCCTTCCCGACGAGGGCGAGATCGACGATCGCAGCAAGCGCCGATCGCGTTCCTGCGATCTTGACGCCGTCGGCGGTGAAGATGTCGCCGCGAGGCGCCGGGGTGAAGACCACACGCACCTGGTTCTGATCGGCTCGATCGTTGTACGCCTGAGCCTCGGTGACCTGCATGGTCCACAACCGCAGTCCGAGCATGCCAAAGAGAGCTGCGATCAGCAGCCCGAGCACGCCGACACGGACAGGACTCGTCACGCTGCCCACCTCCTCTCCATCGGCTTGAAAGCGAGCTTCAGGCCGATCACCATGGGGTACATGAGCAGGAGGTTCCACGTGCCCGGAAGGAGGATCTTGGAGAGGATCTGTGGCTCAGCGATCGTGTTCTGGCCGAAGAGCGTACCGATGACGATGTAGATGATCTGACTGAGGATCGTGAGGGTGAACACCACAGCCCCGACCACGAAGGGGCCGCGCGTGAAGCGGTCCCGCAGCCGCGTAGCAGCGTACGCAACGGCGGTCAGCGCCATCGCCCACAGACCAAGGGTGCCACTCCCGATGAGGTCCATCAGGATCCCTGCTGTGAAACCGAGAAGGAGGTGGTACTCGGGCTCGACGTAGGGTGCCAGCAGGATGACGACCAGTGTCACGAGGGCAGGGGCGACGCCGAGAGGCTGGATCCTCCCAGCGCCGAACACGGTCGTTTGGATGACGATGGCAACCACGACGAAGAGCAGCGCGAGGGCGACGCGTGAGCGGCTCATCCTTCCTCCTGATGCGGGTCGGTGGTCGTCGTCGTTGACGAGTTGGGCGTCGTCGTCGTGGAGGTGACGTCGTCGCCTGCCTCCTCGACCGCCTTGTCGATCGGTGACCACCCTACGACGATCTTGACATAGTCGACCTTGGAGAGCCTCGCGGCTGGATCGATGTCCGTGCGCAGCACGAATCCGACTTCAGCGTCCGCGTCGGCCCTCACCACACCGACGACGATTCCTGGAGGGAACCGGCTGCCGTCGGTGACGACGAGAGATCCTCCGCGAACGGTCTCCTTTGCGCGGAACATCTCGAGTCGAAGCGGGCCATCCCCGCGTCCCGATACGATGCCCGTCTCGTTGGTCGACTGAACCCGGACACCCACCGAGACGATCGGATCGGTGATGAGGCGGATCCTGGCATCGTTCGCACTCACGAGGTCGACCCGCCCAACGAGGCCATCCTCGTCGATGACCGCCTGACCTGCGACGATCCCGTCTTTGGCGCCTTTGTCGATGTAGCGCACATTGTCGAAGGCGGTCGGGCCGGACGCATACATGCGGGCCGTGACGGTTGCCAGGTCACCTGCGACCTCGAGACCGTTGATCAGTTCGAGTTGGGTGACCGTCTCCTCGAGCGCCTTGGTTTCGCGAAGCTGTGCCTCTGTCTCGCGAACCTGGGCACGCAGTCGATCGTTCTCGTCGCGCAACCCTGCGATGTTCGAAGCTGCATCCACGAAGCCGACGACCGGGTTTGCAATCCAGTTCACACCCTTTTGGAAGGGGGTGAAGATGGATTGTGTTCCCTCACGAAGTACGTTCGCCACAGAGTCCTGCTCTGAACGCACATCGAACGTCGCGACGATGAACCCAACGGCTACGAGCATGAGGAAGAGGATCGTCACCCGATCGAATCGGCGACCTGATGAGGGGATCATGATCGTTGCGGGCGCGCCCGCCTAGGCACGGCCGGATGACTGGAGAACGACATGGAGAATGTCGAACTCCTCCAGACACGCACCCGAACCGAGAACGACGCTGTGGAGAGGGCGATCTGCGGTGACGATCGGCATACCCGTCTCGTGGGCGAGCCGAACGTCGATTCCCTTCAGATATGCTCCGCCACCGGTGAGGACGATGCCTCGTTCCATGACGTCTGCCGAGAGCTCAGGGGGTGTCTTGTCGAGTGTGAACTTGACTGCGTCGACGATGGCTTCGACCGGCTCCTCGATCGCTTCGCGTACCTCTGCGCTGGAAAGGACGATCGTCTTGGGAAGTCCCGAGATGAGGTCGCGGCCACGTACCTCCGCCGCCGGTTCGTCCGAGTACGGCCAAGCCGAGCCAATCGCCATCTTGATCTGCTCTGCAGTACGTTCGCCGAGCATGAGGCTGTACTCCTTCTTCGCCCACTGGATGATCGACTCGTCGAGTTCATCGCCTCCAATACGGATCGATTTGGACGTCACGATGCCACCGAGAGAGATCACCGCTACCTCGGTCGTTCCACCACCGATGTCGACGACCATCGACCCGATGGGTTCATGTACCGGGAGCCCGACGCCTATCGCTGCAGCCATGGGCTCTTCGATCGTGTAGGCACGGCGGGCCCCGGCGTGATATGCGGCTTCCTCGACTGCCCGCCTCTCTACCGCGGTGATGCCCGACGGCACACAGATCACGATTCTCGGCCTGGCCGCAAATCTGCCCGTGTGCACCTTGTCGATGAAGTAGCGGAGCATCTTCTCTGTCACGTCGAAGTCAGCGATGACGCCATCTCGCAGCGGCCGGATGGCCTGGATGTACGACGGTGTACGCCCGATCATCCGCTTGGCAGCCGTACCGACCTCGAGTGGTTTGTTGTCGCGTGTGTTGATCGCGACCACAGATGGCTCGTTCAGGACGATGCCTTGACCCCGCACGAACACCAGGGTGTTCGCCGTGCCGAGGTCGATGGCCATGTCCCGGCCCGTGAATGTCAGGAAGTTGTTCAACGGAATGTCCTCGAATGGTTGACGACAGTGTAGCCCGCAGGCTCCCAACCGGTCTTGAAAGTGATCTATCCGAAGAAAATGCCGAGTTCCCGCTCGGCGCTTTCGATGGAGTCTGACCCGTGGACGAGGTTGTGTGTGATCACGATACCGAGATCTCCCCGGATCGTCCCGGGCGCCGCCTCGGCGGGGTTCGTCCCTCCCATGAGCGTGCGAGCGACAGAAACGGCCGACTCACCGGACCACTCCATCGCAACGACGGGGCCAGAGGTGATGAACGCGACGAGTTCCCCGAAGAACGGCTTGTCGATGTGTTCTGCGTAGTGGCGACCAGCGATCTCGGCGTCCATGGTCAACATGGCGAGCTTCTCAAGCTTGAGACCCTTGCGCTCGAAGCGCGAGATGACCTCACCGACGAGACCACGAGCAACGCCGTCGGGTTTCACCATGACATAGGTGTTCTCTACTGCCATTTCCAAAGAGCTCCTCGGGTGGGACGAAAGCGATCGGGTCGCGATGTATGGCGCAAGGCTAACGAGATGCCGGTCATTCCTCAGAGAGAGCGCGGGGCATGGGCCCCTCGAACTCGTCATCTTCATGTTCAGCCTCGAACCGGAGATGTGCCTCAGCAGATCGGTCCGGCGGCGCGCTGAGCACAGCACGTGCCTCCCCGACCACGTAGAGCGACCCGGTGACGAGGACACCACCGTTCGCCCCTGCAGCACTCGTGGCTGCTTCGAGGGCGGACTCGACGCTCGGGTACACGCTCGATGGCGCATCGAGCGCGATCCGTGCATCCTCGGCAACCCGCTCCGGATCGATGGAGGATGGGTCCTCAGCAGCGGTTGCGAACACGGCGCCGACGAGGCTGTGCAACGGGGCGACGAGGTCGGCAACGGAACGCTCACCTCTCACGCCGATGACGAGTTGCCACGGCATCGTCGGGAACTCGGTGTCGAGGGTTGCAGCGAGCCCGGTGATCCCCTGCTCGTTGTGGGCACCATCGAGCAGAACGATGGGCCTGCGCCCGACGACCTCGAGACGACCGGGAGCAGTCGTGGCGGCGACGGCGACTTCGAGAAGGTCGCGGTCCAGGCCACGTCCGAGGAACATCTCACTCGTGGCGATCGCCGTGGCCAGATTGTCGACCTGGTGGCGACCGTGGATGGGGAGATAGAGGTCACGGTACTCGGCAAACACACCGGTGACAGAGACACGCCACCCACCGACGGCAACGTCAGCCTCCTCGATGGAGTAGGACTCGCCATGGCGGATCCAGTTGGCATCGACCGTCGCGACCCGCCGGGCAACGACATCGATGGCATCCTCCGGAAGGGGCCCGGTGACCAGCGTCCCACCGTCCTTGACGATCGCAACCTTCTCCGCTGCGATCTGCGCGATCGTGTTCCCGAGGAACTCTGTGTGGTCGATTCCGATACCCGTGACCACCGAGACGTCCGCATCGAGCACGTTCGTCGCGTCGAGTCGTCCGCCCAGACCAACCTCGACGACGGCGACATCAACGGTCGCCGTCGCAAAGATCGACAAGGCGAGGGCAGCCGTGACCTCGAAGTACGTCACCGTGGTGTCCGCGGAGCGTTCGTACCCAACGACGAACCAGGCGATGTCCGCAACAGCGTCGGCGAAGTCGTTGGGGTCGAGCGGGACTCCATGGATCGCGAACCGCTCCTCGACCCGAACGAGATGCGGCGACGTGAAGCCACCGGTGGCAAGACCGTGCGCTCCAAGAATCTGCTGCACCATGCGCGAGACCGTGGTCTTGCCGTTCGTGCCCGCAACGTGAATGCTCGGGTACGTGGATTGGGGGTCATCCATGAACGAGAGGAGACCCACGATCCGTTCGAGACCCGGTTGGACGCCGCGACCGATCCTCTCGTCGAGGAATGCCTCAGCCTCGTCCCTGTTCCGGATGATCGGTGCCGCTGGATCTGTCACAGCTCAGCCGAGTTCCCTGAGTTGGCGGCGTTGCTCGACGAGCTCCGCCTCGACCTCTGCCACACGCTCCTGCTCCTGTGCCACCACGGCAGCGGGAGCGCGATCCCTGAAGTTGGGGTTGTCCAGCTTCGCCCTGGATCTAGCGATCGATGCTTCCAGCTCTGCGATCGTCTTATGGATGCGCGGCCGCTCCGCCTCGACGTCGACGAGGCCGTCGAGGCAGATGAACGCCTCGATGCCATGGGAGTGCATCCGGGTGTGTCCCGCCGTCGAGACCGGTCGGTCACCGTTGGAGGGAGAGCAATCTGCCAGTGTCGTCATCTGGGCGAGCCACCAATCGGGCAGCGGGTCGTCACTCGAGACGATCGTGACACGGACCTCGGTCTTGCGAGCGATCTGATGCTGGGAGCGGAAACGCCGGACCTCGGTCACGAGCTCCTGAAGCGAGTCAACGTGGGCGGGTGCTGAGTAGCTGGGAACGTCGGGCCACGCTGCGGTGACGAGGAGGTCGTCGCCGTCGCTCAGCACCGACCACAGCTCTTCGGTGATGAATGGGATGGCAGGGTGGAACAGCTTCAGGACGTCTCTGAGCACCACCCCGAGCGTCTGACGCATGACAGCAGAGCGCGCTTCATCCTTGGCGGTCGTCTTGGACATCTCGAGGTACCAGTCGAACACCTCCGACCATGCGAAGTTGTACAGCATGCCGTATGCGTCCGAGAGTCGGTACTCGTCGAGGAGCCGATCGACGTCGGCTGCGACCTCACCGAGCCTCGCAAGGACCCAGGCGTCTTCGGGTCCGGGGTCCTGCGGGTATCCACCTTCGGTCGGAACATCGGTGACATCCATGAACTCGACGGCGAACCTCGTGGCGTTCCACAGCTTGTTCCCGAAGCGGCGCGATGCATCCACCCAGTCGGTGTTGAGCGGGATGTCGTGACCAGGGGCAGCCGACTGGATCAAGGCGAGCCGCACGCTGTCGGCTCCGTACTCGGCGATGAGTTCAAGCGGATCGAGAGCGTTACCCGTCGACTTGGACATCTTGCGCCCGTCGACATCACGAACCATGCCGTGGATCACGATGTCCGTGAACGGTGCGTCGTCGGTGAAGTGGATCCCCATCTTCATCATGCGAGCCACCCAGAAGAAGATGATGTCGAAGCCGGTCACCAACGTCGAAGTGGGGTAGAACCTCGCGAGGTCGTCGGTCTCTTCGGGCCAGCCGAGGGTCGAGAACGGCCAGAGTGCAGACGAGAACCAGGTGTCGAGGACGTCCTCGTCTCGTCGCAGGTCGGTACTGCCGCATGAGCACCCAGATGGGTCTTGCATCGAGACGATCGTTGCATCACACGCGTTGCAGTACCACGCGGGGATGCGATGGCCCCACCACAGCTGCCTGCTCACACACCAATCCTGGAGGTTCTCCATCCAGTGGAAGTAGTTCTTCTCCCAGCGTTTGGGGATGAACCGCGTCCTGCCCGACTTGACCGCATCGATCGCGGGTCCGACGAGCGGTTGGACCTCGACGAACCACTGCAGCGACAGGAGGGGCTCGACCACAGTGTGGCATCGCGAGCAGTGCCCGACGGAGTGCGGGTGCTCTTCGACCTTCTCGATCGCATCGACCTCACGCAGTCGCGACCTCACCGCCTCACGCGCCTCGAAGCGATCCATGCCGGCGAACTCACCGCCGGCGACCGTGATCTTGGCCTCGGTGTCGATGACCGTCACCGATTCGAGGTCGTGGCGTTGTCCTATCTCGAAGTCGAGCGGGTCGTGTGCAGGCGTCACCTTGACCGCACCGGTTCCGAACTCGTGCTCGACGCCCTCGTCTGCAACGACGGGGATCTCCCTCCCCATCAGCGGGAGCGTCACGGTCTTGCCGATCGCGCTCTGATAGCGCTCGTCGTCGGGGTGCACGGCGATCGCCGTGTCACCGAGCATCGTCTCTGGCCGGGTCGTAGCAACGGAGATGAAGCCCGAGCCATCCGTGAAGGGGTATCTAATGTACGTCAACTCGCCTGGATCGTCCTCATGCTCGACCTCGATCTCAGAGAGTGCCGTGTGACACCTCGGACACCAGTTGATGATCCTGTTGGCCCGATAGATGAGGCCCTCTTCGTACAGGGTCACGAAGACCTTGCGTACAGCGGCGCTCAGGCCCTCATCGAAGGTGAACCGTTCCCTCGACCAGTCGGTCGAGTCGCCGAGCTTGCGCATCTGCGTCGTGATCGTGTTGCCGGATTTCGCCTTCCACTCCCAGACCTTTTCGATGAACGCGTCACGGCCGATGTCGTGGCGGGTAAGACCCTCCTCCCGCAGTTCGCGCTCGACGACGTTCTGTGTTGCGATGCCTGCGTGATCGGTTCCCGGAAGCCACAGGGCCGCGTAGCCCTGCATGCGCTTGCGGCGGATGATCACATCCTGGATGGCGTGGTCGAGCGCGTGTCCCATGTGGAGGACACCGGTGACGTTTGGCGGTGGGATGACGATGCAGTACGGCTCTCCGTCAGGGTTCACCTCAGGACGAAATGCCCCGGCCTCCTCCCAGATCGCGTACCAGCGCGACTCGACCTCTTCGGGTTGATACGTGGGGTTCATCATGGCCTTCACTCAGGGGAATCTCCAGGCACGGCAGTCTACAGACGTCAGAAACCCGGGGAGCCCTCCCCGGGTATCTGCCTTCCTAACAACCGTGAGGCGGAGCGGAAGCCACCACTTCTCGCTCCGGCTCACAGTCCTTTTCCCCCGCTACCCGAACCGCATTCAGCAGCCGAACAGCACATGACTACCGTACGTGGTCCGACGACCGCGGACAAGACACATCCGGGCGGGGCCCCGAGTGACTAGTCACGTGCGTTCGGAGGGCGGTTGGGGTAACTTCGCCGCAGCGAACCAAGGAGTCCCATGGCCGTACGCATCGACGCAGACATCCTCATCCCCGGTCGAGGAGAACCCTTCTCCCCCGGTACGGTCATCCTCGAGGGTGGTTCGATCTCCTACGCCGGGCCGACGTCGAAGGCCCCCGCAACGCCGGGTATGGACACCGTCGAGGTACCCGTCGCCATGCCGGGCCTGTGGGAGTGCCACGCCCACTTCGTCGGCCTCGACACACCGGACATCACGACGCAGATGACGGAACCGGTCGCGAGGCGTGCAGCCCGCGCTGTGGGTGATCTCCGCCGAACGCTCATGGGTGGGGTCACCTCGGCGAGGGAAGTTGGCGGCGACGGGTTGGACATCCAGCCTGCGATCGCTGCGGGACAGGTAGAAGGACCTACCGTGTACGGGGCGGGCAGGATCCTTTCGACGACCGGTGGCCACGCAGACGTCCACAGCATCCCGCTCGATGCCCTCGACACGATCGCACACATCGGCGTACTGTGCGACGGCGTTCCTGAGGTGATCAAGGCGGTCAGGCTCAACCTCAGACGGAACGCCCGGGTGATCAAGATCTGTGCATCCGGCGGCGTGATGTCCGAGGTCGATCACCCGATCCACCAGCAGTTCTCCCACGAGGAACTCGTCGCCATCGTCCAAGAAGCTGCCAGAGCCGAGCGGTTCGTCGCCGCCCACTGCCACGGGCTCCCCGGGATCCTTGCCGCCCTGCGGGCAGGCGTGCAGACGATCGAACACGGCTCCTACCTCGACGAGGAGGCGGCAGACATGATGATCGCACAAGGAGCCATCTACGTCCCGACACGGTTCGTCATCGACACGTTGCTCCGCCAGGAAGACAAGCTCCCGAGATACGCGTACGAGAAGGGACAGATGGTCGCCGACCATCAGGCCGCAGCGATGAAACTCGCCGTCGCCAAGGGCGTCACGATCGCGATGGGTACCGACATCTTCGTGAGCGGCGACCTGTATGGGCGCAACTCCCTCGAGATCGCACTCCTCCAGGACGCGGGCATGACGGCGCTCGAGGCTATCGAGGCCGCAACGGCGAACGGACCGGACACCCTCGGCCCCCAGGCACCGCTCTCAGGTCAGCTCAAGGAGGGGTACGACGCAGACATCATCGCCATCGACTTCAACCCGCTCGAGGATGCTTCGGGTTGGGGAGATCCCGAGCGTGTCACCCATGTGTGGAAGGCGGGGACACCAGTCAAGGCACCCGAGTGACGCCCCGAACCCGATAGGGCCATTTGGCCCTATCGCCGGCGTCAATCCGATCCCAAGATGGGGACATCAGAATCAGAAGGGAGATCCTATGAAAGAACAGAGGGGCCTGATCCTCGACGTGACACCGGTCGAGAACCCGATAGACAAGAAACTCCTCGAGCAGATGGGTCACCCTGTGCTCGTGTGTCAAGGCCCCGAATGGGGCCACGCCTGTCCGATCATCGCTGGGGATTGTGACATGGTCAGCTCTGCCCACGGGATCATCTTCCAACTCGATCTCGACCGACCCCAGCACCGCGTCATCCTCAAGCGGTACCAGGAGCGAACCGCCGACGACATCCCTCTCGTCGCTGTCGTCGAGCCGGGCCAGGAAGAGACGTACGCCGAACTTCTCGCCGGCGTACAGGTGTGGACGAGCAAGCCGACGATCTCGGAACTCGACGGCTTCGCAGCCCAGACGGAAGCTGCCGACGAACTGCGTGTCGACTCTGCTGAGGCCAGCGGCTAGATCTCCATCTCGAGCTGGGGCAGATCGGGGTGTTTGGGGCGCGGAACGGGCCGTGAGCGCCTCCGCTTGACACCATCGGCGAACAGGGGTTCTTCGACCAGCGCCGCCAGACGTTGAGCGAGGGGCCACCAGTCGAACCGGTCATCGATATCGGATGCGTTGAGCTCCACGAGTTGACGCCCCGTCACCAGGTTGGGTAGCCGCTCGTCGAGGATGGCCTCGACCTCGTCACGGAACTCCTCGGACGTCGAGCGCACACCATCTGAACGCAACGCTATGTCGGGTCGAAGCCGGACAACCATGTCGTAGGTCTGGGACCAACGTGACACCATCGGGAGGATCTCGAACAGATCATCTCCACCGCAAGCACGCAGGTAGTAGGCGAGGTTGTCCATCACACCGCGATCGAGCACGAGAACGTCGGCCCTTCGAGCGAGTTGCAGCTCCTGGCGGATCTGGGAGACGATCACCCACAACTGCGCCTCACCCGTCGCTCCTTCGTTGATCCCGAGAGGGTTGTCACGCACGACCTCACGACCATGTTCGACCGACCGCCCGGCGCGCTGCATCGTGTTGGCAAACGCGTGCACAGCCGTCGTCTTGCGGATCCCATGAGATCCGACGAACGCGACTTTTGCGGACCGGGACCAGGCTCGGCTCACGGCTCACCTCTCATCGTCGGGGCCGCAGTGGATGTCTAAGCGGAGCGCTCTTCGGGGATCTCTGAAGATGCAAGATCCTGGATCGGTACGAGCGTGGGGTTGACCTTCTCCCTCACGACTGTGCCGTCGATCAACACACGAGCAACATCGGCGCGAGATGGGAGCTCGTACATGGTGTCGAGAAGCACTTCCTCCATGATCGCCCGCAACCCGCGCGCTCCTGTGCCCCGCTTCATCGCCTGCTCTGCGATCGCCTCGAGGGCATCTTCGGTGATGACGAGTTCGACACCGTCCATCTCGAAGAACTTGGCGTACTGCTTGACGATGGCATTCTTCGGCTCGGTGAGGACCCTCACGAGGGACTCCTTGTCGAGGTCGGCAACCGTCGTCAAGACCGGAAGGCGTCCGACGAATTCGGGGATCAACCCGTAGCCGATCAGGTCCTCCGGCATGACCTGATCGATGATGTCGGACGGCCGTATGTCTTCCTTGGACTGGACGTCTGCACCGAATCCGACGGACTTGCCACCGACCCGGTTCGTGATGACTTCCTCGAGGCCTGCGAACGCCCCACCACAGATGAAGAGCATGTTCGTCGTGTCGACCTGGATGAGTTCCTGATGGGGATGCTTCCGCCCTCCCTGGGGCGGCACGGATGCAACGGTTCCCTCGAGGATCTTGAGGAGCGCCTGCTGCACGCCTTCGCCCGACACATCTCTGGTGATCGATGGGTTCTCGGCCTTGCGGGCGATCTTGTCGATTTCGTCGATATAGATGATGCCCTGCTCGGCACGCTTCGTGTCGAAGTCCGCTGCGGTGATGATCTTGAGCAGGATGTTCTCGACGTCTTCACCGACGTAGCCTGCTTCAGTCAACGCTGTCGCGTCGGCGATCGCAAAGGGTACGTTGAGAAGTCGTGCGAGGGTCTGAGCCATGAGGGTCTTTCCCGACCCGGTCGGCCCAACCATCAAGATGTTGGACTTCTGGAGTTCGACGTCGTCCTCTTTCGACCGCTGGCCGGCACGCACACGCTTGTAGTGGTTGTACACGGCAACGGAAAGGACCTTCTTCGCCTGGCCCTGACCGACGACGTACTCCTCGAGGAACTCGTAGATCTCGTGCGGCTTGGGAAGTTCGGTGAAAGTCACCTCTTCGGTGCCGGAGAGCTCCTCTTCGATGATCTCGTTGCACAACTCGATGCACTCGTCACAGATGTATACGCCTGGTCCGGCGATGAGCTTCTTGACCTGCTTCTGCGACTTCCCGCAGAAGCTGCACTTGAGGAGCTCGGAGCCTTCGTACTTCGCCAAGTCGTCTCTCCTCTAGGTCGACACGGCTTCGAGCTGACGGCCCGAGAGCACTGCGTCGAGTACACCGTACTCGATGGCTTCCTCAGGTCCGAGCCAGAAGTCACGCTCGGTGTCGTCGGTAACCACTTCGAGGGGCTGGCCTGTGTGCTCGGCGAGGATCACGTTGATGTCCTCGCGGGTCTTGAGAATCTCACGGGCATGGATCTCGATGTCGGTCGCCTGACCACCGACACCGGACACGTGTGGCTGGTGGATCATGATGCGGCTGTGTGGAAGAGCGAAGCGCTTGCCCTTCTCCCCCGCGGCGAGCAACACCGCTGCAGCCGAGGCCGCCAGGCCCATGCAGTACGTTGCCACAGAGGGCTTGATGAACTGCATCGTGTCGTAGATCGCCATCAGGGCGTACGTCGAGCCACCGGGCGAGTTGATGTACAGGTTGATGTCCTTGTCGGGGTCCTCACCCTCGAGGTGAAGCAGCTGAGCCATGATGATGTTCGCAACGCCGTCATCGATCGGCGTCCCGAGGAAGATGATGCGGTCCTTGAGCAGACGGCTGTAGATGTCAAAGGCGCGCTCACCGCGAGGAGTCTGTTCAACGACTGTTGGGACCAGGTAACTCATTCTGTTTCCTCCGGCTCTTCGGTGACTTCGGTGACTTCGGTGACGTCATCATCTGACGCCTCGGAGACTTCTTCAACCTCGTCGGCTGGTTCGTCTTCCATTTCTTGTTCTCGTGGCTCGATCACGACCGGGGTCAGATCGACCGGGTTGCCGTCCGCGTCGACCGGCTTGGCCGATTCGACGAGGCCGGTGATGGCCCGCTCGCGGAGGATATCACCGACGAGTGACTCAATTTGACCACTCGCGCCCCACGAGTCGACGATCACCTGAGGATCCTCGATCTGGCCCTGGAACATCTCGGTCACGTACTCGAGGATCTCCTCGTCGGAGACCTCGTAGTTCTCGATGGCAGCGATCGAGTCGAGCAAGACTCTGGTCGAGAGCGCTGCGTTGGCCTGGTCGCGAAGCGATGCGATGAAGGTCGCCTCGTCCTGCCCGATGATCCGCAGGTAGTTCTGGAGGTCGATCTTGTCCTCCTCGAGGCGGGCGGCGAGGTTGCGCACCCGTGCTTCGACCTCAGCGTCGATCAGCGCTTCGGGGACTTCGAAGTCGACCTCGTTGCTGATGTACTCGACGATCTTGTCCTGAAGGATCGCGCGCTGGTTATGGACCTTGTAGGCGAGCATGTTCTTCTCGATGGCTTCGCGAAGCTCGACGACGGTCTCGAACTCAGTCGAGTCAATCACCATCTCGTCGGTGAGCTCGGGAAGGACCTTCTTCTTCGCCTCTTTGATCTTCACGATCAGCTCGACGTCCTCACCGCCCTTGTCCGAGTACCCCTCAGGCAGTGTCCCCGACCCCGTTGCCGTGTCCCCGACGGTCGCACCGACGAGGATCTCGTCGAGTCCGGGGATGAAGGAGTTCGTTCCGAGTTCGTACATGAGGTCTTTGGCGCCTGCGGTGTCTACCGGTTCACCGTCCGACTCCGCGCTGATGTCGATCAGAGCGAAATCGCCCTCCGAAAGCTCCCCGTCGTGATCTGCGAGCTCTGCGAACTGATTGCGGAGGGCGTCGAGCTGCTCGGCGATCTCGTCTTCGGTCGGCGAGGGATCTTCGACCTCGATCTCGATCTCACCGAACTCGGGGAGAGACTCGAGCACCGGCCACAACGTCACGAGGACATCGATCTCGACGACCCCATCTTCGTTGTCGTCTCGCACAGCAGAGACGGTCGGTACGGTCACGGGATCGAGACCGGCCTCGTTGATGGCCTCCGGGACGATGTCCTGGATCGCTTCCTCGATGGCCTCGGAGCGCACGTAGTCCGCGCCGGCCATCCGCTCGACGATGGCAAGGGGCGCCTTACCCGGCCGAAAGCCTTTGATCTTCATACTCTTCGAGATCTTCGCTGCGGCCTTCTTCTTGGCGGCGGCGAGCTCGTCGTTCTCGAGTCGGACGGTCAACGTCCTCTCGAATCTTCCGGATTCTTTGACCTCGGTCTGCACGATCACTCCTCGACATCGTGTGCAACCGCGCGTGGCCCTCGGTGATGAGGGACACGGCGGAATTGGGGTGGCCGACGGGATTTGAACCCGCGACTTCCTGGACCACAACCAGGTGCTCTAACCGAGCTGAGCTACGGCCACCATGTCAGCGAGATACCCCGCTGGTTCCCCGTTTGGATCCAGAATCACGACGTGATGCGGGGTTCCGGTCCGGGAAACAGTGACGAAACCCCGGGGAGTGGCAGAGCCTAATGGCCCGGATGGTGTTTTCGATCGACGGACCGTTCGCACCCCCGGCACGACTTGAACGTGCAACCTGTGTATGAGAGGCGAGTTCCCTGAGAGCCCACTCCTCCCTGGGTATCACGCACCCATCCACATGGGATACCAAGTCGTTGGGAGAGTACGCTCGATCTAGAGCGGGACATGAATACCTTGGAGGTGCGTATGTTCGCCAAGCCGAGTTCCTTCATTGTGGTGATAACGATTCTGGTGGTGACGCTCCTAGCGACGATCGGCACTGCCACGGCGGCGAGTGGCACCTTCCGGGACGACGACGGCAATGTCCATGAGTGGAATATCGAGGGGATAGCCGCGGTGGGCATCACCAGGGGATGCAATCCTCCTACGGGCGACCTCTACTGCCCTGGTGCTTCCGTGACGAGAGGCCAAATGGCAGCTTTCATGCGTCGTGCCTTCAACATCCCACCATCGGGAACCGACTACTTCATCGATGACGACGACTCCATATTCGAGGGCGACATCAATACCGTTGCTGAGGCAGGGATCACCCGGGGTTGCAACCCACCAGCCAACGACCGGTTCTGCCCCGATGGAAAAGTGACACGGGGCCAGATGGCAGCCTTCCTGAGTCGAATGTTCGACTATCCGGCGTCTAGCACCGACTACTTCACCGATGACGACGGTTCGATCTTCGAAGCGGACATCAACTCGATCGCACAGGCCAACGTCACCAGAGGGTGTAACCCTCCAGCCAACGACCTCTACTGCCCATCTGGTCTCGTAAAGCGAGACCAGATGGCTTCATTCCTCGCCAGGGCTCTTGGCATCGATCCGATCGAGCCGACAGCTCCGATCCTGGGTGAAGGCTATGGAACGGGTGATGATGTCGTTGCCATGAACCTGCCCAACGTGCCGGTGATCATCGAGTTCTCCCACAACGGATCATCGAACTTCGCCGTTATCTCTCGTGACAAGAGTTTGGACTGGATCGACCTCCTCGTGAACGAGATCGGAAACTATGCAGGTACGAGACCGATGCAGTTCGCAGCCAACGAACCGGTTGCAGCGCTCGAGATCACTGCCGATGGGGCCTGGACGTACAAGATATGGAGGCTGTCAGATGAGCTGGAACAGTCCTGTCAGGTCAGCGGAACAGGCGAGTCCGTCGTCAGAATCACCGACTTCAAGAACACCAGTGGCACAGCGACCCTGACACACAACGGTTCCTCTAACTTCGCCATATGGGCGTGGGCCGGGACGTCGAGAGATCTCCTCGTCAACGAGATCGGGGCCTACTCCGGAACAGTCGTCGTCTCAACAGGCTCCACAGCATGGGATATCACAGCCGACGGCGACTGGACGATCGACTGCTGAACGAACGTTCTCGGAACCGAGCGAACCATCACTCTCCGAAGGTGGCAGGGTTCCCGTGACAGGTCACGTCCCGACATCGAGCAGAGCGGATTGTCGAGCCTGACACAGGCTGTCTGCGAACCAGAGAGAGGCGTCCGCCAACGGAGATGCCAACGGAGGAAGAGGGTGAGATACCTCACGTTGGCGGTGAAAGACCGACATCCGTTGGTGTACAAGGGCTATCGGCTGGCACCCCCGGCACGACTTGAACGTGCAACCTACGGATTAGAAGTCCGTTGCTCTATCCGATTGAGCTACGGGGGCTCATCCGGCGGGTAGATCCACCGGTCGAGCGGGTGACGGGAGTCGAACCCGCGTGACCAGCTTGGAAGGCTGGGGCTCTACCATTGAGCTACACCCGCTTAGGCGTGCCAGGATACCCGCCTTCGCACCTCATTCGTGGTGAGTTGCGTCTACCGCTGCAAGAACGCTGATCCATGGATGGTGCGGCTCACCGCGCAGGATCGCCTCGGCAAGCCATCTGCGCTGGGACCGCGACATGTGCCACAGGGTCCTCGTCAAATCAACATCGTCCTTCGGACGTGCCTGCTTCGACTTGTAGAGCAGTTGGACCTCAGAGGTGCAGTACGGGATTCCGGACTCTGTGTACACGATGAGGGCTCCCCCATCGAGCGTGATCGAGTGGTCTCTCCGGAACCTCCACAGTGAGCTGTCACCATCGGCGAGGATCACCTCGACACCCCAGGGGGCCTCCGGGGATGGTCTGCCCCAGATTCCGAACACATCATCTGCGATCTGCATACCCCGGCGCCACGGCGTCCAGGCTCCACCCGACACCGTGAAGAGCTCCCACCCCTTGAACACGTCGAAGAGGATCTCACGGTCACTCCGGAACATCTCGACGTCGACGTCGGCATGTTCGCGGGTCCTCCATCCGAGGAAGCAGTCGATCGCCCAACCACCCGCGATCCACCACGGCGCATCGAACGGTCCGAACCGCTGCGCTATCTCGCTGAGCTCGAGAGGTCTCCATCGTTCATCCACGGCGTCGCCTCCACATCGGTGCCGTCGTATCATGCCGCCATGGACAGTTCAACGTGGGACGACCGATACCGGGGCTCCGAGCTGATGTGGTCGGCCGAGCCGAACCTCTTCCTCCCGCCGCTCGTCGAGGGGATGCCGACGGGAACCGCACTCGACCTCGCATGCGGTGAGGGACGCAACGCCATCTGGCTCGCCCGCCACGGATGGTCGGTGACCGCTGTCGACTACTCGAGCGTCGGCATCGAAAAGGCGAAGAAGCTCGCAGGGGACACCGAGGTCGAGTGGGTGGTGGCGGACGTCACCACGTACGAACCGGGCAAGACGTACGACCTCGTCGTGATCTTCTACCTCCACCTTCCCCCAGACCAGATCGCTGGCGCCTTGACGAGGGCGGTCGGTGCCGTGGCCCCCGGCGGCACGTTCTTCGCGGTCGGGCATGCACTGTCGAACCTCGAGAACGGGTACGGTGGGCCGCCCTACCCCGAGATCCTGTGGACACCCAAGATGATCTCCCCACTCCTCGGAGACCTCGATGTCATCGAACTCGGCGAACGCGAGCGCTACGTGGAATCCGCAGAAGCCACAGCAATCGACCTCGTCGTGTGGGGATCAAGACCCGCAGCGTGACCGGTCAGTCGGAGTCGCCGTGGCCGTCTGAGTCGTGGTCCTTGGAGTCGTGGCCGTCTGAGTCGTGGCCCGTGAACAGGCCCAGATCCTCGATGAGACCCTCGAACGTGTCGGCGATCTTGTCGTAGCCCTTGTTGGATGGGTGGATATCGGTCTGGGGACCGGGAGCGACCGGATCGTAGTCGGAGAGAACGTACGTCCCACCGCTCTTCTCGCACATCAGCGTGTACTTGCAGATCGCCCGAACGTTCTTGGGGACGTTGCCGGCGGTCTCGAACGTCTTGAACGCGGTCTCGACGTCGGCGACCGGTACCCCAAAGGCGGCGTAGACGGACTCCAATGCTCCGTTGAATGGGCGCACCAGCGCCTGGCTCGCCTCTGCGGCTGCAGGGCTGACCGGCCAGAAGCCGAGGTTCGGGTTGTAGTAGTTCATCCCGATGATGGGTACACCCGGCGCCGCGGCACGCAGCGTGGCGAGGATTGTCACGAGGTTCGTTGCCATCAGCCCGATCTCCGTGCCGAGGCACGTTGCCGCATTCGGTGCTGAACTGTCGCACCTGAAGATGTCGTTTGCACCCATCGTGATCGTGATCAGGCGCACCTCACCCGGGTTCGCTGCGAGGACCCCGAGAGCCGCGTCGAGCTGGGAAGTCCCACCCGGAGGCAGCGGAGCCCCGGTTCCGTAACAGAGCGATCCCCCGTTCGGGCCGTTGTCCCCGTTGATGAACTCCCTAGTGTCGTCAGCGGGACATCCGAGGTTCACGAGGGTGTCAAAGCCGTACTCGTCTTGGAGTTCGTCGAAGAGCTCATCGACGTATCCGTTACTCGTGAACGGCAGGGGCTGTTGGGTTCCTGCGACGATCGAATCGCCGAGTGCCAGGTAGGTGCCTCCGCTGTCACCATCGTCGTCGTGCGCAAGCGCGGGCGCAGACACCACGGTCGTCATGGCGAGCACTGCAGATACGAAAAGAATCGAACGTCGTCGCATTGGGACCTCCCCCTGATGAAGAAGCCACCCTAGCGAAGCGAGATCGTGCCTGCCGGACGGGTTCGCCACGGTCGTGTCCCCAGGGAACGCGACCACATCACGCGACGAAGCCCCCGCGTCAAGCGGAGGCTTCGTTTCGCGGTCGGGCTGGTCAGATTTGAACTGACGACCCCCTGCTCCCAAAGCAGGTGCGCTGCCAAGCTGCGCTACAGCCCGTCCTGAGTCCCCGAAGATACCGCAACCGCACCCCCACCGACACGCCTTTCCCGATACCCAGGGTTGGTCGTCCGATATATGCCGCAGACAGCCCACAGAAAGCGCACCCCACCCCCAGTTGGGATACCCAGGGTTGGTCGTCCGATATATGCCGCAGTGAGCCCACAGAAAGAAGGGGATGGGGTGGTGGACCTAG
>CAYLVM010000025.1:0-8391 GCA_964387145.1 uncultured Acidimicrobiaceae bacterium
AGCGATCGTCAACTACTACAACCGCAAGATGATGCTGGTGGAGCGTTGATATGTCGGACATGATGATTGCACCAGAACTCGAGTTCGCACCAGAGCCGCCGCCGAAGGGTGTGCGGATATGGATGAAGGACAACCTGTTCTCGACCCTGACGAGTTCGATCATGACGATCGTCGCGACGATCGTCATCGTATTCGCCTATCGGGGGCTCCTGACGTTCGTCTTCAACCCGGGTGCCCGTTGGGACGCTGTGACCTTCAACATGAAGCTGTTGATGGTCCAGGCCTACCCGAGCGCCGATCTGTGGCGCGTGTGGGGAAGCCTTGGGTTCATCATCATTCTCGCTGCGGCTTCGTTCGCCGTGTGGAACATCGGCGGTATGGCGGAACCGAGAAACGTGGGCAGAGGTCTGTTGGGCTTCGGCGGCGTGCTTGTCCTTGGAGGGCTTCTCTCACCATTCTCGAGCTCGGGCAAGATCATCTGGATCGTCGCGGGCATCGTGTTCATCGCAGGAGGGTGGGCGTTGAGAACCCTCACCGGTGCACGTGCCAAGGAGCCGATCATCCCGGTCATGGGTCTGATCGGTATTGCCTTGGCGTTGATTGTGGTTGTCCTGTGGACCGTTGACGTGCCGTGGCCGAGCCGGGATGCGGGCGGTACCCAGATCATCATTCGGCAGGCGATTGCGACGTCGACCTCCGGTCCGTGGACGGTCATATTCATCCTTGCAGCGATCGTGTACGTGCTGTTCCGGATTCTCGTAGCGAAATCCTCGAGTGGAGCAATCAAGGGGACGCTCACGACCTTGTGGGTGCTGAGCTTCCCTGTACTGCTCCTGATCGTTCTGCGTGACCCCGATCTGGACATCTCGAAGGTGACGAGCCTCTACCTTCCGGTGCTCGCTGGCTTCTCCGTCGTTGGATGGCTGGTCGTTGCATTCGCTTCACGGCCCAAGGTTGGCGAGATCGGACGGGTCCTTGGTGCGTTCCTCCTCGTCTTGTCCTTCGTATCGTTCGCGGTTTCGATGCCGTTCGTCGTCCGTTTCCTGCTCATGGCTCTTGCACTCTTCACCCTTGCGGCTCCAACGTTCGGTGGTGAGGGTGCTGCCAACCGCAAGTACCTCTTCGGCTGGCTCGCAACCGTGCTGTTCACGACTGCCACGGCGTTCGTCGTTTCCTCAGAGTCTCTCGTCGACGTCCCCGGATCGTTCTTCCTCGGAGGGCTCTCACTCACGATCGTGTTGGCGTTCACGTCGATCGTTCTCTCGTTCCCGCTCGGTGTGATCCTTGCACTCGGACGCACGTCGACGATGCCGATATTCCGGCTGATGTCGACCACCTACATCGAACTCGTCCGCGGCGTTCCGCTGATTACCTGGCTGCTCGTTGCGTTCTTGATGCTGCCGGTGGCGCTTCCCGACGGCATCCAGGTCGGTGGTGTCATGCGTGCGATCGGTGCAATGACACTCTTCTCTGCTGCCTATCTCGCGGAGAACGTGCGTGGCGGTTTGCAGTCCATCCACTCCGGCCAGAGAGAAGCAGCGAGGGCTCTCGGGATGTCGACGCTTCAAGAGACCGTCTTCATCACGCTTCCCCAGGCGCTGCGGGCTGTGATCCCTGCGCTGGTCGGTCAGGTCATCGCCCTGTTCAAGGACACGTCGCTCGTGACGATCGTTGGTCTCTTCGACTTCCTGCACATGGCCAGGGCTGTGATTCCGGCCCAGTCCCAGCCGTTCAGCTTCCTGGGATCGATCAAGTGGACGCTGGTGTTCGCGGCCATCGTGTACTGGATGTTCACGTTCACGTTCTCTCGTGTCAGCCAACGTCTCGAGAAGAAACTCGGCGTCGGTGAGCGGTAGTCAAGAAGTCACAAGGAGCCAACATGTCAGATAACGAATCGGTATCGGATCGGGTGCTTGGCGACCCGATCGTCATAACCGAAGGTGTCAAGAAGTGGTTCGGCGACTTCCAGGCGCTCAAGGGAGTCACTGCCACGGTGCGTGAACGAGAGGTCGTCGTCATAATCGGCCCATCCGGGTCGGGGAAATCGACGTACATTCGCTGCATCAACAGGTTGGAGGCCCATCAAGAGGGCACCATCATCGTCGATGGTACGGAACTGACCAACGACATCAAGAACGTCGAGAAGATCCGCTCAGAGGTCGGGATGGTGTTCCAGCAGTTCAACCTCTTCCCCCACCTGACGGTGCTCGACAACATCACGCTTGCTCCCCAGTGGGTGCGCAAGCAGCCGAAGGCCGAGTCCGAGGAGTTCGCCATGTCGCTCCTCGAACGCGTCGGGATACCTGAGCAGGCAGAGAAGTACCCCGGTCAGTTGTCCGGTGGCCAGCAGCAGCGTGTCGCGATCGCCCGTTCACTCGCCATGCAGCCCAAGATCATGCTCTTCGACGAGCCGACCTCGGCACTGGACCCGGAGATGATCAAGGAAGTGCTCGATGTGATGAAGGAACTCGCGCTTGGCGGCATGACGATGATCGTCGTCACGCACGAGATGGGGTTCGCCAAAGAGGTCGCCGATCGGGTCATGTTCTTCGACTACGGAACGATCGTCGAAGAAGGCACCCCCGAGCACTTCTTCACGAACCCCCAGCACGACCGAACGAAGTTGTTCTTGAGTCAGATTCTCTGAGGGAATAGCGGACACGACGCTCGTTCTTCCAGTTCACAGTTCACAGATGACAGTTCACAGTGGACGGCGTCAACGAACGGTCGGGTCGGTGATCAGTCAGATGTTCTTGCAATGAGTGCAGTCAGCATTTGCCGAATTTCGTCGACTTCTTCCAGAACCGCTGTGGTCTTATCACTCGAGTCGATGCCGACCTGTCTCGCGATTCTGACCTGTGTCTCTACTTCGCATCCGGATCCATATGCGATTCTCAGGAACCGGCGAAACTCCCGAGGCGAGTTGCGACCGCAGCCTTCAGCGATGTTGCTTGGAATCGAAACAGCCGAGCGTCGTATCTGCGATACCAGCCCGAATCGTTCCTCCCGAGGAAAGTCCTTCGTCAGTCGATAGCATGCTGCAGCGAGGTTCATCGATCGTTGCCACACGATGAGCTTGCGAAAGTCCTGCATCGCTCTACTTGTATCAGCCGACGTGTCCAGGTGGAAGCCTCCTGGCATCGAGACTGTGAACTGTCATCTGTGAACTGTGAACTCACCCAAAACTGCCTTGTCAGTCTCGTGCTGATGTCTTGCTTCTGAGCCCCACCTTCCACACCTCCACTGCTCCCATCACCACGAGCGTTCCCGCTATCGCGATGCCGAAGTGTGCGAGGTCGAGAGGTTCCGTTCCGAACACTCGCTGGGCGGGCGGGAAGTAGAGGATCACCAGGTGTGCTGCGATGCCGAGGCCGACGGCGCCAAGCATCGCCTTGTTGGTGAGCAGGCCGACGCTGAACAGTGAACGTTTCTCCGCGCGCACCTCGAGCGCGAGGCCGAGCTGTCCGAAGATCAGGACCGTAAAGAGCACCGACTGCCACGCGGTGTCGCCACGGTCCCACAGGTACCAGCCCGCCCCGAGGGTGACGACGGACAGGACGATGCCGAATACAGCGATGAACGTAGTCGTGCCTCCACCGAAGATGGATTCGGTCGCCGATCTCGGTGGTCTGCTCATCACGTCGTCTTCGGCGGGTTCCACACCAAGGGCGAGAGCGGGGAGCCCGTCGGTGACGAGGTTCATCCACAGGATCTGGAGTGGGAGGAGGGGAAGCGGCATGCCGAGGAACGGGCCGATGATCATCACGATGATCTCGGACGTGTTGCAGGTCAGGAGGTACCTGATGAACTTCTTGATGTTGTCGTAGATCACCCTGCCTTCCTCGACGGCTGCAACGATGGTGGCGTAGTTGTCGTCGAGAAGGATCATGTCGGCAGCCTGCTTCGAGACGTCGGTCCCGGTGATGCCCATGGCGATACCTATGTCGGCCTTCTTGAGGGCAGGGGCATCGTTGACGCCATCACCGGTCATCGCGACCAACTCGCCATCGGACTGCAGTGCCGAGATCAGGTCGAGCTTGTGTTCAGGTGAGACCCGTGCGAACACCGATACTTCCTCAGCTGCTTCCTTGATCTCATCCTGCGTCATCGCATCGAGTTCGGGCCCGATCACCACCCGATCCGATGTGGTGATCCCGATACTGTGGGCGATGTGCCTCGCGGTCAGCGGATGGTCGCCGGTGATCATCACGGGGCGAATCCCTGCTGAAAGGGTCGCAGCGACGGCTCCAGGAACCGCTTCCCTCGGCGGGTCGATGAGACCGAACATCCCGACGAAGATCAGCTCGTTCTCGACATCGTCGTCGATGATCGGAGATGAGAGAGGCTTCACGGCAAGGCCGAGAACGCGCATCCCCTTGCTTGCAAGGCCTTCCTCTGCATCGGTGATCCGTGTTCTCCAGTCATCGGTGAGGTCGCGGATCTCGCCGTCGATCCATACGCGGGATGAGTGTTCGAGAAGTCCGGTCACGGCCCCTTTCGTGAACGCTACGTGAGGTGGGAGATCGTCGACAAGGGTCGAGAACAGGTCCTTGAGTTCGTCGGGTACCTCATCGATCGATGTGGGGGTTCGATGGATAGTGGTCATGCGTTTGCGTGCGGAGTCGAACGGGACTTCATCGATGCGGGGCAGCACGCTCTCGGCAGCGTTCTTCAGGATCCCGGCGTTTGCACCGGCGACAACGAGGGCACCTTCGGTTGGGTCGCCGACGGCGGTGAACGTCCCATCGTTCTCGACGATCGCGGCATCGTTGCAGAGCACCCCGATGAGCAGTGCGAGCTCGATGGTGGGTTCGACGGCGACTTCAACGGGACCGTCGGTGCTGAGGTCGAGCCGACGATCCGCAACATCGAGCACGACCGCCGTCATCCTGTTCTCGGTGAGTGTGCCCGTCTTGTCCGTGCCGATCACGCTCACCGACCCGAGCGTCTCGACGGCAGGGAGACGGCGGATGAGGGCTTTGCGTTTCAACATGCGCTGCGCGCCGAGGGACAGCGCGATGGTGACGACGGCGGGCATGGCCTCTGGGATTGCGGCGACGGCGAGGCTGACAGAGGTGAGGAGCAGTGTCTCGAAGTCGTCCCCCCGAATGAGGCCCATCACGAACAGCACGACAACGAGGACGCCGGCGACCCCGGCGAGGACCTTGCCGAGATGATCGAGCCGCTCCTGAAGTGGGGTCGGGCCATCCTCGACGCCTTGAATGAGGGATGCGATCTTCCCGAGTTCTGTGCTCATCCCGGTTGCCGTAACGATGAACTCGCTGCGGCCCCGCGTGACGGTGGTTCCTGAGTAGACCATGTTCCGTCTCTCGGCGAGCGCTCTCTCGGACTCGAAGATCAACTCCGCATCCTTGGTCACCGGCTCGGACTCTCCGGTCAGCGCCGACTCATCGACCTGGAGGTTCGATGAGGCCAGGAGTCTGCCATCAGCGGGAACGAGGTTGCCGGTTTCGAGGATGACCCGGTCGCCCGGCACCAGTTCGAGTGAGGCGATCTCGACGGTCTCCCCACTCCGGCGGACACGAACGGTGGGGACCGCCATCTCCCTGAGTGCAGCCATGGCCTCTTCGGCCTTGCTCTCCTGGACGTAGCCCATGATCGCGTTGAGGATCACGATCGCAAGGATCGCTACGGCTTCGATCCAGTCTCCGAGGAACGCAGAGATGAGGGCGGCAGCTACGAGGACGTAGGTGAGGAACCCGCGGAACTGGACGATGAAGATCGAAGCCCGGCTCCTGCCCTGCTGCACTTCGATACGGTTCTCGCCGAATCGCTCGCGTCTCGAAGCGGCGTCCTGTGTCGAGAGCCCCTCGGGTGGAGACGCCATCGCCTCGGCAGTATCACCAAGCGATACGGCCGACCAGTCCTTCGGCTCCACCCCGATCCTGTCCATGCGCGTCGTCTCGTGTCGCCGTCAGTGCGTGCCGAGCTCGCTCCATCTGTCCCCCTCGGCAAGATCGATGATCGTCCACGCCATAGCGAGCGCACCGTCGTGGATAGCGGCTCTGCCGTCTTCGGTCACCGTGTGGGACGCGAACTCGTGTTGATGGTTCACGGCGGGGGATGAGTTGATGCCGATCATCGGGTGGATCGCAGGCACCTCGTAGGAGACGTTGCCCATGTCCGTCGAGCCTGCCCCTCTCGGAGGAAGGTCGTCATAGCGGGGCATCGGGCGCCCAAGGGCCTCTGAGTTCGCTGCGTACAGATCGACCATGACCTTGTCGTTGCGTATGTCCTTGTAGCGGTGGCCGGACTCGATGATCTCGTACTCGCATCCTGTGGCGATGGCTGCCGCCTCGAAACACTTGATGATCCTCGGGTACAGCTCGTCGAGTCGTTCGTCAGTCGCTGCTCTGACGTACCACGACATCCTCGTGTACTCGGGGATCACGTTGGGTGCGGTCCCCCCGTTGAGGATGACGCCGTGTACCCGGTCGCTGTCGAGGAAGTGCTGGCGCAATGTGGAGACGTTGACATATGCCTGGACGGCAGCATCGAGAGCGTTGATGCCGAGCTCGGGAGCAAACGAGGCGTGTGTGGCCTTGCCACGGAACTCGACGTCGACGTGGTTGATCGCGATGAACCGGGGGTCGACGACATCGTGCGGAGACGGGTGAATCATCATCGATGCCGACGCTCCCTTGAACGCACCTGCGTTGATCAGGTCGACCTTGCCTCCGTGGTGCTCTTCTGCCGGCGTCCCCAGGACGGTCACCCGGATGCCGAGTTCGTCGGCGAGGTCGGCGAGTGCGAGCCCGGCACCGATGCCGGCCGTGGCGATGATGTTGTGGCCGCAGGCGTGGCCAACGTCGGGCAGGGCATCCATCTCGGCACAGATGATGACTTCGGGGCCGTCGGAGCCGACCCTGGCGGCGAACGCGGTGTCGAGGCCGTACGCCGGGTACTCGACTTCGAAGCCTCCGCTGGCCAGGATCTGGGCCATACGCGCCGACGTCTCGAACTCCTCGTTTGCCAGCTCGGGATGGTCGTACATCCACTGCGAGAGTTCCGCTAGCTCGGCCTCTCGTGCGGTGAACCGTTCCTGTGCTCGTTCCTTTGCGCTCACGCCTGCCTCTTTCGGTGGGGAACCGACACGGTGGTGTCGTCTTGCCGACTCGCACCTCAGGCTACCTCGCTCGGATCGACAGATACCTCGATCAGGAGCAACACATCTTTCCATGCGCCGTAGCATGTGTGCCACAAGACGGACCGTTGTGATGAGCGACGGCAGGAGTTCGTGCGCGTGCGCTGCCGTTGTCGTGGACCAGAACGGTCGTGAATCGGTTGGCACGTCATGTGCGTCGGCGGCCGCCAGAGACACCAAGGGACCCAACATATGAACATACTCGCACAGATTCCGTCTCCGACGCGAAACGTCCTAGAGATCGGGCCCTTCACGATCTTCTTCTACGGGATACTCATCGCGATCGGTGTCATCGTCGCGATCGTCGTCTCACGAAAGCGATATGTGCGATTCGGAGGAGACGGGGAGTTCTTCGAGAAGGTTGCCATCTGGGCGGTCGTCATCGGCTTTCTCGGGGCGCGGGCAGCGTATGTGTTGACGCACTCGGGGCGGTTCATCGACCGGCCTTACGCTGTCTTGTTCATCTGGGAGGGTGGCCTTGCTCTCTACGGTGGGCTCACCTTCGGGGCGCTGGCGGTGATCTACTTCGTACACAAGGCGAACGCCGACCTCTTCTCGTTCGCTGACGCCACTGCCATCGGAATCCCGCTGGCCCAAGCGATCGGCCGGTGGGGGAACTACTTCAATCAGGAGCTCTTCGGCACTCCGACCGACCTGCCGTGGCGCCTTGCGATCGACCCGGCGAACCGTCCACCACAGTTCGCAGACTTCTCGTACTTCCATCCGACGTTCCTCTACGAGTCTCTTTGGAACGCCCTGATCATCGTCCCGGTCATCCTCATCCTCGAGAGGAAGGGGAAGCTCGCCAAGGGTGCATCGTTCGGCATGTACGTCGCGATGTACGCGTTCATCCGGTTCTGGATGGAGCTGTTGCGTACCGACACGACGTTCCGCCTGTTTGGGATCAGCCGCAACGGATGGGTCTCGCTCCTCGTGTTCGTCGGTGGGCTCGTGTGGATCTGGATGATGCAGAAGCGGGCCGAGAAGCGCACGTTGATCGGAGAGCCGTTCTTCTTCTCGCTGCAGCCGGCAACAGAAGAAGTCGACAGTTCACAGTCCACAGCTGACAGTCAGAAGGAAGAGCCAGTCGGCAGTGGGGAAGAAGTCGACAGTTCACAGTCCACCGTTGACCGTGAAGAGGATGCGGGGGAGTCGTCGCAGTCCTAGACACGTACTCCATTCTGTGAACTTCTGTTCTGTGAACTGTGAACTGTCAGCTGTGAACT
>CAYLVM010000025.1:8491-17055 GCA_964387145.1 uncultured Acidimicrobiaceae bacterium
CTGTGAACTGTCAGCTGTGAACTTCTGTTCTGTGAGCCGTCAGCTGGCCTCTGTATCCGCCTCGTGCATCCCGACGATCATGCCGGTGGTGTCGGTGAAGTAGCACCCGTAGCCGACGCCGGGGATCGTGAACTTGGGGACGACGATCTCCCCGCCTGCGATGATCACCTTTGCCATGTATCCGGAGAGGTCGTCGACCGTGATCGTTGCGACGGTCAGTGGTTCACCATCCTGTGACATGGTGAAGCCGGCATCGACACCCGCTTCCTCGCCGTGTTGTGCCATGAAGTAGTCCTCTGCTCCCCACGGCTGTGGATCCCAGGCAAAGACATCCTGGTAGAAGGTCCGAGCAGCCTCGGGATCGCCGCTGTTGAACTCGACGTAGTTGACGTAGGGCATTGATCCTCCGAGATCGGACATATCGACAGCATACGAGAACGGCGGCGGGAGCGATGTGTCGCTCCCGCCGCCTCTGTCGCCTGGCGTTTGTTGTCTGAGAGGTCTCAGCTCTCCATGTCGCCCTTCTGGGAGTCTGCGAACAGTTCGCCCATCGCCCCGATGCTTGCAAGGATCGAGGTCGTCTCCATCGGGAGATAGATCTTGGTCGCCTTGCCGTCGGCGATGCCCTGGAGGGCCTCGAGGTACTTGATAGCGATGAGGTCCGGTGTCGGGTCACCCGTGTGGATTGCCGAGAACACTCGCTCTACAGCACGGCCTTCACCTTCTGCGATCGTTTCCTTCTGATACCGCTCGGCGTCGGCGACTTCTTTGATCGCCTCAGCCTGACCCTGGGCATCGAGGATGCGCGACTGCTTGATGCCCTCTGCCTTGAGGATCGCAGACCGCTTCTCGCCCTCTGCCTCGGTGACGAGGGCTCGGCGGTCACGCTCTGCTTTCATCTGGCGGTGCATGGCACTCGTGACGTCCGGAGGTGGATCGATGCGCTGGATCTCCACCCGCACGACCCGGGTACCCCAGACATCGGTTGCCTCGTCGAGGATCATCCTGAGTTCCGTGTTGATGGTCTCTCGGGATGTCAACGCGCTGTCGAGGTCCATGTCACCGATGACGTTCCTCAGGTTCGTCTGAGCCAGTTTCGTGGCAGCCAGGATGAAGTTGGCAACGTTGTAGATGAGCTTGACCGGGTCGGTTGCCTGGTAGTAGACGACGGCATCGACCGTGACGACGACGTTGTCCTTCGTGATGACCTCTTGGGGTTGGACGTCGACGACTTGCTCACGCATGTCGACTTTCCGGATCTTCTCGATGAACGGGATGATCATGTGGAACCCCGGATCGAGTGTCTTGCGGTACCTCCCGAACCGTTCGATCAGGCCCTGTTCATGCTGCTGGATGATCTTGACCGCGAGAGCGACGTAGATGATCAACACGAAGATCAGGATCAGTACGATCGATGCAACTTCCATTGGTTCTCCTTCCTGTGGTGTGTCTCTGTGATCTAGCGAGGGCGAGGTTCGACGACGAGTCTCGCCCCCCTGACTTCGACGACTCGGACTTCGGTGTCGACCGGGATCTCTGCGTCCTTGTCGGTCGTGGCGCGCCAACTCTCGGTACCCATCCGAACCATCCCTTCGCCGCGGACTCTGTTGATGGTCTCGGTGACGAGGGCCGATGCACCGATGTATCGGGCGGCACCGACCGGCAGCAGTTCTCCATGGATGTCCTTGCGGGCGAATCGTTGGAGGAGGTATAGGGCAAGAAGTGAGGTCACGACGAATGTGATGAGCTGGATGGCCACACCAACTCCCGTCAGGGCAAGAATCCCTGATGCCACGGCTCCTGCAGCGAAGGGCAGAAGGAAGAACCCGGCGGTCAGCATCTCACCGACGGCGAGTACGGCTGCAGCCACGAACCACACGCCGGTCCAGAGGCCCTGGTCGAGGGAGTCGTCCTTGGGTGACAAGACTGCCACTGCGATGATCGCTGCAACGATGACGAGCGCTCCAAGCCACAGGCCCCACGTTCCTTGTCGCGAGTCAGTGCGTGGGAGGGATGGGGGAGTCGGCTCGACCGGAGGACCTCCAGCGCTGGGCCCCCGGTACTCCGAGGCCCACTCTTCAGCGAACGCTTCGATGTTGGACCCCGTGACCGTCTCGAGGTCCTTGCCCGCAGCGAGGGCTTCTTGAAGGTGGGAGCGAAGCTCCGTCGTCATGTCATCTGCACCAGCGGGGTCGACGCCTGAACTCAGCCAGTGCGAGCGACAACGGTCGATGACCTGGTCAGCCGTCAGATCGGTCACGAGTTACTCCCTTCACCACCTGGTCGACGCCGTGTCGCAGGTCGACCCACTCTTTCGTCCACTCCTCGAGCCTCTCGGCCCCGCTCTTCTCGATGCGGTAGTACTTACGTGGGGGCCCTGATCCATCGGCCTCCACAAAGTAGCCGGTGATGAGGTCTGAACGCTGCATTCTCGAGAGTGTCGGGTAGATCGACCCCTCACTCGTCAGATGCAAGCCACGCTTGCTCAGCTTGTCTGCCATCTCGTAGCCATAGCTCGGCTCCTCACTGATGATGGCGAGAAGGCACATGTCGAGCACGCCTTTGAGTAACTGGCTTCGATGATCCATTCTCGGCATATGTAGCATCACCCACTATCGGCGTTACAAGGATACCTTGGTTATATCGATATCAAAGTATCGGCGGGTTGTCAAGTGAAATCAGGTACAGATAGCAGGTGAGGCTGGTCAGTCGCTGCCGTCGGTGTGGGTGTACACGTCGGCTTCGAACGCCTCGAGGAGCTCGGCGCACTCCTTGATCCGGTCCTCAGCGGTGGTACGTGACGGGCTGGCGAACCAGTCTCGCGCAGCAACGTCATCGAACCAGCGCTGGATCTTGTCGAGGTCGTGGCGGATCTCCTCTGCCTCCTCGAACGTGTAGTTCTCGCGAAAGCGCTCGAACTCGATCTCCTTCATGAACTTGGACTCACACTCCTCGATGATCTCTGCGTACTCCTTTGCCGCAAGAGCGAGGAAGGCGGCGACTAGCTTGTCGTGTTGGTCGTCGGGGACGTACGGGATCTCGAGGTACGTGTGGGTTCCCCCCATGTCGGTGATCCGGGTACGGATCACCGCGACCTGATCCGTGATCTCTGCACGGCCGGGGAGGAGGCACACCGCCTGCTGGGGGTAGTAGGCGCCGAGCCGCTTGAGCTCACGCCAGACCGATATGCGGTTGGACGACGGCTCAGAAGGAACCTTGTATGCGAGCAGCAGCCACCCGCGGTCTGGCTCTGCCGATGTCGTCGGGGTGTCGGGGTCGGGGTGTTCTGTCAACGGAGCTCCCTGTCTGGCACGGTCACGGTGTCACGGTTCGGGCTGCTGTCGGCCCGTCGCCGTCCATGCTCGCAGCGAGGCTACGACGGCGCAACCAGGTGGAGCGGGGACGCGGCGTATCACTGGATCAGGCGTCGGAGTGCGCCCCGAGCGTTTCGCGCATGTAATCGGCTCGCGCCGCTGCCATCTCGGCCCGCAAGGCCAAGAGGGTGTCATGAGATGCGCTCCGCTCTGTGAGTGACGCGTTCTGGCGGTGGAGATCGTCATCGGACGAGCGGGCCGCCTCGAGGGAGCGAAGGAGATCGTCGAATCGAGTGGTTGTTGTACTCATGGAGCTTCCTAACGAACGCTGCAGTAACAATTGCTATCCTAGCAAGTGTTGGCTACCATGACCAGTGTCTTCTCTGGCAAGGATGTGTACGGATGAGCCGGTTTGAACGGATCACGAAGGGTGTGCCCAAGACCGTTATCGCGTTGGGTGTTGTGAGTCTCTTCACCGACCTGTCGAGCGAGATGATCTACCCGCTCATCCCGGTGTTCCTGACTTCGGTCCTCGGTGCCGGCGCCCTCGCCCTCGGCGTGATCGAGGGGGTCGCAGAGTCGACTGCTGCGATTCTCAAGATCGTCTCTGGATGGTGGACGGACTCCGTCAAGCGTCGTAAGCCGTTCGTGTTCGCGGGTTACGGGATCGCCGGGGCGGTTCGCCCGCTGATCGCATTCGCCACGGTGTGGCCGTTCGTGCTTGCCGTGCGTTTCGTCGACCGCGTTGGGAAGGGCGTGCGTACGGCACCGAGAGATGCACTGATCGCCGACGTCACACCCGAGGAGAGTCGTGGCGCCGCCTACGGTCTCCATCGCAGCATGGACCACTTCGGTGCAGTGCTTGGCCCGTTGGCGGCGGCCGCACTCTTGTGGGCAGGACTGACGATGCGGTGGGTGTTCTTCCTTGCCGTGATCCCGGCGATCATTGTGATCTTCGTCATCGCCCGGTTCGTTCACGAACCCGACCACACCGATATCGAAGAGAAGGACGGTCGACCGGTTGCGCTCCGAGGAGCAGAGCTGGGATCGGGGTACTGGAAGCTGATGGTTGCCGTCGTCGTCTTCACCCTTGGCAACAGTGCCGACGCCTTCCTGATCCTTCGATTGGCGGACGTCGGCGTCGCGACGGTCTGGATCGCGGTGCTTTGGTCCATGTTCAGCCTCGTCAAGATGGGTGCGAACCTCGTCGGTGGTCGCCTGTCGGACCGCACAGGCCGAAAACCCCTCGTGCTCATCGGGTGGGTCTTCTATGTCGTCATCTACCTCTCGATGGGGTTCGCGACGTCGACCCCGATCATCATCGCGCTGTTCCTTGCGTACGGTCTGTACTTCGGTGTCACCGAACCAGTCGAGCGTGCCTGGGTTGCGAGCCTCGCCCCGGCCGATCTGCGTGGCTCCGCTTTCGGGTACTACAACGGAGCCGTCGGGATCGGTGCGCTGCCCGCAAGCATCGTGTTCGGCGGCATCTGGGCTGCTTTCGGCCCCGCTTACGCGTTCACCTTCGGGGCAGTGATGGCCGGGATCGCCTCCCTGATCCTCCTCGCCGTCCCCGAGGAGTCTGGCGCCGATACAGCTCGCATACGAGCTGATTCAGCGCCAGACGCCTAGGTCGACTGGTAGGTGAAGGTGAGGCCGGACTCGTCCGTCGCGATCGTGACCACGGAGCCCTCGGGGAGGGCGCCGTCGAGGACCTCGAGGGCCAGGGGGTCGGCCACAGCGGTTTGGAGCAGGCGCTTGAGCGGGCGTGCACCGTAGACCGGGTCGTATCCGTTGTCGGTGAGCCAGTCGATTGCCTCCTCGGTGAGCTCCACGGCGATCTTGCGATCGGCCAGGCGCTGCTCGAGGTCGGCGAACTGGATCTCGACGATCGTTCGCAGATCTTCCTTCGAGAGTCTGTGGAACACGATCACGTCATCGACCCGGTTGAGGAACTCGGGTCGGAAGTGTGCCCGCACCGCATCCATCACCCTGGCCTGGACGACGTCCTGGGGCAGGTCGGGATCGATGAACTCCGAACCGAGGTTCGAGGTCATCACGAGCACCGTGTTCGTGAAGTCGACGGTGCGACCGTGTCCGTCGGTCATGCGACCATCGTCGAGCACCTGGAGCAAGGCGTTGAACACGTCTGCATGTGCCTTCTCGACCTCATCGAGCAGGATCACCGAGTACGGACGACGCCGGACTGCCTCGGTGAGTTGCCCGCCTTCGTCGTACCCGACGTAGCCGGGAGGGGCACCGATGAGCCTGCTCACGGAGTGCTTCTCCATGTACTCGGACATGTCGATGCGCACCATCGCGCGTTCATCATCGAAGAGGAACTCGGCGAGGGCGCGAGCGAGCTCGGTCTTGCCGACACCGGTGGGGCCGAGGAACAGGAACGAGCCGATCGGGCGGTTGGGGTCCGAGAGGCCGGCACGTGATCTGCGGATCGCGTTCGAGATCGCCGAGACGGCTTCATCCTGGCCCACGACCCGCTGATGGAGATGCTCCTCGAGGTGGACCAGCTTTTGCATCTCACCTTCGAGCAGCTTGGAGACGGGGACACCCGTCCAGCGGCTCACGACTTCAGCAACATCCTCTTCGTCAACCTCCTCTTTGAGCATCTTGAGCTCAGACTGGAGCTCGTCGAGCTTCTCCTGCTTCTCGACGAGTTGCTGGCTCAGAGCCGGCAGTGTGCTGTAGCGCAGTTCAGCCGCCTTCTCGAGATCACCGTCACGCTCTGCTTTGTCGGCCTCAGCTCTCGCATCCTCGATCTGCTGCTTCACCTCGCGAATCGCGTTGATGGCATCTTTCTCGAGCTGCCAGTGTGCCGTGAGCGTGTCGAGCTCCTCGCCGAGGTTTGCGAGCTCTTCCTCGATGGCGGCGAGCCGCTCCATCGAAGCAGCATCCTCCTCCTTGGACAGCGCCTGCCTTTCGATCTCGAGCTGGCGCCGGCGGCGCTCGAGCTCATCGATCTCGTCCGGCATCGAGTCGATCTCGATGCGGAGTTTCGCGGCAGCTTCATCGATCAGGTCGATCGCCTTGTCCGGGAGGTGTCGGCCGGTGACGTACCGGTCGGAGAGCACTGCGGCGGCGATCAGCGCCGCATCGGTGATACGCACGCCGTGGTGCACTTCATAGCGCTCCTTGAGGCCGCGCAAGATCCCGATCGCCTCCTCTGTGCTCGGGGGGTTGACGAGGACCGGCTGGAAGCGCCGTTCGAGCGCCGCGTCCTTCTCGATGTACTTGCGGTACTCATCGAGCGTCGTCGCACCGACCATGCGCAACTCGCCTCGTGCCAGCATCGGCTTGAGCATGTTCGAGGCGTCCATCGAGCCTTCGGATGCACCGGCACCGACGATGGTGTGCATCTCGTCGATGAAGGTGATGATCCGACCCTCGGATGCCTTGATTTCGTTGAGGACGGCCTGGAGGCGCTCCTCGAACTCGCCGCGGTACTTTGCGCCGGCCACCATGGAACCGATGTCGAGAGCGATCAGTCGGCGGTTCTTGAGGCTCTCAGGGACATCGCCGTCGACGATGCGCTGCGCCAGCCCTTCAGCGATCGCTGTCTTGCCGACGCCCGGCTCTCCGATGAGCACCGGGTTGTTCTTGGTTCGACGCGAGAGAACCTGGATCACTCTGCGGATCTCGTCGTCCCTCCCGATGACGGGGTCGAGCTTGCCCTTTTGTGCGTCCTCGGTCAGGTCCCGGCCGTACTTCTCGAGTGGGGCGAAGGTGTCCTCCGGGTTCTGGTTCGTGACGGATTGGTTGCCGCGCACTTCGGTGAGGGCGTTGAGGATCGCCTCCTTCGTGACACCGGCGTTGCGCAGGTTGTCACCAACGGCCGTCTCAGAATCTGCGAGTGCCATGAGGATGTGCTCGACCGACACGTAGCTGTCGCGGAGGTTCTGCATCTCGAGTTCGGCATCGTTGAGGGCGTCGAGCGCATCCTGGGCGAAGGCGACCTCGCTGCCACCGTAGACGGTTGGCATGGCGGCGAGAGCGGCATCGTTGGGGCCTTTGACGTCCGTGACGTGGGCACCGACCTTTGCGAGAATCGGGTAGATGAGGCCATCGGATTGTGCGAGAAGTCCCTCGAGAAGGTGCTCGGGGTGAACGTACTGGTGGTTTCGTTCGGCAGCGGTGTCGCGTGCATGTAAAACGGCCTGCTGACTCCGCTGTGTGAAGTTGTTGATATCCATTCGTTTCTGTTCCTTGGTGCGATACTACAAGGGTACAACCGCAGGATAGAGTAGTCTATGCCAGAAAATATGAGTCAAGACGACTCAACTACGATCCGTGATCGAGGTGTCGCGTGGGTCGTCGCCCAGGGCCTCATCTTCGTCTTCTTTTTCATAGCGGTCTTCGCCGATGATGCGGTTTCGGGTGTTCCTGGCCTGGTGTTTGTATGGATCATTGGCGTTGGGGTGGCGGTTGCAGGATCGGCGCTCACGGTGTGGGCGGTCGTACTGCACGGCTCGCGTCTGTCGCCCCTTCCCTTTCCTGTGGATGGTGCTCCGGTGATCGATTCGGGACCGTACCGCTATGTGCGTCATCCCATGTACTCGGGCATCGTCCTGTTCACCCTCGGTGTCGGCCTCGCGTATGGCAAGCCGATCGTCCTGCTCTCATCCCTGACGTTCCTCGTCTTCTTCGTAGCGAAGTCGGGACACGAGGAGGACATGATGATCGAGCACATGGACGGCTACCGGGAGTACCGCTCACGCGTCCCTTGGCGCATCATCCCGTACGTTGTCTAGGGCGAGTCCTCTCTGGCTATCTCTCGAAGTATCCGAGGAGGGAACCTTCTGTGATGACGTTGTCGGCCATCGCTTCGAGTACTGCGTCCTTGGTGGCGCCGGCATCGAGGCCGAGTTGGCTATCGAGTGCGTAGACGGCGGTGATGTACCGATGCGGACCGTCACCTGGAGGAGGACACGGGCCTCCATACTGCGCTTCACTCCAAGAGTTGCTGCCGAGGGTGCCGAGATCTTCGGTGCTCTGGGGGATCGACTCGACCGGCACGATGTTGAACACGACCCAGTGGTCCCACACCCCGACGGGTGCATCCGGGTCATCCATGATCACGACCATCGACACCGTGTCGGCCGGCAGGCCCTCAATGTCGAGTTGCGGTGATACGTCGTCGCCCTCACACGTGATGATCGTCGGGATGAATGTCCCCTCCCTGTAGAGGGGCGAGGTGATCGTCAACTCCACAGGACCCGGTGCCGCGGTTGTCGTGGG
>CAYLVM010000025.1:17155-23988 GCA_964387145.1 uncultured Acidimicrobiaceae bacterium
GGTGCCGCGGTTGTCGTGGGAGCTTCGGTGGTGGTCGGCGCTGCTGTTGTTGTCGGTGCCTCGGTGGTGGTGGGTAGCGTGGTCGTGGGTGCATCGCTCGACGAACCGGACGAACATGCAGATGCGAACAACATGATCACGACGATCAAGAATCCGAGCCTCGACATGGGACCCCTCTTCCCTCGCTGAAACGAGGCTACACGCGGTTCTCGAGGGTGGCAGAAGATTCTCGGTCGCCCCGCTTTGCCATGAGTCAGGGGGAATGCTGCAAGATGCCGCGTCGTTGATGTGTGCAGACCATGTCCGGGCGACGAAGGGAAGCACGCGTGCCGAAAGCGATCTGGAACGGTGAGGTCGTCGCGCAGAGTGACGCAACGATCAAAGTCGAGGGCAACCACTACTTCCCTCCCGAGTCGGTGAACCCGGACTACCTCGAGGCGTCCCCGGCTCAATCGGTCTGCCCATGGAAGGGCACCGCTGCGTACTACGACGTCGTCGTCGATGGCGAGGTCGCCCAGGGTGCTGCGTGGTACTACCCGGACCCGAAGCCGGCAGCAGCCGACATCAAGGGGTACGTGGCCTTCTGGCGCGGAGTGAAGGTGAAGAGAAAGTAGGTTCTGGCCGGCGGCTGTCGGTGACGGCGTCCGCCGTGCTCACCGTTCACCGGATCGGGTGGATCCACTCTGTGATCTGTGATCTGTGAAGTGTCATCTGTGAACTGTCATCCGTCTACTCTCCTGTCATGCTTCCGATTCAACTTGCTGAGACAGAGCGCGACGACTTCGACGGCACGATCGTGGAGTTCTGGCGCGGAGACGACTTTATCGGGATGGTCTTCTGGGACGGGAACGCGCCCATCGTCCAGTTCTACCCGGACGCCGACGGCAACGTGCAGGACATCGATATCAACGAACTGCAGCGACTCCTCGACACGGCGCTCAAGATCGTCGATCCCGACGCTTTCGGCGAGGAGCTCGACGAGCTGAGAGATGCCGTTGCGGCGGCGAACGAACCGGAGTGGAGTGACGAGCACCCTGCCACCACCGAGCTCCTCGCCGAGTTCGATGGCCAGGCCGTATACCGAACCGAAGACGGAGAAGGGTTCTTCCCCAAGGCGGTCGCAGCTGCGTTCATCACCAAGTGTGAGGAGATCGATCTCGCAGTCGTGGAGATGGAGGGGTTCGACCTCGAAGGCGATACGTTGATCGCCCGGCCGAAGCTCGATCTCCAGGTGTCGCCGCAGTCCGTCATGAGCTGGTCCGAGTTCCGGACGTTCGCCAACGCGTCGGCTCACGACACTTTGCGTTCGTGGCCCAACCGGGAGTCACTCGTTGTCGCCTTCGTCTTTCAGCAACCGGATATGGAGACGATCGTCGCCTGACGTCGTCACGCCGCGGTGACCACGGTGACACCGATGACGATGTAGATCGCGCCGATCAGGATGGGCATGTTCGTGACGATGCTCTCGGTTCCTCGCGGCGTCTCCCACTTTGCACCGTTGATGACGAGGTCGAGCACCGAACCTGTGATCGGGCCGAAGACGATCGTCAGTACCCCGAGCATGACGATGAGATAGCCCGCCATCGTCTGGACGGTGACGGCGCCACACGGAGCACCGACGATGGTGTCGTCACAGAACCCCGGCCAGTGCGGAGCGAAGACTCCGGCGACCAGGAAACTCAGGCCGAGGCCGACCAGGAAGAGGACGAGCGTGCGCAGGGTCCGCGACCGGAACGGATTCATGGCGTGAAAGGCTAGGGCAACGCCCTGGCCCTGTGGTACCGGTTAGCCTGCAACGAACACCAAGCAATCCGGAGGTCGGAACCGTGCCAACATATCGGTCAGATCTCGAGTCCATTCCCCGTTACGTCCCAGGAAGACCCGTTGAAGACGTCGCGCGAGAGTTCGGAATCGACTCGATCGACAAACTTGCATCCAATGAGTGTCCGGAGGAGCCGTTCCCTGAGGTGATCGATGCCGTCACTGCCGCTTCGAGGGGGATCAACAGATATCCGGACAACGGTGGCTACGAACTGTGCAAGGCGATCGCAGCCCACCAGGGGGTTCAACCCGAGGAGGTGTGGATCGGTTCGGGTTCGAGCGAGATCCTACGGTGTGCAGCGCTCGCCGTCGGTGGGCCAGGGACGTCGGCCGTCTATGCGGATCCATCGTTCGTGATGTACCGCATCGCGACGATGGTCGCCGGAGCAGAGCCGATAGCAGTTCCGCTTGACGCCAACCTCGATCATGATCTGGACGCGATGCTCTCGGCGATCCGCGACGATACGACGATCGTTTACGTGTGTAACCCCAACAACCCGACGGGAGGTCATCTCCCGGGTCCCGACGTGGCGAGGTTCCTCGATGCGGTACCGGAGCGGGTCCTCGTCATCGTCGACGAAGCGTACGCCGAGTACGTGACGGCGGATGACTATCAGACGTTCCTCAATGAGGCCCCGAACCGTCCGAACGTCCTCGTGGGCAGGACCTTTTCGAAGATATACGGTCTCGCCGGCCTTCGGATCGGGTACGGTGTCGCCTCTGCTGACCTCATCGGACAACTCCGTACGACACAGCCCCCGTTCGCGGTGACCTCGGTGGCACAGGCCGCTGCACTCGAGGCGATCAAGCATCAGGAGGAGGTCGCAGCGAGGCGGTTGCGCAACGCGGACGGGCGCGACGTTCTGTTCGCAGGCCTCGAGCGCTTGGGTTTCGAACCTGTGGCGTCCCAGGCGAACTTCGTGTACTTCGAGCCGGACTCGTCAGCGGCAGAGCTTGGTGATGCCTTGGTGCGCCGTGGGGAGATCGTCCGGGTGCTTGGTCCCGCGATCCGTGTCAGCGTGGGCACGACCCAAGAGAACGAGCGCTTTCTCCAAGCACTCGCCTCGGTCACCCAGCCATAGTTGCTCCCAAGACGACGAGATGACAGTTCACAGTTCACAGTCGGAAACCGAGGCTGTTTCTGGATGCTTGCGCTTCGCCGGCAAACGGAGAACGGTAAGCGGTAAGCGACTGCTCGCTCTCCCCGCGTCCTCCTCACTGTGATCTGTGATCTGTGATCTGTGATCTGTGATCTGTGATCTCAGCGACTGCTCCCCATCCGCCGACCCTCCAAGTACCAAGTACTACCTGAACGGATTCTCTCTCCGGATGTCGGGGAGCGGACGCTTGGCGGTCGCGTGGATTTGCAAGAGCGTGGATCCACGACCACCGCGGCGAGCCTCAGCCTGTTCGAGGAGGCGCCGGAGGCGATCGACCTGACTGCGTAGCCGCTTGTTGGCTGCCTGCAGTTCGAGGATGCGCTTGATCCCTTCGAGGTTCACGCCGGCGTTGGACAGCTCCTGGATGAGGAGCAATCGCTCGAGATCGGTCTGGCTGTAGCGTCTCGTACCGCCCGGTGTCCTGTAGGGATCGACGAGACCTTTCCGCTCGTAGACGCGGAGGGTCTGTGGGTGCATGCCAACGATCTCGGCAGCCACAGAGATGATGTATACGGCGTCCGATGCCTTGGCCATGTCACACCCCTAGATGGGCTCGTGGGTTCCAACCGTCTTCTGCGCGACGAAGAGCGTCGAGAGCATCGCGCTCTTCGTCCGAGATCGACGTTGGAACCGCGATGTGCAGCGTAACAAGAAGGTTGCCGGTGCCCTTGGCGGTCTCTACGCCTTTCCCCGAAAGCTTCATCGTCGTTCCCCCCTGTGTCCCCGCGGGGATCTTGATCTTGGAGGACCCGTTGAGTGTCGGGATCGAGATGGCAGCTCCGAGAGCGGCTTCGGTGTACGTGATGGGCACGTCGATCGTGAGGTCACGTTTTCCCTTGCGTCCGAATATCGGATGCGATCCGACTCGCACCTTGACGATGAGGTCACCGGGTGGTCCACCGTCCACGCCCGGTGCACCCTTGCCCTTCACGCGTACCTTGGTGCCGTCGGCGACGCCCTTGGGGATCTTGACCTTCACGCGCTTGGCGTTGACGACCAGCTCCTTCGTGGGGCCGGCGAGAGCTTCGTGGAAGCTCAACGTGACGGTACCCGACATGTTCGCGCCCTTTTGCGGGCGTGGATGGCGTGCTCCCCCGAAGAGGTCCTGGAAGCCACCGAAGAGATCCTGTGGAGCGCCTCCTCGCGGCCCGGCGTTGCCACCGAAGAGATCTTCGACGCGCACGTACTGTTGCGCACCGCCTGGTCCTCCGACGAAGTACCCCATCTCTCTGGCGTGGTCGTACTCCTTGCGTGTCTCTTCGTCTGAGAGCGTGTCGTAGGCCTCGTTGATCTCCTTGAACCGTGCCTCGGCTTTGGGGTTGTTCGGGTTGTTGTCGGGGTGGAACTTGCGCGCGAGCTTGCGGAACGCCTTCTTGATCTCATCATGAGAGGCGCTCTTGTCGACGCCGAGCTCGGCGTAGTAGTCCTTCTCCAACCATTCCTTACGCATGTCCAACAGACACGAGAGCCGGACGGATCACTCGGCCCCGCATCGTGTACCCCTTTCTGAGTTCCTGTTCGACGACCTGGTCTCCCTCGCCCGGCGTCATCGATACCGCTTCGTGGAGCGCCGGGTCGAACGGTCGTCCCAACGCCTCGATCGGCTCGAAGCCTTCGCGAGCGAGTGCTTCGAGGAGGAGGTCCTTCGTACTGGCGATACCGTTGAGCATCTTGGTCTCGGCCTCCGTGGTCGCTTCGGTCGCCATTGCTGCATCGAGGCTGTCGAGTACGGGGAGAAGTGACTCGACGACGCGTTGGCTTGCACGACCAACGTTCTCTACCTGGTCTCGCTCGACGCGTTTGCGGAAGTTGTCGAACTCCGCTGCGACACGCTGGAGGTTGACGAGGATCTCGCCCGTCTCCTGTCTGGCTTCGGACAGCTCACGAAGGAGGAGTCGCTGGGCCTCGTCGGGATCGTCGGGCAGTGCCATTCCGAGCATCTCTGCCGTCGGCTCCACGTCAGGGATCTCGAGGATCTCGGCTTCGATGTGGTCGTTCCCGAGAGGCTCCTCACCCTCGGCGGGTGAGGAGCTCTCGGTCTGTGTGTTGCGTGGGTCGGTCATAGTGTGTTGAGGGGATAGGGAGAGCAGATCATGCTCGGTCCCTACTCCTCATCCTCCTCGACGACCTCGGCTTCGACGACCTCATCGGTGTCGCCTGCGGCTTCTTCGCCTTCGGTGCCCTGCGCTGCGGTCTCTGCCTGAGCAGCTTCGTACATCTTCTGACCGATGATCTGGGCACTCTCCATCAGCTCGCTGGTCGCGGACTTGAGGGCATCTGGTGATGCGTCCTCGTCCTCGAGCAGGGACTTGAGAGCGTCGAGCTTGCTCTGCACCGGGGCCTTCTCGTCCTCGGTGAGCTTGTCTCCGTGCTCAGCGAGTTGCTTCCCGATCGTGTGCACGGCGTGGTCGGCCGCGTTGCGGGCCTCCGCAGCTTCCCTGCGCTCGGCGTCCTGGGCTGCGTGCGCCTCAGCATCCTTGACCATCTGGTCGATATCGACCTGGTCGAGTGCCGTTCCTCCGGTGATCGTGACCTGCTGGGTCTTGCCTGTTCCCAGGTCCTTGGCCGAGACAGACACGATGCCGTTCGCATCGATGTCGAAAGTCACCTCGACCTGGGGAACGCCTCGCGGCGCCGCCGGGATACCGGTGAGCTTGAAGCGACCAAGGGACATGTTGTCTGCTGCCATGGCCCGCTCACCTTGTAGGACGTTGATCTCGACCTCGGACTGGCCGTCGGCTGCCGTTGTGAAGATCTCGGATCGACGTGTCGGGATGGTCGTGTTGCGCTCGATCATCTTCGTGAACAGATTGCCCTCGGTCTCGACGCCAAGCGTCAGCGGGGTGACGTCGAGCAGCAAGATGCCCGATACGTCGCCGGTGAGGACACCGGCCTGGATCGCTGCGCCCAGTGCGACGACCTCATCTGGGTTGACGCCCTTGTGGGGCTGTTTCCCGGCGAGTTCTTCGACGAGCTTCTGCACGACGGGGATGCGCGTTGACCCACCGACAAGGATCACGTCATCGATATCGGCCACCGACACGCCGGCGTCCTTGATCGCACGCTCGAACGGGCCGCGAGTCCGCTCGACGAGGTCGGCGGTCATCCGCTCGAACTCAGAGCGCGTCAACGTCTTGAGGAGGTGGATCGGCCCATCCTGGTTGGCGGTGATGAAGGGGAGATTGATCTCTGTCTCCTGGACGGAGGAGAGCTCGATCTTCGCCTTCTCTGCGGCCTCCCTGAGGCGGGTCAACGCCATCGGGTCCTTCGAGAGGTCGATGCCGTTGTCGTTCTTGAAGCCCTCGACGAGCCAGTCGATGATCTTGTCATCCCAGTCGTCGCCACCGAGGCTCGTGTCCCCGGCAGTCGACTTCACCTCGAACACACCTTCGCCGATCTCGAGCACCGACACGTCGAACGTGCCGCCACCGAGGTCGTAGACGAGGATGAGCTCATCGCTCTTCTTGTCGAGGCCGTACGCGAGCGACGCTGCGGTCGGTTCGTTCACGATCCGTTCGACTTCGAGTCCTGCGATCTGCCCGGCCTCCTTGGTGGCCTGGCGTTGGGCATCCCCGAAGTAGGCCGGAACGGTGATGACCGCTTTGGTCACGGGCTCACCGAGGTACGCCTCAGCATCCGCCTTGAGCTTCTGGAGGATGCGAGCGGAGATCTCCTGGGAGTTGTACTTCTTGCCATCGATGTCGACGGACCAGTCCGTCCCCATGTGGCGTTTCACTGAGCGAATCGTGCGTTCAGGGTTCGTGATGGCCTGGCGTTTCGCCTGGTCTCCGACGAGGACCTCGCCGTTCTTTGCGAAGGCGACGACGGACGGCGTCGTCCGGTGGCCTTCAG
>CAYLVM010000026.1:0-23712 GCA_964387145.1 uncultured Acidimicrobiaceae bacterium
TCGAGTTCGGTGCGTACTTCCGATTCGAGAGCTGCCAGATCGAGTTCGTTCGCCATCGATCAGCCGTTGATGACGCGAACCGTCTTGGATTCCTCGTACGGTTGCTCGGCCAGATCAACCGGCTGAAGGGCAGGACGACGAGCAACGGCCTGCGCCGTGATGTCGACGACCTGCGCTCTCGGTATCGCCTGCTGTGCCTTGATGGTGAGCAGGATCGTGACGTACGCCGCAATGGAGACGTTGATAGCGAGGTTGAGCCACAGCCAGGGCACCGACCCGGTCATCGTGGCAACAGCGAGCGTCGATAACGAGGCGATCCCGAGACCGACGAGGATCCGCTGGCGGCGACGCTGGGAGTGACGGCGTACGTACACCTCGCTGTCTGGCTGGGCCATCGAGACCTGGGCCAGTTTGCTCCGTGTGCGGGCGAACTCACGCGTCGTCGAGCGAGGGGCGTTGTTGCGATGATCGAAGAAGGACGGGATGACGAACGCTGCCCATAGTCCTGCGATGAGGATGAACACGACAATTGTCATCGATCGGTGTCTTTCTTACTTCGCCAGCGAACCGAGCGTAGGCATGCCCGGTAGCTGGTGCAGGGATTTCAGGGGTTCTCAGAAGGTTGCGAGTGTTGTGCACCCATTGTGGTCACGCCGGGCATCGCTCGGCAAGTCGTACCGCTCCACAGGATACGGGGTTCTCAGCGATGATCGCCGAAATCACCAGAGGCGATGTCGACCGCGTGCTCGAGAACATCCCCGATGACGGACAGACCCTCGCGTACCGCATTGGGAGAACCGGGCAGGTTCACGATCACACACGTGCCCCGAAGCCCCGCCACGCCACGTGACAGCATCCCGAACGGGATCTTGCCGAAGGTGTCCGAGCGCATCGCCTCCGCGAGACCAGGGATCTGCCTGTCGATGATACGCAGCGTCCCTTCAGGTGTGTGATCTCGCGGTGAGAGTCCCGTGCCGCCCGTCGTGATGATGAGCGACACGGAGTCGGCAAGGCGTGCCAGTTCCGTGGCCACAGACTCCTCACCGTCGGGGATCACCGAGGTCTCGATGACCGCGAACCCGAGCCCGGTGAGCGCCTCGACGACCACGCCACCGCTGGCGTCGAGGTTGTCTCCCGCCGAGACCGAATCCGACACCGTGACGACGGCCGCCGTACGTTCAGTCACGTCGCCACTCCCCGCTGTGTCCACCGGCCTTCGAGACGAGCTCGACGCCGCCGACCCTGGCACCGCGATCGATCCCCTTGATCATGTCGTACATGGTGAGTGCTCCAAGAGATGCGCCGGTCATCGCTTCCATCTCGACGCCGGTCTTTCCATCGACGGCCGCGGTCACCTCGATGCGTGCTCCCGCGTCGATCTGTGAGATGTCGACGTCGACCGATGTGATCGAGATGGGGTGACACAACGGGATGAGGTCGGAGGTGCGCTTTGCAGCCTGGATCGCTGCGATCCTCACCGTTGCGAGGGCATCTCCCTTGGGGAGGTCTCCTCCAAAGAGGCGTTGCCGTGTCCCGTCTGCCATCTCGACGATGGCCACAGCGACCGCGACCCTCGACGTCACCTCCTTCGAGCCGACGTCGACCATGCGAACGTTCCCCTCGTCATCGAGGTGGTTCATGTCATCCATCGATACCCCTGTTCTCCGTCCATGTGAACATCTCGAGCGTCACCGGGTCTCCTGCCGACAGCGAGCCGACACCGACAGGGATCACAGCGAACGCCTCGGCGGCGGCAAGTGCGGAGAGGACGTTCGATCCCTGTCCTCCGGACCGCACCGCAACGAACGAGCCGTTGGAGTCCTCGGCAAGCAGAACGCGGAGGAACACCTCCTTCTCGTCGTTCGTCTGCACGTCCTCCCCCATGATCCCTGCAATACGCGGTCGGAACACCTTGGTAGCTCCCATCATCGACAGGATGGCCGGCCTGACGAACTGCTCGAAGCTGACGAACGTCGACACCGGGTTCCCCGGAAGACCGAACAGGGGTGTGCCCGAAACGTTGCCGAACGCGAAAGGCTTGCCCGGCTGCATGGCAACACGCCAGAAATCGACAGACCCCGTGTCGCGAAGGATCGCCTTGACGAAGTCGAAGTCCCCCATCGACACCCCGCCGGTCGACACGATGACGTCGCCCACCTCGGCTGCGTGGACGTACGCAGCGCGCAGTTCCTCGGTGTCATCCCCAACGATGCCGAGATCGACGAACGGCACACCGAGATCCGCCAGCATGGCCCGAAGGAGCACCCGGTTCGTGTCGCGGATCTTCCCCGGCGCGAGTTCGGCGGTGTCGGGCTCGACGACCTCATCACCGGTCGACATGAGCGCCACCGTCGGGACCTTCGACACCACAGGGGCGATCCCTGCACCTGCAAGAGCTGCGACGTGGCGTGCCGTGAGGCGCACACCGGCCTCTACCACGACATCACCGGGGGCCACGTCTCCCCCAGCCGGGCGTACGTGTGTGCCTTCCCCAACCGACGCATTGATGGTTACCGTCGATCGGTCGGCGGACTCGGTGTCCTCGACCGGGACGACCGCATCGGCACCGCCGGGCATCGGGGCTCCGGTCATGATCCGGGTGGCCGTACCGGGGACGACGTCGAGCGTCGGAACCGATCCAGCAGCGACGTCCTCGTTGACCGGCAGTGTCACAGGGATGCTGCTCAGGTCGCCGGCTCGAACGGCGTAGCCGTCCATTGCCGAGTTGGGGAATGGCGGTACGGGGCCTGTGGCAACAGCAGGTTCGGCCATGACACGAGAGAGCGCCTCGGCGACGGGGACCTCCTCGGTGCCCAGCCTCGGCACCCCAGCGAGGATCTCTGCCTGTGCTTGCGCAAGAGGCTTCACGAGACCACCTTTCTCTCCGAGCCACTGAGGAGACTCACGATGTTGGAACGATGTCTCACGATGACGAACACCGAAATCACGGCAGCCCACACCAGGTCGGAACCGCGTCGGCCTGCAAGGGCAAGGAGCGGCACCATGAGCACGAGCACCGTCAGCGAACCGACCGAGGCCGTCTTGGTCACGAGCAGCATCGCCACCCACACGACGGTCAACACGACCCCGACCACAGGAGCGAGGTAGATGATGCCCCCGATCGCAGCCGCCACTGACTTGCCTCCCTTGAAGCGGTGCCATATGGGGAAGGCGTGCCCGAGCACCGCAGCGAATAGCGTCACGTACCCGAACGATGGGTCGACGAGCAGCGCGCCGAGGAGGGCGGCCAGGGCACCCTTCGCCCCATCACCGAGGAGCACGACGGCTGCGAACTTCTTCCCGAGGACCCGCATGACGTTCGACGTACCAGGGTTTCCGGAACCCACCGAGTAGATGTCGACGCCTTGGGACCGCGCGACGATCACACCAAAATCGACACTCCCGAGGAGGTACGCAGCAGCGACGGCAAGGAGTTCGACCACGACCCGCAGTGTAGGATCGCCCGAATCTCCTCTTCCGCCGGGCACTCCTGCGTGCTTGACTTGGAGATAAGGTCGCCCTCCTCGGGACAAGTTCTCGCAAGCCACCCTTTTCCCCCTGTTTGCGGGGACCCCCGAGGAGGGTCCAACACCGCGCTCAACTCCCTTCATCTGACCCGGACGATGCGATACGTTGGATGCATGCTCTGGCTCGCCCGACCTCCCTACCTACGGTGGTTCGCTGCCGGGGCAATCCTCCTCGCTGCGCTCTCGTGGGATCTGTCGAAGCGCCAGACGGAGCCATACCCCTTTGCGGCACAGACGATCACGAGAGGTGAACCGCTGAGCGACGACAACATCGAGTGGCGCGAAGTGCGTGTCGGTGTCTTCCCCGTCGTCGATCTCACCGACGCATCGGCCAGGGTCGACATCATCGGTGGGACACCGATCTGTGCGTCGGTCGTCTCGAGAGCGGTCCCGCTACCGTCGGGATGGTGGTCGATCCCCATCGATCTCCCCGCGGGCACGCCCGAGGGTGCCGCCGTGCGTGTGCTTGCCCCCGACGGGCAAGCGATCATCGGGATCGTTGTTCGCCCAGCGACGCGAGACACGTTCGGCAGCGTCGAGGCGGGAACCGTGGGGTTCCCTCCAGCGAGCGCGGATACCGTGGCGAGGATGCTGGCGAGAGGAGATCTCGTGGTGCTCGTCGAGCAGTGATCAGAGGATGATCACGGCGATCGAGCCTGCAACGACGCAGTAGATGCCGAACGGAGCCAGACCGATCCGGGTGAGCACCCGCAGGAGAAGAGCGATCGCTGCGTACCCGGAGACACCCGCAACGACGACTGCCACCCACACCGTCGACGGAACACTCACACCCGACGTCAATGCGTCGACCATCTCGAGGAGGCCGGCACCGGCGATGACCGGGATCCCGAGCAGGAACGCGAACCGGGCGGACTCGGTGCGCGTCTGCCCTCGCAGGAGGCCCGAGGTGATCGTCATCCCTGATCGCGAGATACCGGGAACCAGGGCTGTCGCTTGTGCAAGTCCCACGAGGATGGCGTCGAGCGGACCCATGTCCTTGAACCTGCGGTCACCGATGCGCACCAGCGTCGTTCCCAGGAGAATGACGCCGGTGACGATCAACATGAACGCCACAGTCTTTGGATCAGAGATGAGTTCCTCGATCGCGTCCTTGAATCCGAACCCCAGGATGACCGCCGGGACCGAACCGATGACGATCAACGTGATCTTCTTGCGAGCCATGCGATCGAACTTCGCCATCTCAGCGATATCAGACCGGTAGTAGACGAGGACCGCGGCGAGCGTGCCGAGATGCAGCATCGCGGCGGTCGCAAGATCCGGCCCGTCACGGTTCAAGAGAGCAGGGATCAGAACGAGGTGTCCGGAAGACGAGATCGGGAGGAACTCAGTGAGGCCTTGGATCAAGCCCCAGATGATGGCATCGAGCATCAGCCAAGGGTAGACAGAGACGACACCGCAACCGAAGACCACCCTGTATCGAGGATTGTTCCCCGGTGGGCACAGCGATCGGTCCCCCACGATGAGCCGGAGGGACTTCGTCATGCGGTCCACACCGAGCAGGAACAGCGCGAGGCCGCCGCCCTAGAGTTCGCGGACTAGAAACCGTACGCAGAGGACATCCGGAGCTGGTCGGCGATATGTACGTTGATGAGGGCCGGGAGACCGGACTCCTCGGCTCGTTCGAGCGCAGGCCTGATCTCGTCGGCCGTGTCCACGAACTCGCCGTATCCGCCGAGACCCTCGACCATCTTGTGATACGGCCGTACACCGAGATCGGCACCGACCATGCGCTCTGGGTAGAGCATGCGATGTATCGCCTTGATGTTGTTCCACGCACCATCATTCCCGATGACACCGATCACCGGCATGTCGTTGCGCACAAGGGTGTCGAACTCCATGCCATTGAACCCGAACGATCCATCCCCGTAGACGATCCCGACCCTGGTGTCAGGCTCGACCGCTTTGGCCGCGATGGCAAACGGGGCACCGACGCCGAGGCATCCGAACGGCCCCGGGTCGAGGAGGCCGCCCGGGCGCGAGGTGCGGAGCCACTTGGCGGTCGTCGACACGATGTCCCCACCGTCTGCGGCGACGATTGCATCCTCACCGAAGAACTCAGCGACCTCCTTCGCGAACCGCTCCGGGTGCACAGGAGATTCATTCGACATCGCTGCGGCTTCGGCGACCTCCTGCTTCGCCTTCTCGGCTGCAGCGATCTGGGTGGTCCACTCCGGGTCCTCCGTTCGCCCAAAGCGGGACGCCGAAGCTGCGAGCTGGGCGACGACGGTTCCCGGATCGGCAGCGACACCGATGTCCGCGTCACGGTTCCATCCGATCTTGGTCGCGTCGGCATCGATCTGGATGACCAGCGCGTCGGGGTTCATCTTCTTCCCGAACCCGGTGCGGAAGTCCCAATCCACACCGAGGGCAAGCACGACGTCGGCGCCCCGGAGGGCCTCTCCTCTCGCCCGGTTTCCGAGGTAGGGGTGACCGTACGGCAGCGACCCGCGAGCGAGCGAGTTGAGGAAAACGGGTGCCCGCAACACTCGTGCGAACGCGTCGAGGTGATCCGTGAAGTCGTCCTGTCGGGTCCAGCGCAGGCCCGTCCCGCCGAACACGACGGGGTTCTTGGCACGCACCAGCGCGTCGGCGATCGCGTCGAGCGTTTCTGGCGGCACGCCGGCGGGACGATTCGCCCGGTAGTGCTCCGGCCAGATGATCGCGTTCTCCTCGACCATGTCCGCAGAGATATCCCACGGGATATCGAGGAACACCGGTCCACCACGGTTGGCGAAAGCGTGACGGGCTGCCATTGCGATGTACTCGGGGAATCTGCCCGCGTCATCCGCGGTATCCGACCACACCGTGATGGACTGGAACAGCTTGGGATGGTCCATCTCCTGAAGACCACCCTTGAGGTTCTCCTTCGTGAGATGCCGTCCACCGATGAGCAGCATCGGTGTGTTCGCGAAGTACGCGTTGGCGACCCCGGTGAGAGCATCCGTCACACCGGGACCCGCGGTCACAATCGCCACGCCGAGCTTCCCTGTGAGCCTGGCGTATGCATCGGCAGCATGGGCTGCTGCTTGTTCGTGGCGCACATCAACGATGTCGATGCCTTCGAGGACGCACCCATCGATCAGTGGCAACACGTGCCCACCGGTCAGCATGAATACCGTCTCGACACCTTCGCGTTTGAGTGCTCGTGCGATCACCTGACCGCCGTGGATCTTGGCCATGTACGTTCCTCGGATCTCCGCTCGCTGGAACTCCAGAGTACCCCACGATTCGCCGGGTACCATTGCAGGGATGTGGACCGAACACTCGAATACGTACCACCGCCTCGTCGATGAGCCCATCGGTTGGCTCACAACGGTGAGCGACGATGGCGTGCCCTCAACGGCCCCGATCTGGTTCTATCTCGAGGACGACGACACGATCACGATCTACAGCAGGGATCCATCGGTACGCGTGCGCAACCTCACCGCGAACGACAACGTCACGTTCCATCTCGAAGGCAACGGCGAGGGCGGGGCCATCGTCGTCCTCACCGGAGGAGCCACGATCGACAAGGCAATCCAACCCGTATCCTCGCATCTTCGATTCATCGCCAAGTATCGATCGTTCCTCGATCGGTTCGGTTGGACGCCCGAGGGATTCGCACGCGACTACCCGACACCGATCCGGATGACCATCGCTTCGATACGGGATTGAATCTCCCGGCATAGATTCTCGTTCACCTGTGTTGACGAGCAGAGACGAACAGGACCAGGTACCACCGTGTTCAAGAAAAGACCCAAAGCACGCACGATCATGTCGATGCGTGAGATCGACGAACTGACGTCGACCGGCAAACCCGTCCTCGTGGACTTCTACCAGGTCGGGTGCGCTCCCTGTCAGGTCATGGACGGCATCATGAACGAACTGTCACGCGAGTACGGATCGTCTGCCCACATCGTCAAAGCTGACATCGCCCGCATCCCCGACGCCGCGGACACGTTCAAGATCCGATCGACTCCCACGATGGTGCTCCTCGCAACGGCACCACCGAAGAAGTCCAAGAAATCCCGCAACCGCCAGAACGGTTCACCCGGCGCGAAGCGCCCCGTGACCCAGCGCTGGCGGGCCTCGGGCCTTGTCCAGAAGGACCAGCTCTCCCGCCTCCTCGAGTCCAACGGCGCCCGCAAGGTCGACGCATAGACGGCCAATCCCAAGGTCACGAGATGACTGAGTGCCCAAAAGACAGGCTCTCAGCCGCGACGTCCTAGGGTTCGACGATGCAACGCACATCACTGATGCTGCTCACACTCGCGCTCGTTGCAGCAGCATGCACATCGACGAGCGACCAACCTCCCGCCCCTGAGACGACCACCTCACGTGTGGACGCTCGGGACACATCGACACCCACGAGCACTGCTGCACCGGGGACCACCACCACGACGACCATCGCCGGACTCATCATCACCGACGCCGAGCCTGTCGAGCCCTCGGATACTGAAGCTCTCCTCCAACAGGACAGGGAGGGCAACGACGGATCCCTCTCACTCCAGACGAGCCTCGACCTGTTCGCATCGATCTACGGGACTCTGCCCGGCGTCACCTCGACGATCATCGAACCGCGCCCTGGTGACGGATCTCTTGCGATCCGCTCCGTGTTGGCCAACTGGGACGAGCTCGATCCCGGTACGCAAGACGCGGTCTCTGCGGCGTTGGCACCGGGCCAACGAGCAGAGACGATCGCACTCGCCGGTGAGGTCACCGCGATCCGTGCCCAGTCCGACGCAGCGCTCGCCGAGGCGACCATGGCTGTAGATGTCGCAAGAATTCTCATCGAGGAACAGCTCGGTCGACCGCTCGGTATCCCGATGACCATCTCGGTCCTCGATGCGCCGATCGGTGGGGACACCGTTCTCGCCGACGCTTCTCCGATGCGTTCGGGCGTGTTCGCTACTTCGGGTACACCCGATAGCTGCTCGATCCGAATCTTCCCCCTCGGCGAGGGCACATCGCTCGAGACGACCGTGACTCACGAGGTCTACCACTGCTTCCAGTTCACGATGGTGCCGGACGTCTCGAAGGTGCTCGGTGGCCAGGACTGGATCATCGAGGGACAGGCGCAATGGGTTGGGGCTCGTCTCGGTGGTGTTGGAGATACCACAGAGGGTTGGTTCCACGACTGGATTGCATCGCCCGCAACAAGCCTTTTCTCGCTGGACTACGCGGCGGTCGGCTTCTACTGGGTCCTCGAAACGGCGGGTGTCGACCCATGGCAGGCGATGCCTGCAATGCTCGATCAACGAGGACCATCCGCGGTGGAAGCAACGGGAGGTGACCCGATGCAGATGTGGCGCCTGGCACTGACCTCGATGCCTCGAAGAAGTGTGGCGCCCGATCTCGATCTACCTCCAGAGTGGGACTTCACTCCAGATGACGTCCCTTGGATGGGGATGCGGATAGACGCCAACGTGTCGCCGTCATCGCCATTCGAGCGATCGAAGCCACATACGGCCTTCAGCAGGTCAGGAACCCTCGTGGCGACACTCGAGGGAGACATCGTCGAGGTCACTGCCAATGGAGGCCTGGGTTCGCTCGCCTTCGAGAGCGGCGACCCGACCGTGACATGGAGTGGATCGTACGATCAGGAGTTCTGCCTCAATGAAGACGGGGCCGGCTGCACGTGTCAAGCAGCAGAACCGCTTCCCAAGGGCACCGACACACTCGCTATCGGCCTCGCGATCGTCGACCCTGCAACGACCTCTCTTCGCATCACGACGAGGGATATGACGCCAGACGATCAGCTCGGTTTCAGCGACGGCGAGTGGGAGGGAACTTTCTTCGAGTCGGACGTCGGGGTTGCCTTCGATTCAGCGACGGCGGTGCGAGAGGGTGGCGAATCACCCTTCACGCTGTCTGTCCGAGACGGTGTCGTGACGGGAACGTTCTCTACGGTCAGCGAGATGGACGTGACCGTTCCACCCGATGGGTCGGGTCTACCCGGGGGAACCGGCCGGTTACGAACCGTGACCGAGGGCATCCTCGCCGACTCGCCGTGCAACCCATCGTTCGCGGCGAGATCGTCGTCGTCGGTCGGCACGATGACCATCTCGGGGATCACGGCCCCCTTGGCGTTCGACAGCACCCCCACCGACGAACCGACGCCGGCCGACTGGGTGTTCACGGAGGCCGGTGCCGACAAGGTCGAAGGGACGATCATCAACAGCGTCTTCCCGATGCTCGAAGCGTCGTTCCCGATCACGTTCTCAGGCAACGTCGACCTCGGCTTCGTCGCGTTCCGCGTCGGCCCCTGATCTCAAGGACTCTGGCGCCGATTCAGCTCGTATCCGAGCCGTTCCAGCGCCAGACGCCTAGGAGTAGTCGTAGAAGCCTTTGCCGGATTTGCGGCCGAGGAGGCCGGCTTCGACCATCCGCTTGAGAAGCGGCGGTGCTGCGTACCTTGGATCCTCGTACTCGGTCATGAAGGCGTCTGCAACGGCGAGCATCGTGTCATTGCCGATGAGGTCGGACAGCGTCAGCGGGCCCATCGGATAGCCGGCACCGTTGACCATTGCAGCGTCGATGTCCTCACGAGTGGCAAAGCCCTCTTCGTACATGCGGACCGCCTCGAAGATGTAGGGGCACAGCAGCTTGTTGACGATGAACCCTGCCCGGTCCTTTGCCCGCACGACGGTCTTGCCAAGGGTGTCTGACGCGAACGCTGCGGCCCGGTCGGCCTGGGCCTCGTCGACGAGCACCGACGAGATCACCTCAACGAGCGGCATGATCTGAGCGGGGTTGAAGAAGTGCATACCAACGACCGACCCGGGCCGCGACGTTGCGGTGGCGATCTGGGTGATCGGAATCGACGACGTGTTCGACGCAAGGATCGCATCGGGGGCTTCCACGATCTCGTCGATCTTCCCGAAGAGATCCCGCTTAATGTCGGCGTTCTCGATGATCGCCTCGACGATCAGCTCCCTGTCGGCAAACAGGTCGAGGTCCGTCGTGAATGTCAGGTTCCCCAGCGCTGCGTCGCGTGCCGCCTCATCGAGCTTGCCGCGTTCGACGAGACGGGCGAGTGACTTCGTGATCGCGGCCTGGGATCGATCGGCGAGTTCGCCACTGACTTCGACGACGACGACATCGACGCCTGCTTTTGCACACACCTCAGCGATACCGCCACCCATCTGGCCGCCACCGACGATTCCAACCTTGCTGATGCTCATTCTGTACCTCTCGTTGACTCACCGTCAGAGTAGTGAGCACTCTGTCGCGGGCCGAATCGACGGGCCGACACGGTGTGGGACGCTCTACGCTGGCACGATGCCTCCAGAAACCAGGATCGAGAAAGTGCGCTCATGGTGTGCTGCGATGCCCGCCTCCGTCATGGAGTTCCCCTTCGGTGACGACGCAGCCGTGTACAAAGTCGGGGGGAAGATGTTCGCCCTCGCAACGGTGAACGATGATCCCGGATACATCACCCTCAAGGTCGACCCCGACGACGGTGTCGCACTGAGGAGCCAGCACGACTTCATCCGGGAGGGGTACTACATGAACAAGCGGCACTGGATCACCATCGATCTCGTCCCCGAGGTACCCATGGACGAAGTCCACGAACTCATCGGCGAGTCCTACCTCCTCGTTGTTGGAAGCCTCACGAAGAAGGCCCGTGTCGGGATCGGCATCGAGTTGCCGTAACCCTTCAATGGGCCTCGACGGCTCTCGAATGGCATCTGCTTCGGGTGATGGTCCAGGCCGAGGGATCGATATGGGGCGCATCCACATCTCAGGCACCGCGTCCCCCTGATGCACCCGCTCCTCGCATCCATGTCGGCGTGACCAACACGGGTTTCACAGCACGGACAACTAGCCTTCCTCGAGATGCCCTATCGACGCACACTGGTAGCGAAGTACGCGAGCGTTCTCGGCTTGCTCGTCACCATCGCCCTCGTCATCTCTGCTTGTGCGACCGTTCGCCCGACCGTAGCTGAGTGGCAGCCGGCATGGGAGGCCATCACCGGAGCAATCCCGCCGTTATCGACCGTCGGAGAGAACCCTCCCCGCCCGGTCTGCGACCGGGTACTGGCAACCGTACGGACAGGTCAGGCAGATCTCTTCCCGACACCGGACATCGCTATCGACGACACCGTCAAGGACTGGGTCACGATCGCTGAGGACGCGTTCTTCGAGTGCCCGCCGGACAACGATGAGATCGGCAGCTTCTCGGATGCGTACGCAGAGATGCTCCGACTCGAACGCGAAGTCGAGTTGGTTCTCGTGATGGACCGGCCGAAGTAGCCGTTCACCGCACCATCGGGGTCACCACGGGACCCTGGGAGCGCCGGCCTGCCGCCTGCCTCCACTGTCACGACCTGCGAACGTACGAGTTGTAGCCTGTTGCCGTGAACGGATCGCAACGCTTCTGGTTTCTTCGCCCGACACGCGGGGCGTGGCTCATGGTGCTCGCACTCATCGTCGGGATCGGCGCAGGAGCTGGCGCCGCGGCTTTGATCTACTCACTGCGCATCGTATCGACCGCCGTCCTTCGGTTCGCCGAGTTCACCTCGCTCGATCGATCGCTCCTGTTCATCGTCCTCCCCGGTGGGATCTGGCTTGCATGGCTAGTCACTGCGAAGTGGGCACCGGAGGCTGCAGGGCACGGTGTTCCCCAGATCCTCAAAGCGCTGACCCTGCGCGGGGGTCGCATCCCGCCGAAGATCCCGTTTTTCAAGACGATCGCAACGGCTCTCACCATCGGCGTGGGCGGGTCGGCAGGGAGAGAGGGCTCGATCGCTCAGATCGGGGCCGGCATCGGTTCGTTCCTCGCCCGTCTCAAGAACCTCAACGAGTCTGAAACCCGCGCCCTCGTCGCCGCCGGTGCAGGAGCCGGTATCGCCGCGACGTTCAATGCGCCAATCGCAGGCATGTTCTTTGCAATGGAGGTGATCCTCCGCGACCTGTCGATGCGCCACCTGCACACCGTGGTCGTTGCCTCTGTCGCAGGTGCCGTGGTATCCCACTCCCTGATCGGTGACGAACTGACGTTCCAGGTGTCGCAGTACTCCCTCGACGATCCATTCCAGCTCATCCTGTACCTCTTCCTCGGGCTGATCGCCGTCGGTCTCGCCATCATGTTCATCGAGGCACTCGACTGGTTCATGTTCGTACCGGACCGATTCGGGGCGTGGACGAGACCGTTGGCCATGGGGCTGAGCGTTGCCGCCATCGGGTTCGTCGCACCATCGATTCTCGGTACCGGCCAGGTGTTCATCGGAACCGTGCTGCGGGACGAGGTGTCGATGACGTGGTGGGTCCTTGGTTTGCTGGCTATCGCAAAACTCGTTGCAACCTCGGCGACACTTGGAGGGAAAGGTGCTGGGGGCATCTTCATGCCGAGCCTGTTCATCGGTGCAACAGCGGGTGCGGCGTTCGCGAAGATCGTCGACCCGATCTGGACGACCTCCCAGCTCGATCCTGGCGCCTTTGCACTCGTGGGCATGGCAGCGGTGTTCGCCGGCGTGTCGCGGGCATCATTCACATCGATCCTCATCGTGTTCGAGATCACGGGCGACTACGGCCTCGTGCTTCCGTTGATGCTGGCCGTGGCGGTGGTGACGGTCCTCACCAACCGCTTCCACCCCGAGAGTGCGTACACGGCGCCACTGGCACGCATCGGCATCCACATCGTTCCGAGCGACCAAATCGACCTTCTGTCGACAATCACCATCGATCAACTCGGACTCCAACCCCCTGTCGTCGTCCACATGTCCGACTCACTCACCGAGGTCGTCGGCGTGTTGCGACGCAACCGGCTCAACGGAGTGGCCGTCGTCGACGACGATGACAAGCTCATCGGCGTCGTCTCAGACTCGGACATCAACCTGCTCGGTGGTCCATCGGATCAACTCACTGCCGCGGATGCGATGACGCCCGACCCGGTCACGGTGACCGGGGATCTTCCCGTTTCCCAGGCACTCGAACGCATGGCGGTGCTCGGTGTCGGCCGCCTTCCGGTGACCGACCGTACCGACCCGACACGGATCGAGGCGATGTTCCGAAGAGAGGACGCCATCGCCGCCTACCACTTCGCGCTTGGATCGGCAGCACGAACCGATCACCTCCCTCAGCGCGTCGCAACGCGAACGACCAAGTCCACGCGGTACCTCGATTTCGAGATCCCACCAGGTTCGGTCGCCGACGGGAGGTCCATCCGTGAGGTCCAATGGCCCGAGGGCTGCATCGTGGTGTCGGTCCACCGCGGCAATGAGCTGCTCGTCGCTTCCGGTGACGTGGAACTTCATGCCGGGGACGCACTCACGGTGTTCTGCGACGAAGCGGCACGCAGGCGTCTGATCGAGCGGCTCACGCCCCACAGCGAATCGGAAGCATGACCGAGCGATAGCGACCCGCTGCACCGCCGTCGATGTCTCCTAGACGTGTCCCGGTGGATTCTTGATCGTTGAGAGCGCCTGGCGCCGCGCCTCGACGATCTCGAAACCGATCTGCTCGAGGGTGTCCATGAGCCACAGGTACGCGGGTTTGCCCGGTCGGAAGTCGGCCTCGGCCATGCCCTGGATCCTGCCCTGTTCCTGGAGTGTCTTGACGTTCTTGTGGTTGTTGGTCGGCTCGAGCGTGTAGACACCCAACGTCCGACCACCGGCGTGGTTCAGGATCGAGAAGACCGGCACATCCGAGGGACCGTCGGCAACGTAGACCATGTTCTTGATCGGCACGCGACGCTGATCTTCCGACATCCTGGCGTTGACGTCGAGCCCAGGGACACGGTTGACACCCTTGTTGATCTCGAAGATGGCCCGAGTTTTCGACGTGTTGTCGATGGTGTAGCCGAGCTGGGAGATCGGCCCGGGACCCGGGGGGACGGGGAGACGATCGATGTACCCGGGCTCGGCAACGTCCTCGATGAACGTGTTCGCCCACACGCCGTCGATCTTGTCTCCAAAGACGCTTCCCTCGATCATCGGCCGCAAACCCGTCGAGATGATGTAGTGCTCGACGGTGATGCCCTCGGCAACGAACTCGGGGATCTCCGATACGTGGTCCCGCACGGCGGTCATGAACTCTGGCATCCCCGGCACGGGGACCAGCTTCTTGCCGAGTTCCTTGAGCTTTCGATTCGAGAGATCGCCGAAGATGCCCTCCCGCACGTACGTCAGGAGATGTCCGAGGTACGCCGTGTCTCTCTGGATGATCACGTCGTTGCGGGCGTAGTAGTCGACGAGACCATCGACCTCGGACCAAAAGACTGCGGCGTCGACGCCGTAGTCCTCGAAGATCGGGTCCTGCATGTTGGACGGGATCAGCGTCTTGTCGAAATCCCAAATGAAGGCGATCACCGTTTGGGTGTACAGCGGGGCGGGCATGCCTGAAACCTAGGGCTTCTTCGGTCCCCGGTCCACATGCAAGTGAGGCACTACGGCCTCTCGTGCCTGGCGAACCGTACGGTGTCGTCGTCGAGCCACCACCCCTGCAACGTGCACGGTGTGGATCTCAACTCGGTATGTGCGTCTCCTAGCCTCTCGAGGCCAACGAGGACGTTGAGACGCCACCCCCGCTCGGCAACGGTCCACGCAACGTCGCACAGCGAGTGGACGGGCGAGTCGTCATCGAGGACGATCTCAACGGTGTGGGTATCGGATGCAACGATGGCGCGGATGGCGCCGACCGATCGCGGAGAGTCGATGAACTCTGCAAGGGACATCTGGGTTGCTTCCTCGACGTGAGATCGGTACACGTCGAGGACCGCCTCCGCGACAAAATCAACGCTGGTCGTGGGTTCCTGTACTGCTACCGCCATCTCCGCCTCCGCAGTGAATGACATCATTGTAATTCATTCGGCGGGTGAGTGCGACCGAAATCAGGATTCGAGCGAAACGCTGTATACGCCCGACTCCTCATCGAACGACAGATCGACGACGCCCTTGGCGTTGGCTGCCTTGACGAACTGCAGGAAACCGCTGTAGCCGAACTTCTTCTCAGAGAACGTCGGGTCCTTCTTGCGGAGGTCGTCCTTGAGCCCCGACAGCGGAACGGACTCGCCCTCAGGCGCCTCGGCCGCGATCGAGCGCAGGAGTTCGAAGGCCTTGACCTCTCCCCTACCTTCTTCAGGGAACGACACCACCGGGTCCCCTTGACGTTCGGACCCGTCGAGGCGCACGACGCCACGTTCGGCGAGGTTTCGCATCAGCTCACCGAACGACCGGAACCCGTAGTCGCTCTCGGAGAACGTCGAGTCCTTGCGCAGGAGCGCACGCTTGACCTGGGATGATCGGACCTCGTTGTCGCCCGAGCGCAGCAGCCCCGACAGCGTCCGCGAGATCATCCCATCGAGTGCGTCGAGGTCCTTGACCTGTGGCTTGTCCTCAGCCGTCACACCCCGCTTGATCACCCTGGCCTGAGCGTGCGGGATGTCGACCCCATCGAGGTTCTCGTAGAAGAGGAACTCGTCGCACGCAGGCGGGAGGAGTTTGGACGTCGAGGCCTTGAGCCCGACACCGATCACCTGCTTGTTGAGTTCCCGCAGCTTGTGCACGAGCGGAGAGAAGTCCGAGTCGCCGGTGCAGATCACGAACGTCGTGACGTAGTCCCGTTCGAACGCGAGCTCGACAGCGTCGACCGCCATCTTGATGTCGGCGGCGTTCTTGCGCACGGCACCGCGTCGCTGGGGTATCTCGATCAGCTCGACGTGGTTCTCGGTGAGCATCTGCCTGTCGACCTCGAAGTGTGCCCAGTCGGCGTACGCCCTCCGAACAACGACTCTCCCGCGCGAGGCGAGGGCGTCTGCAATGGGGCCGAAATCGAAGACCATCTTCAGGTCTTCACGTGCGCCGATCGCGAGGTTTTCGTAGTCAATGAACAATCCAATTCGTACTTCTTCCATGTCCACAGGTTATCAGGCTGGCGTCTCATCGCTCTGATGCCACGATGCGAGTTGCTCGGTGGCCCATCGTCTGCAACGCTCCACGACCTCGTCGGGATCCTCGTCGCTCGTCCGAGGGATCGGCTCACCGAACTTCACCCTGACGTGCGTCCCATACGGGATCGGGAACATGTTGTTGGCGAACACCTTCCAGGAACCGTCGATGACCGTCGGGATGATCGCCAGATCCGGGGCCCCCTCCATCAGGGCTGCAACGCCGGTCACCCGGTACGTTCCGAGGGAGCCGTCGCGTGATCTCGTTCCTTCGGGGAAGATCACGGCAGCCACGTCTCTGCGCTGGCACTCGCGTGCCATGTCCCTGATCGCATCGATCGCCTGGGCCTTGTCACCCCGGTCGATCAGGGCGTTCGCACCTCGTCTCAGGTTGAGGCTGATAGACGGGATCCCCTTGGCAAGGGACTTCTTTGCGACGTACTTGGGGAAGTTCTTCGTGAGGATCCCTCCAAAGATCGGGATGTCGTACATCGACTGATGGTTCGAGATGAATAGGTAGCCGCCCGTCGAGTCGAATCCGTCGAGGCCTTCGACGTCGAACCGAACATGGGAGATCTTGAACACGACGAGCAGGGAGCTTTGCAGGCCTGCCATCACCCATTCGAATGGCCGCAACCCGAACCACAGCGCCACTCGCCCCGCGATGTCGAATACGACGAGCGTGGTACCGAAGGCGGTAACCGTCAGGAGCGAGAAGAACCAGTCCCGGATCGTGCGCATCACGTCGTCCTCGTCAGCCATTCGATCAAAGCCTTGTTCACCGCGTCGGGCTGCTCCTGCTGGGTCCAGTGTCCCGAGTCTTCGATGACGACGACATCGAGATCAGGGATCCAACGCTGCATCCCTTCGGTGAGTGAGAGGGGAAGAACAGGATCGTTGTCGGCAGCGATCATCAGCGTCGGCTGAACGATCGATGCATCGAGTGTCGACTCGAGAGCAGCGGCGTTTGCGTCGATGTTGCGATACCAGTTCACCGGCCCTGTGATCCCACCGGCCTTGAACGCATCGGCGTAGGTGGTGAACTCCTCGTCGGTCATGTACGTCCGCCCACGGGCGCCACCCGAGTAGAACGCCATGAGCCATCCTTCGGGATCAGCTGCGAAGCCGGCCTCTGCAGCGCCTTCCTCCTGAAACATCAGCACGTAGCCGAATCGGTCGGCGAGTTGGTCCGAGATGACCTGTGTCGTCGGGAAGCCGAAACAGGCGCCCCGGTAGGGAACGTTGAGGCTCACGACCCTCGTGACCCGATCGGGGTGTGTGACGGCAGCCGTCCATGCAACGATGCTCCCCCAGTCGTGACCGACGACGGCAGCCTCTTCGATCCCCAGTCGATCGAGCACGCCGATGACGTCACCGGCGAGATGCTCGAGGCTGTAGTCCGCCACCGAGTCGGGCTTCCCGCTCGATCCGTACCCACGTTGATCGAACGAGATCACGCGGAAACCGGCGTCGACGAGCGCCGGTATCTGGTGACGCCACGAGTAGGCGAGTTCGGGGAATCCGTGGAGCAATACGACCGGGTCCCCGTCGCCGCGGTCATCGACCGCGAGCATGACTCCGTTGACTTCGAGCGATCTCATCGAACCTCCAAGAGCCGGGCTACAGCATCGGCGTCGCTTCCTGCCCGAAAGTATGGCATGTCGTAGGTCGACAAGACCCGACGTCCGTCATCTGTCATCTGTCATCTGAAACGCGATCGCCCCGTGCCGAGGGGGGTCGGCACGGGGCGATCTGCAGACGATCGGCACGGGTGGGACCGTTGGACCGATCGTCATTTCTGCCAGTCGAGCCGTAGGGAGGAAGGGGGAGAGAGAGTGGCCCGACTATCAGAAACCAAGTTGTGAATCATTTCACAAGTTAGACGCTCAAGGGCCGCCCTGGGTTCCCGATTTCGGGAGGGTTCCCTTCGACTCGACGCCGGTTCACTCGTGACACCACAACGGTATGTGCAACAACGAGATACCGGCAGCCGTCACTGCCGAGAATCGCGCTCGATGCTGCGGATGACCAGGGCCAGGGTGATGCCTGCACCTGCCAGTGCCACGTATCCGACCGCTGCAAGCGTCGCCACCAACGCCAGCGTGTCCGGATCGTCGGCTCCGTCGAGTGTGAGCATCTGGGACACCTGCAGCACGACGAGCGACCCCGTCCACAGCAGCCACCAGAGATCACCGAGGGTGCTGCGTTGCATCGACTTCCAGCGATCGGCAACCTCGTCGGAATCGAACGGGACCTGAGCAATCTTCTCGAGCTCTGCGAACACGAACCGTGGGAGAACGAGGCTCGCTATGGGGACGAACCACGAACCGATCGTCCAGCCACCCCGCCACCTGCGCCCGGTGGCACCGCGTACATCCATGATCCGCGATGTTCGAAAGGTCCATGCCAGAACGAGCGATCCAACGACGAACATCGCAAGGAAGCCCATCCCCGACCACCCATCGGCGACGAGTTTCGCATTTTCGATGACTGGCGTACCGGACGACGCTCGGAGAAGCGACCCATACTGGAAGGTGACCGCTGCAGCGACGAGGAGGAGCAGCGACGCAACGACGAGGCCCCAGATCACGAGCCGTGTGAGTCCCTGCGGGATCGACGTCTCGTCAGATGCAAGCCGCACCGGATCGACGTGTGGTTCCCACGTATCGGGGGCGAAGGCCTCTTCATCTTGGATCACGGCACCAGCACGAAGGTCCGGTGGGTACCACTTTCCATCCGACGCAAGCCACCAGTCGGGGTCTCTCTGCCTGTCTGCCATGGCGCAACGATAGGGCGCCGCTGCCCGTTCCAGCCGGAGGGAGTCCCGCTGCCACCAAAGCACGCCACGTTACCCATATCGGGGTGACCCACCGCTTAGACTGCCGCCGAAGGTGGAGAACCACCGAGCACAGAACTCGGCGAACCGGACGCTCGATCACGATGAGAACCGGTCGAGCCGGCCCGGTTCTGCCACAGAAACGGAGCAGTGATGTCAGGAAGAGTTATCGATACCGAGCGGTTCGATTCTCTGATACCCCTCCTGGCCTCTCTGGGGTACATGGTCGTAGCTCCGACCATGCATGAAGGCGTCATCGTGTACGACACGATCAGCGACGCGTCCGAGCTTCCCATCGGCTGGACCGACGAGCACGGACCGGGAACGTACCGAACGCGACGTCGCGACGACAACGCGTACTTCGGTTACGTCGTGGGTCCCCGCACGTTGCGGGCGTTCCTCACACCCCCCCAGCAGACCTTGCTGACGATCACCCACGCCGAGACCGGCCTCGCGTTCCGCCCGGAGCCTCCCGACGAAACCGCTTACGCGTTCATCGGAGTGCGCTCATGTGAGCTTGCAGCTCAGGCGATCCAGGATCGTGTCCTCCTCGAGTCCTCCTTCTCCGACCCCCGGTACGGCTCACTCAGATCACGGTCGTTCACCGTCGCCGTCAACTGCACGGTTTCAGGTTCGACATGTTTCTGCACGTCGATGGACACGGGTCCCGAGTGTCGCACCGGGTACGATCTCGTCCTCACCGAGATCATCGACGGTGACCGCCACGAGTTCCTGGTGGAGTCCGGCACGGAGGCCGGTGCCGCCGTACTCGACCGTCTCGAGGGCAGAGACGCCACGCCGTCAGACAGCGAAGAGGTCGCGTCGATCCTCGCAGGAACCATCCGTTCGATTGAGCACGCGATGCCCGACGTCGACACGTACCGGCTCCTCATGGACAATCTCGAGCACCCGATCTGGGACACGATCGCTCAACGCTGCTTGAGTTGCACGAACTGCACACTGGTGTGCCCGACCTGTTTCTGCTCCACCGTGTCAGACATCACCGATCTCGATGGCACCGCATCGAGGCAGAGAACCTGGGACTCATGCTTCAGCCTGGACTTCACCAACCTCCACGGGCACCCCGTCCGCTCGAGCCCCGGTTCGCGATACCGTCAGTGGATCACACACAAACTGGCGTACTGGCATGACCAGTTCGATTCGTCAGGATGTGTAGGTTGCGGGCGATGCATCACATGGTGCCCTGCAGGCATCGACATCACACAAGAGATTCGACAACTCAACGACGACCGTAAGGCGGTGGTGATATGAACCTCGAAGACCTCCGAGCAACGAGCGACCTTCTCGCCAGACTCGACGATGAACATTTCGAGCTGTTCCAGGAACTCTCGACCGAGCGGGATCTCGCGTACGATGATCGCCTGTTCCGTGAGAACGACGAGGCGGACGAGTTCTTCATCGTCACGAACGGCATCATGGCTCTCGAGATGACGAGACCGGCTCTCCCCCCCGCAACGGTCCAGACGCTCGGTGCAGGTGAGCTCCTCGGGCTGAGCTGGCGCATCGAGCCGCACCGATGGATGTGGACGGCGAGAGCGATGACACCGGTACACCTCGCGGCATTCGATGCTGCTGAGATGCGCAATACCTGTGCGAATGATCCTGAACTCGATCGGCTGATGTGGGAGATCATCGCGACCCAAGCATCCAAACGACTCCATCAGGCGCGCGTCCAACTTCTCGACCTGTACGGGAAGGGTTGACGAGATCTCGACCGCATTTGCCCCCCGAATATCTGCGCCACAGGACCCGATGCTCCCTCGAACCTTCCGGGTCGCAGGCAAGAACGTCGAGACATCCGACACGGTCACGCTGGAGCTCGCCGCAGCCGACGACGGCCCGCCGATCGTCTTTGCGCCCGGCCAGTTCACGATGGTCTACGTGTTCGGCGTTGGGGAGGTTCCACTCTCGATCTCGGGTAGCCCGGACCGCCCCGAAACCCTCATCCACACCGTGCGGGCAGTTGGTGCCGTCACGAACGCGATCTGTGCCCTCGAGCCGGGCGACACCGTTGGTGTGCGTGGACCGTATGGCACCGGGTGGCCCGACGCACGCAACAGAGACCTCCTCATCATCGCAGGCGGTATCGGACTCGCCCCCGTTCGACCACTCATCGACCAGGTGATCGCGCATCGTCAGGACTACTTCAGTGTCGGCCTTGCCTACGGGTCTCGCTCCCCCGCCGAGTTGCTGTACCGCGATGAGCTCGACGCCTGGAGCAACGGCGACGCCATCGACGTCCAGATCACCGTCGACCGTGGCGACCCCACATGGCGTGGTGACGTCGGCGTCGTGACACCGCTCGTGCAACGCATCCGGTACGTCACGGACGAGACGATCGCCGTGATCTGTGGCCCCGAGATGATGATGCGGGTGGTCGCGCGAACGCTGGAGGATCGGGGGATGACCCCGGACAACATCTACGTCTCTTTGGAACGGAACATGAAGTGCGGCATCGGCCTGTGTGGCCACTGCCAGTTCGGCTCCGACTTCGTGTGCACGGACGGCCCGGTGTTCCCCTACTTCGAGGTCTCGTACCGCCTCGGGATCGGCGCACAGTGAGCCACACACCCGATCCGAGGCCAACGCTCGCCGTGTGGAAGTTCGCATCGTGTGACGGGTGCCAGTTGACCCTCCTCGATTGTGAGGACGAGTTACTGACGATCGCCGGTGCCATCAACATCGCATACTTTCCTGAGGCCACGAGAGCAGAGACTCCCGGCCCGTACGACCTGTCGATCGTCGAGGGGTCCGTGACCACACCCCACGACGCCGAACGGATCCAGGAGATCAGGGCGATGTCTGGCTCGCTGATCACCATCGGTGCGTGCGCCACGGCCGGAGGGATCCAGTCCCTGAAGAACTGGGCGAACGTCGACGACTTCATCTCGATCGTCTACGCCGAGCCTGCCTTCATCGACACGCTCGCAACGTCGACACCGATCGCGGATCATGTCGAGGTCGATTTCGAGCTACGGGGGTGCCCGATCTCGAAGCAGCAGCTCCTCGAGGTGATCGACGCGTTCCTCCACGGCAGGAAACCCGACACACCGACCCACTCCGTGTGTGTCGAGTGCAAGCTTCGCGGGACGCCGTGCATCATGGTTTCACACGGGACACCGTGTATGGGTCCGATCACCCAGTCGGGTTGCGGCGCGCTGTGCCCTGCGTACAACCGCGGCTGCTACGGGTGTTTCGGGCCGTCCGACAGCCCCAACATTGAATCTCTGCGAGACACGTGGCAGGCGCTCGGCATCGGGGACGACCAGCTCGTTCGGGCACTGCGCACGTTCAACGCCTACGCACCAGAGTTCAAGGAAGCGAGTGACCGCTATGCCGGATGAATCCAGGACGCCCGGTGGATCCAGAGAGATCGCCGTGGACTACCTCGCCCGCGTCGAGGGCGAAGGAGCCATGTACCTCAAACTCGATGGTGATCGTGTCGAGGAAGTTCAGTTCAACATTTTCGAGCCACCCCGGTTCTACGAGGCGCTGCTTCGGGGGCGGCGGTTCGACGAGGCACCCGACATCACGTCACGCATCTGCGGTATCTGCCCCGTTGCATATCAGACGAGCGCCGTCAACGCGATGGAGCATGCAGCATCTGTCGTGGTCGACGGCCAGACACGTGCCCTACGGCGGCTGCTCTACGTCGGGGAGTGGATCGAGAGCCACACACTGCACATCTACATGCTCCATGCTCCCGATTTCCTGGGGTACCCGAGTGCCATCGAGATGGCGGCGGACTTCCCCGATCTCGTCGGTGACGCGTTGCGTCTCAAGAAGCTCGGGAACCAGATCATGACCGTCGTCGGTGGCAGGGAGATCCATCCGATCAACATGCGCGTCGGCGGGTTCTACCGGGCACCGAGTCGACGGGAGCTCGACACACTCGTCGCTGAACTCGAGTGGGCTCTTGAGACTGCCGTCGAGATGGTCTCTGTCGTGGCCGGATTCGACTTCCCTGACTTCGCCATGGAGTACGAGTTCGTCGCCCTCTCACATCCCGACGAGTACGCCGTCACCGACGGACGGATCGTCTCGAGCGAAGGGATGGACATCGACCCATCGGAGTGGAGGGATCACTTCGAGGAGTCCCACGTCGAGTGGTCCAACGCTCTGCACGCCAGGATCAAGGAGCGCGGCCGCTACTACGTCGGCCCGATGGCCAGATTCGCCCTCAACGCAGATAGGTTGACCCCGCGGGCCCGCGCTGCTGCCGAATCGGTCGGTCTCGTCCCCGGCGAGTCGAACCCGTTCAAGAGCATCATCGTGCGTGCCGTCGAGGTGGTCTTCGCCTGCGAAGAATCGCTCCGCATCATCAACGAGTACCACAAACCTGACCTGTCCTTCGTCGAGGTCGAGCCACGTTCGGCCGTGGGGCACGGCGCCAGTGAGGCACCGAGAGGTCTTCTCTATCACCGCTACGAGATCGACGA
>CAYLVM010000027.1:0-23330 GCA_964387145.1 uncultured Acidimicrobiaceae bacterium
ATCAGAAGTCCGAAGACGGTTTCGACCTCGTGGATCGAGGCTGAAGGGGGGACGGAAGCACGCGGCTCTTGGATTGGGGGAAGTCCCTGGTCACTCCTGCGTGAGGAACTCTTCGAGGACGCCGTAGGCGGTCTGGAGGTTCGCGATAGGGACGGACTCGTCGACCTGGTGGGCCTGTGCGACCTCACCGGGTCCGTAGTTGACGGCAACAGCCCCACGTTCGGTGAGGCGGGCGACATCGGTCCAGCCCTGCTTGGCGAGGCGTTTCCCCCCGATGAGAGCGTCGAGACGTTGAACACCGGGATGGTCCAGATCGATCTTGCCAGCAGGCGCACGGTCACGGATGACGACGTCGTCGGCGCCGGAGGCTATCTCGAGCAGCCTCGCCTCGGCATCCTCGATGGAGTACACCGGAGGGAATCGGTGGTTGAGGTTGACGATGAACTCTCCGGGGATGATGTTGTTGGCGATGCCGCCGGCTGCCTTCGTCACCGAGAACACCTCGCGGTACTCGAGACCGTCGATATCGACAGCGTCCGGCTCACGGTCGTGCATCATGGCGAGCCACTTGCCTGCCTTGGTGATCGCGTTCTCGCCAAGCCACGGACGAGCCGAGTGGGCGGTGGATCCTTTGAAGATCACATCTGCGTTGAGCATGCCGTTGCAACCGAGCTCGAGGTTCAGGTCGGTCGGTTCGAGAACGATCGAGATGTCGGCACCGGTGAGCCACGGCGCAGCATCGAGGACCGCTTCGAGCCCGTTGTTCACTGCCGGGCCCTCCTCTGCGTCGTAGAACACGCCGACGAGACCACCGGTCGATTCACGGACACCGTTGTCGAGAAGCTCCATCATGACGGCGAGGCCAGACTTCATGTCCGACGATCCCAGCCCCACGAGGCGATCCCCGGCCGCGCTCGCCTTGGGGTCTCCCTGGACGGGAACCGTGTCGGTGTGGCCGTAGAGAGCCACGAACGATCCGCCATCGATCGGGTGGCCGACGATGACCGAGTTGCCAACTCGCTGGGTGCGATACCGCGTTGCGTAGCGGGCTTCGATCCACGAACATAGACGATCCTCGTCGCCGGTGACCGACGGGATGTCGACGAGTTCGATGAGTGTCTCGAGGATCGTCACACCTGCACCTCGAAGGTGCGAAGCGCATCGTTGAGCGACGTCTTGCGATCGGTCGACGCCGTTCGCTTCCCGACGATGAGCGCGCACGGCAGGTCGTAGGACCCGGCGGGGAACACCTTTGGACGGGTCCCGGGGATGACGACCGAGTTCGATGGGACGATGCCACGCATCTCGACGGGCTCCGGGCCCGTCACATCGATGATCGGTGTCGACGCCGTGATCGTCGTGTTCGCTCCGAGGACCGCACCTTCCTCCACCATCACACCTTCGACGACGATGCATCGTGAACCGATGAAGGCACCATCCTCGATGATCACCGGCCTGGCCCCCGGCGGCTCGAGAACACCACCGATGCCGACACCTCCGCTCAGATGCACGTCCTTGCCGATCTGGGCACAGGAGCCGACGGTTGCCCAGGTGTCGACCATCGTTCCGGACCCAACGTACGCACCGATGTTGACGTACCCCGGCATCACCACGACTCCCGGCTCACAGAATGCTCCGTACCGGATGGTGCCGGGTGGGACAACCCGAATCCCCTGGTCGGCAAGTCCCGTCTTGGTCGGGATCTTGTCGTGGTACTCGAACGGCCCCGCCCCGAAGGTGCGCACCTCGGTGATCCTGAAGTACAGGAGGATCGCCTCCTTGATCCACTGGTTGACGACCCACTCCCCCGAGATCTTCTGAGCGACGCGCAGTTCGCCACGATCGAGCAGAGCGATCGTGCGATGGACCGCCTCGGCGACGTCCGCCAGTTCGACATCTCCCGCGTAGGCTCCGTCGATGAGTTCACGATCTGTCATGGGCACCTCCGGCATCACAGTGCATTTTCAAGTTGGCGGGCGGCTTCCGAGCATTCTTCCAGAGCAGGAACCAAAGCGAGACGAATGTAGCCCTCGCCCCCTTCACCGAAGAACCTACCGGGCGATACGACGATCCCGTGTTCGAGCAATCGGTCGGTGACGGCCACATCGTCCCCGACCCGGACCCACAGGTAGAGACCCGCCCGAGACGCGACGATCTCCATGCCTGCTTCGATGAAGGCACGCTCGAGAATCCGTCGCTTGGCAGTGAAGATCTTTCGCCGGTCCCCAGCGTGAGCATCGTCGCCCCAGGCTGCGATCGCAGCCCCCTGAACGAAGTCGGGTGACGCCGTCCCGGTCGTCGAACGTAACGACGTCAGCGCAGCGATTGCGTCGGCGTCACCGACAACCGCTCCTGAGCGATACCCCGTCATTCCCGACCTCTTCGACAAAGAGAGATATACGAGGGCTCCGGTCATGTCCGGCCCCGCGACCTGGAGGATGGACGGGGGGCCTTGTGGATACGCCTCGTCTTCGTACACATCGGCGTAACACTCGTCGGACAGGAGCAACGCGTCCTCGGCCACACACCGCCGGTAGAGCGCGTCGAGATCCTCGATCGACGTGACGGCTCCCGATGGGTTGTGCGGGGTACATGTCCACACAAGGCGAATCTGAGCCCAGGCCTCATCGGGAATGTCGGAAGCACGCATCACGAAGTCACCGCCGAGAACGACCCGTACCGACTTGGCTCCCGCGAACATCGCACCCCTCTCATAGACCGGATAGCCCGGCGAAGGGAACGCGACAGCATCTCGAGAACCGCCGTCGATGAACGCCAACGGCGTCGAGAAGATCGACTCCTTCGAACCGCTCGTCGGGATGATCTGTGTGACCGGATCCACGACGATGCCGTAGCGTCGCTCGATGTAGTCTGCAATCGCCGCGCGCAGGTCATCTCGACCCGCCGCGGTCGGGTACTGCGAGATCTCGGGTACTGACTGCACGAGCGCATCGACGATGAACCCGGGCGTTGGCTCTCTCGGATCCCCGATCGAGAAATCGATAACCGCAAGGCCCGCGCGTTGTCGTGCCACGACCCGCTCACGCAACGTGGCGATCGGATAGCTTCCAAGCGACTCGAGTACGGGGTTCAGTTTCATGGCAACAACGGTAGCGGCGAGCGCGCGACCGTTTCGCCCCGGCCCTCCTACCATGCCGCTTCATGAACACCACCGGATACCGCGTTACCTACGCGCTGCTTGGAATCACTCTGGCCGCCATCATCGGTGGTTCGATCTTCCTCATTCCGGCGGGTAACCCCGAACAGCTTCCCGATGCCGTCGAAAGGTACGCACCCAGCGACGGGGACCTGGCAATCAACCCCGTCAAGGTGATGATCGACCTCAAACCCAACTACGAGGCACGTTTCGTGATCGACGGTGTCCCGATCCCTCAGGATCAAGTGAACTCCATCTTCGAGACAGGTCGCCACGAGTTCGAACCCGGAGAGGGCAAGGTCATCGAGCGTTGGACTCCGGGCGAGCACACGGTCGTCGTGTCGTGGTTGGGCGGTGCCCGATCCACGGATGCAGGCAGCCTCGTGTGGACGTTCCGGGTGCAGTGACAAAGGAGAACATCGTGAGCTACTCGTACACCTACGACCCCAATACATGGCACCCGATGCTTGCAGGCGCCGTTGCCGGTTCCATCGCCGGGATCATGGCGGGACTCATCTCGCTGCTCTTGGCCAGTCCCGATGAGATCGTTGCCAACAGTCTCACCGTCGTGGCGACATCGATCGTTCTCGGTCTCGTCGCCGGAGGGCTGTGGCGACGTCTCCGCGCCTCGAAAAATGCACCGAAGGTGTTCGCCTGGTCGATGGTTGGTGGGTTCTTCCTTGCGATGATGGCGATCGCCCTCATCGACCTCACCGTCTTGTCCTCGCTGATCCCCTACGCAACACCTCTCGCAGCGCTGATCTTCATCACGCTCGGGTTCTTCATTCCACTCCTGTCGAGGGTGACGGCACCGACGTGGACCGCCGTGATACCGATCGTGATCGCTCTCGCTATCGGGGTCGGCATGTTCGGACGTGGCAACACAGCTTCAGATGAGCTCTCCCTCGGCGAGCCAGGCGCACACAGCCACTCTCTGGCAGGAGCTGTCACCCTCACAGACGATCTCACCACTGGTCACGTCGTGATCAGAGCTACTGCCCTCTAGTCAGTCGATGAGTTCCACGAAGGCTCGAAGCTACACGGACGAGGCGACGGCACTCGCTCCCGAGAGCGGACGCACCGTTTACTGCGCCTGATCGGATTCAGTCGACCTCAGCCCTCGTCGTGGCCGTCGCCGTCTGGATCGCCGTCTTCGGCGTGGTCGCCATCCTGGGCAGGTGCCTCGTCGTGATCTGCCGTACCGTCGGCGTCGTGGTCCTCGAAGGCTGCGATGTCGTAGTTCGGGCCACAGGCAGGTGGCCCGTCGCTCGAGGCAACCTCGTCGTGGTCGTCGGCACCGTCGGCGTCGTGGTCGCTGGCAGGCGGGGCTTCGTCATGACCACCATCCGCGGGGGCTTCGTCATGACCGCCAGCGTCGGCTGTCAACATGTCCCTCCAATCGGGCCGGTCGGGCGCAGTGTCTTCCCACGACCGGATACACGCAACAACGGAGATGAGCTGCTCCTGTGTCAGCGGCCCACCGAACTGTTGTCCGTACGCCGACATCTCAGTTCCCGGAACGCCTGAGCTGGCGATCGAGAGGATCTGCTCATTGGAGGCGATCGAGAGGAACTGGACCGAGTTCAGCGCAGGTGCATCAACGCCCTGGCCGTACGCCCCGTGGCACGACGCGCACGTGGAGCTCCACAGGCTCTCACCCGCAAGTGCCAGGTTGTTCTGTGTCTGCTCGGCAGCGTCTGCTCGTTGGATCGGCTCGTAGACGCGGTAGATCGGGAACGCAAGTACGCCGATCAGCATCAGTACGAGGCCTGCGATCATCCATCGATTCGTGCGGCTCTCGAGGCCGTTTCCATTCGTTGGCATGCTCGGCGTCTACTCCAGTGTCGGGTCGATACATTCGGGGCCGCGGGGCGGCTCGTCGATCGTCTCGGCGGTTCCGGCTGGTGCACCGCGCACGATCTTGGACGTGTCGGGAACGATGATGCCGTCGACGACCTCGAACTCGTACTTGTCCATCCCCCTCGGCGCAGGGCCTCTGCGATACTCACCGATCCGGTTGAACACAGAACCGTGGCACGGGCACTCGAACTGTCCCGAGCTCTCACACCACGGCACCTTGCATCCGAGGTGCGGGCACTTCCAGTACAGAGGGACGACGGTTCCCTCGGTCTCGGTCAGATAACCACGCATCGCGGGAATCTCGAGAACGCTCTCCGTCGGGACAGCATCCGGGGCAACTGTGGAGATCGGACCGCCGGATTGGCCTGCAACCGGTTGGAGGAAGTCCCACGACGTCCACGCAGCGGCACCTGCCATGATCGCCAGCCCTCCCTTCCACATTCGGGAGAGGAACTTCCTGCGTTGTACGTCTTCACTCATAGCTTTCCATACCATTCCTGCCACGGCCACACCCATCCCCAGTTGGGTCCCCGGAAGGCGAATCCGATGATCGTCAGGATGATCCACACGACCATGAAGATCGTGAAGGTGGCCACAGCGACTTTCCGCTTCTTGATACGAGTTTCAGGGTTCCGATCGAAGTACGGCAGACCGATGAGTCCCACCAGTATCGCCGTGGGCACGAGGACGCCGGCAACCAACGGGTGGAACCGGAACAGCAGTTCTTGGAGCGCAGCGAAGTACCACGGCGCCTTCTCGGGGTTGGGTGTCACCGTTGGATTCGCCATCGCATCGAGCGGTGCGTTGAAAGCCAGAGCGAGGAGAAGCACGTACACCATCACCGTCAACGCGGCAACGGCGTGGCGGATCAAGAGATGCGGCCACACCATGACGGAGTCCTCTTCGGCAGGCACCTTGCGGTCTCCTACGGGCGGTGAGCCCTCTACATAGCCGAGGATGCGCTGGTCACCTGCAGGCACCGTCTCAGCAACGACCGGAGCGAAGGTCGCCTGGCCGGTTCCGAAGTCGAGCATCGAGTCCTTTCGCCACCGCCACAGGTGGAGCAGCAGCAACCCGATCAGTGCTGCGGGCAAGACGGCGACGTGCAACACGTAGAACCGAACCAGTGTCTGTGCACCGACCTCGGTGCCGCCGATCAACATCGCACGGATGGTGTCACCGATGAACGGGACGAAGTCGGCCATCGACGTTCCCACGGTCACTGCCCAGTACGCCAGTTGGTCCCACGGCAGAAGGTATCCGGTGAACGACAGCAGCAGCGTGAGGACGAGGAGGAGTACACCGACCACCCAGTTGAACTCACGGGGCGGCTTGTAGGCACCGCGGTAGAACATCCTCGCCATGTGCGCTGCGACTGCAAGCACCATGAGGTGGGCCGACCAGCGGTGGATGTTGCGGATGTACTGCCCGAACGCCACGTTCGTTTGGAGGAAGGTGATGTCCCCGTAGGCAGTCACCGGCGAAGGAACGTAGAAGAACATCAGGTAGATGCCAGACGCGACGAGCGAGCCGAACAGCACCACCGACGTCACACCGAGGAACCACGACCAGCGGAAGCTCGCCTCCCGCCTCCTCACCTTCACCGGGTAGATGTGGAGAAGGAAGTTGCTCCAGTGCCCTACGGCGCGGTCCCGATCGGTCACACGTTTCGGCGCCCTCCAGAACGAGCGCCCGATCGTGGACTCGCGGATCGAATCGATCAGGCTCATGTGTTGCCTCCCATTCCCACCGGCATCTTGAGATTGATGGGCATCGAAACGCCGGTCGGCACGCCCACCCCGGACCATATGCCCATCGACAGCGCGTTGGTTGGACAGCGCTCGACACACAGGGCACATCTGATACATCCACGTTCGTCGAGAACGAGTGCCGTCGTTCCCACCCTCTCCGGATCGATCTCCTGTGACGGAACGATCGAAATGACATTGACGGGACACACGTCGACGCACAGTGCGCACAGCACACATTTGTCCGCTTCGAGCAGGATGTTGGCGAAACACCGAAGACATCGTTGTGCCTCGCAACGGGCCTGCTCGGGGGTGAACCCCGTCTCCACCTCGGTGAGGCCGATCCGGCGATCGGTGGGGATCGTCGGAACGCTCACCCGCTCGATCGTGTCGTATCGATCGTCGAACCGATGGAACTGATCCAGCTTGACCATGTGGCCCTTCACCCGTTCCTCGACGGCACCGCCGAAGGCCTGGTGGATCTGGGAGGCTGCCTTCCTACCATCGGCAATGGCGTCGATCAAGCTGCGGGGACCGTGCGCTGCGTCGCCTCCTGCCCACACCATCGGCACAGACGTCGCCAGGTCATCGGTTCCGACGCCGATCGTTTTCCTCGGCGTGATCTCGGGTCCGTCGGGACCGAGCGCGTCGACGTCGACGGCCTGGCCGATTGCCAGGATCACCGTGTCGACCTCGATCGTTGCGACGTCGTCTGGGTCGAACACCGGTGAGAAACGGCCATCTTCGTCGAACACAGACTTCACACCGACCGTCTCGAGGCCCACCACCGAACCGTCCTTCGTCAGGATCCTGGCGGGACCTCTCCGGTGGATGAACTCGATATCCTCCCGGATCGCTTCCTCGAGTTCGAACTCGTCTGCAGGCATCTCGTCTCTCGACTCGAGCGAGACGACGGTCACCTGCCGAGCGCCACCTCGTGCGGCGGTTCTTGCCGCGTCGAGGGCTGCGGTCATGACTGAGCGATTGGTGTCCTGTGTGTCTGCCTTCGCCTCGTACGCCTCTGTTCTCAGTGCTGTACGTGCGGCGTCCATGGCAACGTCGCCCCCACCAATCACGACGACCCGCTCGCCGATATCGACGGCGAATCCCCGGTTCGCGTTGATGAGGTACTCGATGGCCCGCAGAACTCCGTCTGCTTCATGGCCCTCGAGGTCCAGACCCCGTCCGAGGGTTGCACCGATCGCAACGAGCACGGCGTCGTGCCGTTCTCTGATCTCGGCGAGGTTCGCGTTCACGCCGAGTTGGGTGTCGAAGTGCACCTCGACTCCCATGTCGATGATCGTTTGAATCTCGGCGGCAACGAGGTCGCGAGGCAGCCGGTACTCGGGGATACCCATCACCATCATCCCTCCGAGGATGTCGGTGGCCTCGTAGATCGTGACCTGGTACCCGAGCTTGGCCAGATCATGAGCAGCTGCAAGGCCGCAGGGACCGCCACCGACGATCCCGATGTTCTCGGGCCGATTCACCGACGGTGCCGTGGCAACTTGGGCTACGAGCGACGCTGAACCTGCTTCGACACCGTACTTCTCCGTGACGAAGCGTTTGAGCGCCCGTATCGCGATCGGAGCGTCGAGCGTTCCACGGCGGCATGCGTCCTCACACGGCGCTGCGCAGACCCTGGCACACACCGAAGCGAACGGGTTCGGCAGTCTCGCCGCGAGGTACGCCCCCTCATCGTCACCTTCTGCGATCGCAGCAACGTAGAGGCCCGCGTTCGTGTTGACCGGACACGCCGCAAGGCACGGGATGTTGCTGTCGAAGAAGTCGAGTTCCTGCATCAGATCAATCCGCGCTTCTGTGCATTGCGAAGCGCCAGGATGCCGGCACCAAGGAAGAATCCCCACACGATGAGCGTGGCGAGATCCTGAACGACACGACTGCTTCCAGCAAGTGGACCTTTGAGCAGCGTAGATGGCAACCACGCAGTTGTGATCGTGAAGTAGACGAAGATTCCGAACCCGATGAGCCACGCCTTTGCCCCGCTCATGACCCGGTCCTGCCCGATGCTGGGTCGTCAGCCTGGGTTCGATCCATAGCGCACGCTTCCTTCATAGAGCCGGTGGCCGACCGTCGGGAGAACCTCTAAGAATCCGTGTTCGCTCGATGGCCGATCTCGTTGGAATCTAACATACCCCTCCCCGGTACGGGTGGGAAGGGATCCGGCTCGATCAATGGATCGGACTCAATCATCACGCAACACATCGCGGCCACGTTCGAGAAGATCGATGAACCCCGCTTCGTCGAGGATCGGAACACCGAGGGCCTCCGCCCTGGACAGCTTTGCGCCGGCGTTGTCGCCTGCTACCACAACGTCGGTCTTCGATGACACGGAACCGGTGACCTTGCCGCCACGACCCTCGACTGCGGCCTTCGCCGACTCACGGGTGTAGCCATCGAACGACCCTGTGACCACGACGGTGACACCGTCGAGCACCTGGGGTAGATCGCCTTCATGATCAACCGCATCGACCGTCGACACACCGCTTGAAGCGAGCCGTGCCACGAGTTCCGCGTTATCGCCATCAGAGAACCACGACACCACGGAACTCGCGATCTCAGGGCCGATCCCATCGATCGCAGCGATGTCGTCAGCATCCGCGGACATGAGTGCCTCGAGGGATCCGAAGTGTCTCGCGAGTTGGGCGGCAACGGTGCTCCCGACATGGTCGATGCCGAGTCCGAAGATGAGCTTGCCCAGTGGCCGACTTTTCGATGCCTCGATGGCGGCGATCAGATTGCCCGACGATATCTCGCCCCACCCCTCCAACTCGAGAAGGTCCTCGACGCTCAGGCGATAGATGTCCGCAGGATCGTCGATCAGTCCCCGCTCGACGAGGGCATCGACCGTCTTGTAGCCGAGACCCTCGATGTCCATGGCACCGCGACTTGCGAAGTGGAAGAGGTACTCCCGGAGCCTGCTCGGGCACGCGTATCCACCTGTGCACTTCGCCTTGGCCTGACCCTCGGGGAGCACGATCGGGTTGCCACAGAACGGGCAGTTCTCCGGCATGTGCCACTCGGGTAATCCATCGGGACGCTTCTCGAGAACCGGGCCGACGACCTCGGGGATGACGTCGCCGGCTCTGCGCACGATGACGGTATCGCCCGGCCTGACGTCCTTACGGTGGACCTCCCCTTCGTTGTGAAGGGTCGCGTTGGCAACCGTGACCCCTCCAACGAAGACCGGTTCCATGACCGCGTACGGTGTCACGGCACCTGTTCGTCCCACGTTGATCTCAATCGATTCCAGCAGTGTCGTCTTCTCCTCCGGAGGCAGCTTGAACGCGATGGCCCACCGCGGCGAGCGTGCAGTGAACCCCACCGTCCGCTGATCGTCGAGGGAGTCGAGCTTGATGACGATGCCGTCGGTCTCGTAGTCCCGATCGTGTCTGTGCTGGGTTGCGTCCTCGACGTACGCCAGGACCTCGTCGAACGTTCCGACGGTCGCGTTCGCCGGGTTGACCCGCAACCCCAGATCGGTGAGCCACCGCATCTGCTCGGTGTGGGTCGGGAACTCGGGCCCTCCCTCGACGTAGCCGAGCTGATAGATCCACACCGCGAGGTTGCGGGACGCGGTGACGGCCGGGTCCTTCTGACGTATCGAGCCCGCCGCCGTGTTTCGGGGATTGATGAACGGCCGCTCCCCGGCTTCTGCCTGGCGAGCGTTGAGCGCCTCGAACTCCGAGACCGGCAGGTAGATCTCTCCGCGGACTTCGAGCACCGTCGGGGGTTCACCACGCAAGCGAAGCGGTATCGACTTGATCGTGCGCACGTTCGCCGTGATGTCCTCACCGACGACGCCATCGCCGCGAGTCGCACCCTGGGTGAGGCGGCCATCCTCATAGGTGAGGGACACGGCAAGGCCATCGATCTTCAGTTCGCACGAGAACCCGAGCGGAGGTCTCCCCAACATGGATTCCAGCCGCTGACGCCACGCCTCGAGCTCTGCGAGATCCATGGCGTTGTCGAGGGAGAACATGCGCTCACGATGCCGGACCGGAGCGAAGGCTTCATCGGGCGGTGCGCCGACTCTGGCAGTCAGCGACTCGGACCCTGCGAGTTCGGGGCGCTCCTCCTCGATGGCTGCCAGTTCGCGGAACAGGAGGTCGTACGCGTTGTCATCGATGACGGGGGTACCAAGGACGTAGTAGCGGTAGTTGTGCTCGGCAAGCTCATCGAGGAGTTCCTCGTGACGTCTCGCCGGGTCGATATCGTGATCGGTCATGTCCGCTGAACGGTAGTTGATGTGGATGACACCGTTCACCGCTTATCGCCGAAGTACAAGCATCCAGAATCAGCCCGGGTTTCGGACTGTGAACTGTCAGCTGTACACCAGGTTCCTGCCACTCGCTATCCGCGCGTCCTCTGTGTACTACGAAGTACGTGCCACGTCTTGAACTATCGTGCCGCCGCCCAGGACGTACTCGCCGTCGTACATCACGAGTGTTTGGCCGGGTGCCGGTTTCGGCTGTCGGTCGAGGAACGTGAACCGCCATCGGTTGCCGATTCGGTGAGCTGTGGCCGGCATGGGCTCTGATCGGTACCGCACCTTGACATCGACGCGCGCTCCGTCGGAGATCGATTCGTGCGTGAACACCAGATCCTCGACGAGACAGTCCCGGGCGAGGAGATCCTCGTACGTTCCGATCGTGATCGTCTGGTCACGGGGTGCAATATCGATGACGTAACGTGGCTCGCCGACGGCAACACCGAGGCCCTTGCGCTGCCCGATCGTGAACGACGCCGTGCCGTCGTGGTGCCCGATGACGTTCCCACCCATGTCGAGGACATCACCCCGGGTCTCGATGTCCGGGAAACGGTCTCTGAGGAAGTCCCTGTAGTCGCCGGATGTCACGAAGCAGATGTCCTGGGAGTCCGGCTTTGAAGCCGTCCTCAGCCCGAGATCCCGAGCGTGGGCCCGCACATCGACCTTGGTCATCTCCCCCACCGGAAGCCGGACCCGGGCCAGTGCCGCCTGATCGAGCATGTGAAGGACGTACGACTGGTCCTTCGTCCCGTCGACGGCTCTGCGGAGCTTCCACACGCCTTCGATGCTCTCGATCCTCGCATGGTGCCCGGTGACGAGGACATCGCATCCCAGCGCCTCAGTTCGTTCGAGGAGCGCGGTGAATCTGACCTTTCGGTTGCACTCGATGCAGGGGTTCGGTGTGAGACCCTCGAGATACCGCGCAGCGAACGGTTCGACAACAGCTTCGGTGAACTGCTCGACGTAGTCCAGGACGTAGTACGGAATGTCGAGTTGTGCAGCAACCCTGCGGGCATCCTCGGCGTCCGAGAGCGTGCAGCACCCCGATACAGGCATCGCTCCGTCGGGACCCTCCCACTGCTTGAGCGTCACTCCAACGACTTCGTATCCCTGTTCCAGCATCAACGCTGCAGCCACTGAACTATCGACACCTCCCGACATGGCGACGAGCGCTCTCATCCCAGATCCGCGACCGTGGCCAGGACGACCTGTGCGGCCCGATTGCCGGTGCCTGGTTCTGTGTCCCATCCGAACGTGAATCGCACGTACTCTCGAGCGGCATCGTCTTGGATTCCCATCGCCGACAGGACATGGCTCGGCTCGACGGCCCCCGATTGGCACGACGATCCGGCGGCTGCGAACACACCGACCTGGTCGAGCCGGATCAGGAGGGTCTCTGCAGACACGCCGGGAACCCGAACGTGTGAGAAGTGCACAAGACGGTCCGCACCTCGGGTCGTCACCGAGATGCTGGGGTTTGCCGTCCTGAGCGTCGTCTCGAACGAGTCGCGCTCGGTCCTCATGCGCTCGCCGAATCGGTCTCGCTCGGCCGCGACCTCCTGCATTGCTGCGACCATGCCCACTGCACCCGAAACGTTGGATGTTCCCGGCCGGCGTCCCGCCTCCTGTCCCCCACCCACGAGGAGCGGCTCGAGCCGGGTGCCCGTTGCCACGTACAGCAAACCGATACCGGTGGGTCCTCCGAACTTGTGCGCTGCGAGCGAGGCAAGGCCGACACCGAGCGCCGCGACGTCGAGATCGCATCCAACGAAGAACTGCACGGCGTCGGTGTGGAACGAGACGTCGGGGTCGAGAGATCGGACCGCCTCGGCGATCTCGGCTATCGGTTGGATCGTCCCGACCTCGTTGTTTGCAGCCATGACGGAGAGAACGGCAGTATCGGAGCCGACCAGTGCGCTCACCGATTCGGGGGCCACGACACCACGCTGGTCGACCGGGATCGTCGCGACCGTGAACCCGAACCGCTCGAGCGATCGAGCCGACTCGAGAACTGCCTTGTGCTCGATCGCCGACACGACGACGCGACGACGACGCGACGCGAGGGCAGTTCCGATGATCGCCTGGTTGTCTGACTCGGTTCCACCGGAGGTGAAGACGATCTCATCGGGCCTGGTCGCCCCGATGAGGTGCGCTGCCTGTTCCCTGGCCTCTTCGAGGGCGTTCCTGGCTCGGCGTGCAGCGCCGTGGATCCCCGACGCGTTGCCATGCATCGTCTCTGCAGCTCGGCGCATCGCCGCCAGGGCAGTCGGACGCGGCGTCGTCGTTGCAGCGTGGTCGAGGTAGATGTCGATCCTGTCTGTGTCAGTCACTCCGGCCCCACGACCTCGAGAAGGAACTCGGAGAGAACCCTCTCGTAACGCTCGCTGTCTATGTTCCACAGATCCGCGTGGCCGCCCTGCTCGAAACGTTCGACTCTCACGATGTCTCCAAGGCCATCGGCGAACGCGAGGGACTCCGCTACCGGTGTCACCGGATCTTCGCCGCCGATCAGGAGAAGCATGGGAACGTCGAACTCCTCCGTGCGTCCCAACTGGTCGAGCAGCGCCCAATCCATGCCGAAGCGGATACGGGTCAGGCCCCGGCCAAGCCATGCGACCGGCGCCGGGACACCCCGATCGTTGGACCAGCGCTCGACGACACCCTCGAGGTCGAGCACCGGGGAGTCGTACACAACACCCCGTACCGCATCGATCGCGTTCGACTCATGGAGGAACATCGAAACGATGCTGGCGCCGTACCCCGATCCGATGATCACGACATCTCGCGCTCCCTTTCGTTTCGCAACGGTGACGGCAGCCTCGAGGTCTCTCCACTCGTCGAGACCCCACAGGCGCATCCCCGATTCGCTCGGTGTCGCGTCGAGGTCGCCGCGGTACGTCATGGAGACCACAGGGAACCCCTGCTCGACGAGGCTCGGAATGATGCGAAGGGCTTCGCTGCGCCGGTCGATCCCGCGTCCGTGAACGAAGATCACCCAGGTCGGTCGCCTGCCGTCGACGAACCAGTATGGGTGGGGGCCGATGTCGGCAGGGATGGCGAAGGTGTCGAACCCGAGGCCGTGTGCCACGAGTGGGTCACCGGCGTACGCATCGACGTCCATGCGGGCACCGTCCCCCTGAGAGATGGAACCCTCGAGCATGCGGATACCCCGTTCGACCGTATCTTGTGTGATCCGCACGATCGTCGATACCTGCCCGTACGACGTCTCGGTCTCGAGACCCCAGATACCCTCGCGGTCACTCTGTGGTGTACGGGGGAGAACGACACGGCCGGCCTCGTTCGAGATCACGCCCAGCGAGTAGCCATCCTGTAACGGGCGTGGGATCAGGAACTCGGCGCGGATCGAGTTCGCATGGAGCCAGCCGAGCAGAACCCACACGAAGACCACGACGGCGCCGACGGCAAGCAACAGCCTCGGGATCCATGGGGGGACGCGGACAGTCATCCCAGAGAGGTTACCGGCGAAGGTTCTCTCGCTTCAGCTCACGAACCGGTGAACTCGGGCTTCTCCTTCGCCAGGAACGCAGCAACGCCGATACGGGCATCGTTCGAGACGAACACCTTCGAGAACTGTTCCGCTTCGATTGCCAGACCTTCCTCCAGGGGCCGATCGAAGCCCCTGCCGACGGCCCGCTTCACCGCTGCGTACGCCTGCGTCGGCCCCTTGGCAAAGGCGCGGGCGTCCTGGAGGGCTGCTTCGAGGAGTTCCTCGTCGGGAACCACCTTGTCGGCAATGCCCACCTCGAGCGCCTCTGCGGCCCGGACGTGGCGGCCCGACATGCACAGTTCCTTGCAGCGTTGCGGCCCGACGAGCCTCGCAAGACGCTGCGTTCCCCCCGCACCCGGGATGATCCCGAGCAGGATCTCGGGTTGGCCCACCTTCGCCCCCTCCCCCAGGTACCGGAAGTCTGCTCCCATGGCGAGCTCGAGGCCGCCTCCGAGGGCGAAGCCGTGGATTGCTGCGATCGTCGGCTTGGCAAGGTTCTCCAGCCTGGCGACAACCTCGGTGAGACCGGATGCTTGCCGGTCCTTCTCCCCTTCTTCGAACGCCTTCTGAAAACCAGAGATGTCGGCGCCGGCAGCGAAATGGGGCTCACCGGTGATCACGACAGCACGCACAGACGGGTCCTCCGCCAACCCGATCGCTTCACCGATGTCGGCGATCAACGCTGCGTTGAGGGCGTTCACCGGTGGCCGGTTCAGGGTGATCAGGGCGACGGCTTCATCCACGATGTATTCGACGAGTTCCACGGTGACTTCCTTGCTCGGTTGCTACCAGGCTACCGCGCGTTCACGATCCGTTCAGCTGCAGTCCACGGATCGAGTGTGCGCTCAGCGATGGCGTCGATGATATCGGGTGTTGCACCGTCGTACCGCAGCGATACTTCCAGTTCCTGGCGCACGGCAGCGGCGAGCTGCGACGCCGCTCGTGCGCGACGTCTGAGGACATCCTGACCGCTGGATCGGAGAAATGCACGATGTTCACCAACGGCACGCCACAGGTCCCCGACGCCACCACCGGTGGTGGCGACCGTCTCGATGACCGGTGGCACCCACTGTGGGCTCGGGACGAGTTCGAGCATCGACACAAGATCCCTCACCGCGGCGTCGGCGCCGTCTCGATCGGCCTTGTTCACGACGAACACGTCGGCGATCTCGAGAAAACCGGCTTTGGATACCTGGATCGCGTCTCCCCAACCGGGGCTGAGCACAACGATCGTCGTGTCGGCCGTCGTGGCGATCTCGACCTCTGATTGGCCGATGCCGACGGTCTCGATGATCACCTCACCGAACCCGAGGCCGTCGAGGGCGGCAACGATGGCGGGGGTCGTGTCGGAGATTCCTCCGAGTGAGCCTCGGTTGGCAACGGACCGGATGAACACGCGATCGTCTCCAGCGTGGTCGGCCATGCGGACACGGTCGCCGAGGATCGCCCCACCACTGAATGGACTCGACGGGTCCACGGCAACGATCGCGACCTTGTCCGCGTCGGTGAGCACGTGAGGAAGGAGTGATGAGGTCAGCGTCGACTTACCGGCCCCCGGTGTTCCGGTGATGCCCGTCGTCCAGCCGCGACCTCCCGAACGGAAGAGATCTGCAAGTGCCGTACGCCCGTCGACCGTCCGATTCTCGATGGTGGTGAGCGTCCTGCCGATCGCTCGGGTGTCGCCGCTTCGCGCTGCTTCGAGGAGTTGTGTGGTGTCCACAGAGCGACCTTAGATGTGAGCGGAGCTATTCACTCGCAATAACACGTTTCACGCCGGGAACCCGGTCTTTGAGGATGCGTTCGATTCCGGCTGTGACCGTGGTCTCAGAGATAGGGCAGCCACCGCAGGCGCCGACGAGTTGCAGGTTGACCGTGCCACCGACGACGCCTTCGAGCACGACATCGCCGCCATCGGCTTGCAACGCAGGCCGGATGTAGTCGAGCGCACTCATGAGCTCATCACGATCGATATCAGACTCGCCGTCCTTGACGACGAGTACGACCGAGCCGATCTCGATGATGCTGCCTTCAACGGCACCGTCCATGCGCTTCCTTTCCGATGTGAGCATATCCGGGCTGGGCGTCACTTTAGCAACACCACCGTAGTGTGAACTGTTCCTGCTATCTCGGCCACACCCGTCGTGTGATCGGCGAAGGCGCCGCACCATCGATGGGAAGGAGATCGAGGCCACCGGACGTGTCGCGTACGATCCATGACCCGCTTCCAACGAGTCCGGCCGGGACACCGTTCACGAGGACGACGGCCCGTCCATCCACCTCGACGGACACGCCGGGAAGATCTGTCGCCAGACCGACAACGACGTCGTCCGGGACCGCATCGGGAGCCTGCTGCGGAGTGAGACCTGAGTAGTAGTGGGACAGGATCTGATCGTAGGAATCCCCGTTGTCGGCCATGATCCGTGCTCCCCACTGGCTCATCCCAACACCGTGCCCCCAACCCTCTCCATCGAAGACGACGCTGTCGCGGCCCGAACGGTCGCTTTGGGGAAGGAGCGGGCCGATCACTGACGCTGGTTGAGACACGACTCTGATGTCATACGTGTACGAGAGAAGGGGTTCGGGAAGCTTCCTGCCGTCACCGAGACGTACCGGAAGGGCTCCGGGGTACAGCTCGTCACCACGCCTGTTGAAGACACCTTTCAATGCTGGAGCGAGAATCGAGATCGTCCCCTGCTCCGTTTCCACGGTGATGGTCGTCCGCCCAAGGCCCTCCGCAGGATCGTCGACCGTCATCGACAGCATGGCGCCACCGACGTCGAATCCATCAGCGCGAAGGATCTCGACGAACTGTCGCGTCGTGATCTCGACCTGCCACTGCGCATACGGGGCAACACCGATCTCGGGCGAGTCGACCGCCTGGAGGTACGGCAACGGATCACTGGACCACACGTCCTGATTCGCGCGGGACCTGCTTCCCACCATGGACGTGAACACCGCCTCGATCGGCCGGCCCTCGTACAGCAGCACTTCTCCAGCGGTGGATCTGACCGCCTCCCTCCACCGATCGCCGCTGGGCCCTTCGATGAGTTGGACGCCCCGGTAGACCTGGCACCGATTCGTTGCACAGATGTCGTACTCGTGTGACGCGGCGTCACCACGCCGACCAGGGAGGAGTCGCCTGGCAAGATAGGTCCGTGCAGCGACAGCCTGGGCCTTGAGGGCTTCACTGGCCCAGGAGAAGGGCATCTCGGCGATCCCCTCGAGGTAGGTCGTCATCGATACGATCTCAGTGACCGCGATGCCGTCGTCGTAGATGGTCAAGCGGATCGGTCCGGTGTACGGCCGGCCATCGAAGATGAACCGGGCGTCGTCGATCGCCACGAGTTCGATCGTCTGGACCTGCTTGTCCACAACCGGCCCGGCCACTGCCGGTCCGGCTACGCCAACACCGACTGCCGTCACGATGGTGACGACGGCCACGACGACGGCCACGGGTCGGCAGTTCACTCCCGAGAGATCTCGGCACCGAGCGACGCGAGTTTCCCTACGAAGTTCTCGTACCCCCGATCGACGTGGTGCGCATCCCGGATGATCGTCTCACCCTCGGCTCGGAGACCTGCGATCGTGAGCGCAGCAGCCGCCCTGATGTCACAACCGTCGATCTCACAACCCGAGAGAGCATCGACTCCTCTGATGATGACGTGCTGTCCATCGGCCTGGATCTCGGCGCCCATCCGGTTGAGTTCGCCCAGGTACCGGAATCGTCCCGCGTAGATGTTCTCGGTCACGAGTGAGGTTCCCTCCGCCACCGACAGGAACGCGACCATCTGTGGATGCATGTCGGTGTGGAATCCTGGGAATGGCAACGTGGCGATGTCGACGGCCTTCGGCCTGTCCGGGCCACGGACCGTCACGGACTCCTCCGTCGTGGTGACGTCGCACCCGGACTCCTCGAGTTTTGCCAACTCCATCCTGAGGTGCTCGGGCCTGCACCCGGTGACGGTGACCTCACCACGCGACATGGCGCCGGCAACGAGGTACGTTCCTGCTTCGAGACGGTCGGGAACGGTTCGGTGCACCGCAGGCTCGAGATGGGAAACACCGTGGACCTGGATCGTCGACGTCCCGGCACCATCGATCTTGGCACCCATCTTCATCAGGTACTCGGCAAGGTCGGTCAACTCGGGTTCCCTCGCAGCGTTCCCGATGGTCGTCATTCCCTCGGCGAGCACCGCCGCAAGAAGCAGGTTCTCGGTGGCGCCGACAGAGGGAAACTCGAGGAACACATCGGTCCCGACAAGCCCGTCTGGCGCCGCTCCGTGAAGGACACCGTGTCTGAGATCGAACGTGGCACCCATCGCCTCGAGGCCCTTGACGTGGAAGTCGATCGGACGCGAGCCGAAGTCATCCCCACCGGGGAGCGCCACTCGCGCCTCACCTGTGCGGGCAAGCAAGGCTCCAAGAACGAGAATTGAAGCACGCATCTGGCGCACCAGCTCGAGAGGGGCCTCCGGGTTCGGGTCCTGTGGTACGTCGATCGTCAGCGTCGTGCCGCTCACGGTGCACGACGCGCCAATGTGGTCGAGGACGCGTCCCATGATCTCGACGTCGAGGATGCCCGGAACGTTCTCGATCGTGTGGCGTCCGGGGGCGAGGAGAGACGCCACCATGTGCTTGAGTACCGCGTTCTTGGCACCAAGCACACCGATGGATCCGCTGAGCGGTACCCCGCCCCTGACGATGATCGAGTCAGACATGCCCATGAGGTTACGACGCCCCGCTGCTAGCCCAAGGACCCCGCGTTGCCGGCGTTCAGGAAGTGGGGGTGACGGAGTCGAAGACAACGTCTGCGTGCGGTTCCCACGAGTCGTTCGGTGCACGCAACTCGACACCGATCGCTGCGGACCCGGTGAGGGGGTACACCAGATGCCACATCGCCCCGGTCTCGTGGTCACCCCAGGACCGTACCGCCCCACCGACCATTCGCTGGGACCTCGTATAGGACCCCACACCGGCATCCTCGAGGAGCGACCAGAAGGCGATGACCACCTCCTGCGTCGAGACGGGCCACGTGCCACCCGACGCGACCACGATGGCCTCCATGTCGATCACACCCGCCGTGAGGAACGTGTTGTCGGGATCTGAGACATGACTCAACGAGACGAACGACGTGCCACCCTCTTGGACCTGCCAGCCACTTGGAACATCGATGCAGAACACGTCTGTACAGACGGTCGACGACGTTCCGATCGGGGGCGCGGGAACGCCCTGGGAACAAGCAGTTGTGAACAGGATGAACCCGACGATGAGCTTGCGCATGCCGGGAGGCTACAGCGCGGGGCAAAGGGCACCGACCGACAGACGGGAAGTCGCCCGAGACGCTCTACGCTCTACGGTGTCCCATCCAAGGAGAACCATGCGAGTCGTCATCGGAGCTGATCACGCCGGATTCCCCCTCAAGCAGGACCTCGTCGCTCACCTCGAAGCCTGCGACCACGTCGTCATCGACGTTGGCACCAACAGCACCGACCCGGTCGACTATCCGGACTTCGCCGCTGCTGTTGCCCGAGCGGTCGTAGCGGGTGAAGGCGAGCGCGGCATCGTCGTGTGCGGGTCGGGCGCCGGCGCGTCGATCGCGGCGAACAAGATCACCGGCATCAGGTGTGCCGTCGTCCACGATCACTACACAGCGCACCAGTCGGTCGAACACGACGACATGAACGTGCTTGCTCTCGGGGCCAGGGTGATCGGCGCCGCTACGGCGACAGACATCGTCGATGCCTTCCTCTCCGCGCGGTTCAGTGGCGAGGAGCGACATCTTCGCCGTTTGCGCAAGGTCGTGGAACTCGACCGCAACCGCGGCTAGCAGGCGCCGTCGCTCGGATGCGTAGTCGCCGCGCCCCCCGCACGAGCATCGGTACCATCGCTGTGATGACTTCGATGGAGAACGAAACGTGACCAACCAGGAACCACCTCCTGAGGAATCGATCTGGGCTGCCGGATGTGTCGTTGCTCGATGGACCGATGACCGCAAGGCAAAGTATCTGATCATTCACCGTCCCCGATACGACGATTGGTCCCTCCCGAAGGGCAAGCTGGACCGCGGTGAGACGTTTCTCGAAGCAGCACGAAGAGAGGTCGAAGAGGAAACCGGGTTCACGGTCAAGGGTCCGCGTCCTATCGGGTCCGTCGGATACCTCACCCAGGCGGGCAACCCGAAGGTCGTGCGCTGGTGGTTGGCCACGGTCAAGAACGGCTCCTTCACACCGAACAACGAGGTCGACCGCATCAAGTGGGTCTCGTACCGCAAGGCGATCAAGAAGCTCTCGTACCGCAATGACCGGGAGGTCATCGACCGGGCGAACGACATGTTCCATGACCGATCGGCAGGCATGATCTACCTCGTACGCCATACCTCGGCGGGCAACCGATCCGACACCGACTCGAACGACTGGACCCGTCCCCTCGACAAGCGGGGACGGCGTCAGACCAGGGCGCTGCGAGACCTCCTGATGGCACATCCGATCACACGGATCGGCTCATCGAACTACACCCGCTGTGTCGAGACGGTCAAGCCGTTGGCCAAACGGCTCGGTATCCCGCTCGAGATGGAGACGGCGCTCGTCGAGGGTGCGCATCCGCACCGTATCGTCACCCTGATCCACGGTCTCCAGGAAGAGTCTGCGGTCCTGTGCTCCCACGGCGACGTCATCGGCGACTTCGTCGGCCACCTCTTCGCCGAGGGCGTGCCGATGGACGGTCCACAGAGCTCGGAGAAGGGATCGGTGTGGGAGCTACGAACCGTATCTGGCAGGGTGGTGTCCGGCCGCTACGTCACTCCACCGCTCTGACGGCTCACAGGCTCTCGGCAGTCCACGTACCGATCGCGTCGAGCGCAGCATCGAGGTTCTCATCGAGTGTTCGCCCGGACTTCTTGCGTGGAACCAGTGAGTGATCGCCGTCATCGATGAAGACGGCTGTTCCTCTCGGCACCGACCCGGCGACCGACGTGATCGACTCGATTGGGCCCATCCGATCCCTTGTGCCTGAGATGAACAGCTGTGGGTCATCGATCTCGAGCAGATGATCGATGTTGCGCGGCTCGGTCTTGCCCATTGCGACGAGTGGATAGCCCAGATACACGAGACCGAGTGCCGGACGACGGCGGTTGGCCGCGAGGTGGGAGCCGACACGCCCGCCCATCGACTTGCCGACGAGGATCATCTGCCCAGCAACACCTTCGAAGAACCGGGCTGCAGCCTCGTGCACGTCGAGGAGCTTGGGAAGCCTATCGGGGGCCCTCCTCCCCTCGTGCATGTAGAGATAGTCGAACGTCATCACGAGATGACCTCGATCGACCATGCGGGAGCGCACCGCGACCATCCAGTCGTGGTGCTGGCCCAGTCCTGCGCCGTGGGCGAAAAGGATCGGAACCCGACTACCGCCGAGCTCACCGTCGATGATGCCCTCCACGTCACCGTGGGGTGTCTCGATCTGTACTTGGCGCATCCCTGGTCCACCTCCCGATCGTTCCACGCTAGTGCAGGAATCACCGAGCGCGAGTTGTACGCTGCCTTCCATGGAGTTCATCGTTTTCCCCGACCTCGACGACGTCGCCGACCATGCTGCCGAGCTGGTCGCGGCAGAGATCACGGCGCACGATCACGTCGTGTTGGGGCTTGCAGGAGGGTCTACGCCCCGAGCCACGTATCGGGCTCTTGCAGCTCGGGACCTGAACTGGGCCACAACGTCGGCTTGGATGACCGACGAGCGATGGGTCCCACCCACGCATCCGGACTCGAATCAGGCGATGGTGAGCGAAACACTCGTCGCACCAACGGGCGTGCAGTTCCTTCGACCCGATACGACCCTGCCATCTCCAAGCGATGCTGCAGACGCCTTCACGCATGTATTGACGTCCGTGTGCACATCGGAGAACCGCGCGGTCACGTTGCTGGGACTGGGTGCAGACGGCCACACCGCGTCGCTCTTCCCCGACACCGGAGCGCTCGAAGCCAGCGGCGCACGATACGTTGCGAACTTCGTCCCGAAACTCGACACCTGGCGCTTGACGGCGACGATCGATCTGCTCTCGGAAAGCGACGTCGTCATGTTCCTCGTCACGGGATCCTCCAAAGCCACGATCATCGCAGCGATCGCAGCCGGAGCAGATGTTCCCGCAGCCCGCATCACAGCGAGAGAGCACATCTTGTGGCTGCTCGACGAAGAGGCAGCGGCGGACCTGGCATGACATGCTGTCGGGTTTCCATGACACTGTGCGTCACTCGTACTACGTGGAACACCGGTTAGCCTCACGTTCACCATGATCCGTCGACTCCTTCCACTCCTGATCGTTCTCTCCCTGGTCGCCGCGGCGTGCAGTAGTTCGTCGATCTCCGCATCGAACTGCGACGAGGTCGCCGACGAGACGATGGCGCTGTTCCAACGGCTCATCGATGACGTCGACAGCGAGTTCGGAGAGATGACCGTCCAGGAGTTCATCGACACGGGCGGGGATCTTCCGTCGGTCCAGAAGTTCACAGAGGACGCTGCCACGATCGACGACCTCGCTACGGAACTCGGATGTACCCAGGCTGAGATCTCAGCGGCCGTGGCTAGCCGCGTCGATGAACTGACTGCCTCGTCTGACCTCGGACGTTTCCTCATCAGCGGCATTCGCAGCGGTGGCCTCTAGAACCCGGGTTCGGGTTCTCCCCGCCACGCTCCAAGACTCGCTTGTCCCAGGTCTCTGCCGTACCGGGCTCGCAGGCTCGCGGTCCCCCCTCGCTCGAAGACTCGCTTGTC
>CAYLVM010000028.1:0-23099 GCA_964387145.1 uncultured Acidimicrobiaceae bacterium
CGTTGAGTGTTTGGACTCTCGGGGCTTCGAAGAGCTCCAACGGCGCGTACGGTTGGGACTCGATGATGTCCCCATCAACGATCGCGGCGGCGTCCGCCGGGACGACTCTTGGCGCTTGGACCACGATCGTTGCGATGGTGATCAGCATCGTGATCAGGAGCACCGTCGCGCGTCGGGAAGGCTGCTTGTGGTGGTGCATCGGATCCAGTTCGTCTCTCATGATGTTCAGCGGCAACAGGTCTGCCGTTGCGAAGCGAAACGTGGCGATTCCTACCTGTGGGGGCCCGACGGACGGTTCCGTTCAGCCCGCGCCACCCTGATGCCGCGTTGCGCTCCGCGTCCCCCGAGGGTATCCCCGTTGGTGCTGAACGACCTGTGCTACGGGATCGCGTGGACCGTCGTGCCGATCGGAGCCCAGTCGAAGAGCGCCTTCGCCTTGGCATCTGCCTGGCGAACACAGCCTCCCGAACGCCACACACCGAGCTGGGCCTCGGTTTGCATCGGTCGTCCGTCCGAGTACCTCGGGATCGCGTGGAACCCGTAGGACCACTGGTTGCCCCACGTTCCCGGACGCACGAAGCGCACCATGTTCTTCATCGTGATCCCCCCGTAGGGGGCCCATGCGTTCACCGACTTGGAGAACACGCTGTAGGTCCCGTTGTGGGGAATCCCTTTACGGCCCGACACGAGGTACGTGTCGACAAGCCGGTTGTTCTCATCGATCATCCAGATCCGCTGCTGAGAGTTCGAGTAGATGATGCGCTTTCCATCACCGACTGCCGGGTATGGCGGCGGCGGACGCTCCGGTGGGACCATCGGCGTGAGATCGAGCACGCGGGCCATGAACACGGCCATCTGTCTCCGTGGCAGGCGGCCGTTTGGACAGTACGATGCCGCTTCGCAACCAGTCGTGATGCCTGCAGCTGCCAGCGCGTTGATGTCTCCCTCGAATGTAGAAGTGTCGTCGTCGTCGAAATAGTCGGTCTTGCTTTGCTCGAGGTTGAACGCACGCGCGATGAAGGCAGCTATCTCGCCGCGAGTTACCTTGCGTCCTGGACAGAAGCGATCGTTGGCAGGCGGGTTGCAGCCTTTCGTGATGCCTGCAGCAGCGAGCGCATTGATGTCGCCGGCGTGGACCGATCCTGCGATGTCGCTGAACACGTGGCCGGTGCCCGGTGGGATATTGAGGGCACGCACGAAGACCGAGGCCATTTGCGCTCGCGTGAGTGTCGTCTCCGGACAGAACTCATCGTTGGCAGGCGGGTTGCAGCCCTTGGTAATGCCCAAGGCCGCGATCGCCTCGATGTAGCCCTCCTCCTTGAGGAGATCATCGTCGACGAAGGTGCCACCCGGTGGGAGCTCTCCGGCACTTGCCGGTATCGCTGTGAACAGCGGGAGCAGGAGCGAGAGAAACGCCAGGACCACCAGGTTTCGTCGAGCCGCTACAGACATCGTTTCCCCTTCTACTACGGACTGTTCGAATGAGTATCGTCAGATTTCAGACAATCCTCAAGTACTCGACTAAGCGATTGTCCTCCGTCGATCGGTTGGGGGCGCAGAGCTGGGTAGAACTGTCGATCCCGATCTCTCTCGTACTCCTGCCCCGTCCCCCCTTCAGCCTCGATCCACGAGGTCGAAACCGTCTTCGGACTTCTGATGCTTCCGTCCTCCCCTTCAGGGGGGACAAGCGAGTCTTCGAGCGAGGGGGGAGTGCGAGCCTGCGAGCCCGGTACGGCAAAGACCTGGATACAAATCCCCATCCCCCTGCATCGTTGCTGCGCTCCTCTGCCGTTCTCCTTGACGGAAAGATGGAGGATGCCCTCACGAGGCGCAGCCCCTGTGGTCACACGAGAGCGGCGATGTCGCGCCGGGCATCGACAGGAGATCAGTCGTCGAGGATGCTCGAGTAGAGGTCGAGGAGCTTTTCGTGTTCGACCGCCCAGTTGTAGCGTTTGGTCGCTTCCCTCGTTGCAGCTCGGTACGGCTCGGGGTCTTCGCTGATCGTCTCGATTGCTGCGGCGATCGCCTCGGCGTCGGTCGGGTCGCAGGTGATCCCGATGCCGGTTTCGTCGATGATCCGCCCGATCTCAGGGGAGTCGGAACCGATGACGGGGATCCCTGCCATCGCGTACTCGAACAGCTTGTTCGGCAGAGACGTCTCATAGCTGACGGACGTCCCGACGATATTGGCGAGACCGATGTCTGCCGACGCCGAGTACGAGATCAGCTCATCGTTCGGAACGGGGCCGAAGAAGAGAACTTTCGACTCGAGGCCGCGAGCACGCACGATGTCCTCGAGGACAGGCCGGTGATAGCCGTATCCCACAACAGTGAGCGTGACATCTTCGAGCATCGCAACCGCGTCGATACCCGGCTCGATGCCACGGTTCTCCTGGATCGATCCCTGATATATCACGATCGTCTGGTCCCGGTCGATCCCGAGTTCCTCTCTGAGGTCGAGCGTCGGATCGATCTCGGTCGGTTCGGGAACGTTGATGACCGTGACCGTCGGCTCTGGAAGCTTGCCGTACAGTTTCGTGTTCCACGGGATCCACGATGGGCTTGCAACGATCATCGCGTCGACGTTGGGGAGCATCCCTCCTTCGGCCTTGGTCGCCGCGCGTTTCCCCTTCGGTGTCATGCGGCTGCGCTCCGTCTGGAGCTCGTGGGAGTCGTACACGAGCCGGGCACCCGTCCTGGCCTTGCACTCGACACCGACGCGCAGCGTGTTCAGGTCGTGGCAGTGGAAGACGTCGGCACCCGACGCGACACCGATGGCGACCATGCGCTTGTCGATCGCGCGATGCTTGATCCATTGGCTTTGTTGACCGAGGAGTCCCTTCGTCAAACGGAACGACCACCTGGCGAACCGTGCGAAGGAACGTAGCACGGGGGTGGTCACGGATCCCCAGGCCCTCTCGATTCGACCCGGCGGCACTTCAGGGGGAGCGACGACCCTCGGTGTGTCGGTGATCTCGGCTCCCGGTGTCGCCGTCGACGGCGCGCTCATCTGGCTGAGCTCACGCACGGTTGCCTCGTTGTACGCCTCACCGGTAAGACGCACATGTCGTGCCTCGATCGACCCGGCGTACTTTCGGGCAAGGCGGTTGAGCGTCGGGACACCGAAACTCGACCGTGGCACACGAACGACATGGATCCCATCCGCCGTGGTCTCTTCGGCCGCGGTGACATCGGGCACGTAGAGAGCGACGACGGTCACCTCATGGCCCGCGCCGATGAGGGACTTCGCCTCCTTCGTGACGCGGGCGTCGTACTCGAACGAGTTCTTGACGAACATGCAGATCTTCACACCGGAAGTATGGCGGTGTCGTGAATCTTGTACACCATGTTGAACGAGGATCTGCGTCGATCACACGGGGCAGTTACCGGGGGCAACGGATGCGCCTACGTCGTCATCACCCAGAACGCCCTGTGATGGAAGATCCGGATCAGTACGATCAGATGTTGTCCGCCCGTCTCAACGAACACCCGGGGCTCGCTCGATGTGTAGCATCCTCAGACGATGTCGGGCTTGCAGTTCGCAGCAGATACTGTCGTTCGAAATCATGTGTTCCCGATGAGAAGTGCAATCAACCCATGACCGATCGACCGCCACCTTTGTTGGCACGAGAGAACGACTACGAGGACGTGATGAAGCGGACCGCCACGTGGTCGCCGACGGCCTCCGTCATCATCCCCGTTTACAACAGGGTCAATCGACTGGCCGTGACGCTTGCCGGGTTCGTGGCACAGACAACGCTGCCTGAGGAGATCGTGATCGCCGATGACGGATCCGAAGAGGATGTCTCCGCCGTTGTCGAGCGATACAGCGATCTCCTTCCCCTCCGCTATGTTCGTCGAGGCCGTGACGGTTTTGGTGCCGGTCAGGCACGCAATCTCGGAGCAGAGGCGACGCATTCCGATGTCCTCATCTTCATCGACAGCGACTGCATCCCGGCACCCGACCTCGTTGAACGTCACCTCTCATGGCATCGCCGCGCGTCCGGTCTTGTTGTCGTCGGGAGTCGGTTCCATCTCGACGGTGACTCTGTTTCTCCCGAGATGGTGCAGAGAGACTTCTCGTCGATACGGTCGGCAGCGATCCGAATCTCAGATGACGGTACTCCCGATGACTGGAGAGGTCTCTTCTACCGGAGGAACAGGAAGCTTCGAATCGGCGACGGTTCCTATCGAGCCGTCGTGTCGTCGAACTTGTCGGTCGATGCTCGTCGATTCCATGATCTGGGTGGGTTTCCCGACGGATTCCACACGTGGGGCGGCGAGGACACAGAGCTCGGGTGGCGCCTTTGGAACGACGGGGCCTTTGTTGTCGCAGCCAATGATGCCGTTGTCTTCCATCAATTGGAACCCGGTGAGGATCGCAGTTGGCGAACCGCGTCGATCAATGCGAATCGAATGTTGATGGCAGATCGGATTCCTCATCGCTTCTACCGCAAGGTGCCGTCACCGTTCCATTCGGTTCCCCGTGTGACGTGGATCGTTTCCGTGGCTTCCCCCGATGCGGCAGATGCAGCATGGAACGAACTGTCACGGTCGACATATCCTGATGCTGAGGTCATCTTCACCGGTTCGAGTTCCGCACTCGAGCGTGTATCCGTTGTGAGCGACAACCCTCGAGTTCAATGGGTTCAGGGCGATGACGTGGGCGAAGCGATCAGGCTTGCGAGAGGAGAACTGGTTGTGATGCTCGATGGCCGGATGACACCGAACCGTCGACTCCTCGAACGTGTCGTTCGCCGATTCGACGTGGATCCCCGAATCGGAATCGTCCGCGGCGCATACGCGATCAAAGGAGCGGGAACATATCGGCGCTTCGGTGACCTCCTTGCTTTCGATCTTGCGAACGGGGCGGGTAGGCCACTGTTCGCTGCGATACGTCGACGGGAAGTGATGAAGGAGGTGCACGCTGGCGGAACACCCGATTGGGAGAGGCTGCTCCGCCGATGCCGGCTCGACCTGCTGATCAACGATACGGTTACCGGACATGCCGGGGAGTTCGAGCTCCCTGAACGTTCAGTATTGCCACTCGGGTCTGCTGAGATAGTGCGTGCTGGCGCCGAAGAAACTGTTCGCACTCTGAAGCGCGTTGTTCAGGCTCGCCGATCTGGTCGGCACTCCGACGTGACAGCATCCCCGCAAGCTCAGGTGAGGCGCCCCGTGATCCGTTACGTGGGTTGGACGGGCAAGCAGAATCTCGGTGACGAGGCGATGCTGGCGGCGACCCGTGAGTCGATGCCGTGGGCTGAGATCGATCCATCTGCCGACAGCCCTTCCGGATTGATGCTGGGTGGTGGGACACTGATCAACTCGAACGGTGACTACCTGCGACGCATCGAGCGTCTCGATAGTCCCCGCGTCGATCGTGTGATCTTCGGGACCGGTGTTCGAAGTCCCGACTACTGGGGGGAGTCCGAGCCCGTCGAACGTTGGTGGCCGATCTTCGAATCCTCACTGAAGGTGACCGTACGTGGGCCGGATTCGGAACGACACCTTCGTCGATTCGGATACGAAGGTACGATCGAGGTCATCGGCGATCCTGCCCTGTCGCTGCAACGTCCCAAGGACGTCGAACGCGTCGATGGCCGTGTGGTCGTCTGCCCACTCGACACGGGAGGCGAATGCTGGGGTGGCGACGATCGCGAGGTTCTCGACCATTTCTCCGACACGATCGATCGGCTTCAAGCTGAAGGGCGCGACGTCGTCATCATGACCGCGTTCCCCGGCGATGACCGCTGCGCGATAGACTTGATAAGACGGTCGGGCCACCCATACCTGGGGTATGTCCCGGGCTATGTGGACCTCGATGCGACGCTTCGACTGCTCGCGTCGGCTGACCTGGTGATCGGCGAACGACTTCACGCTGTTGTGCTTGCAGCAACGATGGAGACGCCATTCGTCGCCGTCGAGTATCGGCCGAAGGTACTTGACTTCGCACGATCAATCGACCAAGAGGACGCCGTCGTGCGCACCGACGATATGGGGCGACTCGACGAGGTTATCGACCGAGTGCTGGCAGAGCGCGGAGATATCGTGAGATCGATCCGTGCCAGCGTCGAGCCGCTCAGGGTTCGCCAGCGTGGGGTCGCGGATGTCCTTCGAGAGGCGTTTGACGGCTGACCGGGTGGGTGCGGTGAGAGGTCGCCAATGCCTGGCCCTTCGTGCTGCTGTTCGTTCAACGCTGACCCAGGAGCCGCTCCGACGCCGTACGAGGGTGGGTAGCCTAGGAATCGTGGCGAATCTCGAACAACGGATTCAAGAACTCGAACAAGAACTGCTCGATGAGCGGTCCATGCGGCACGCAGCTGAGCAGCGTTCAGCTGAGTTGACCTCTCATATTGAGACATGGAGGAAGCGGGCGGAAGACAGAGCAGTTCGTATTCAGCGATTGGTCGAGGAACGTCCCGGTCCGATCATGGGATGGCTCAGGCCGAAACCCCGACGATCGGCGAGCATCCCAGCGTCGGTCGAGCAGACGAGTCTGCATCGGCTTTCCTCTCCGACATCGCTCCCGGGCCTCCGAACCGTTCGTGTTGCTGCGCTCGTCTCGACGCCTGGAGTCAGCGCAGCCCTTGACGTTATGGATCGGCGTGACATCGTGGACCAGGGATCGCTCGATGACGCCGACCTCGTCGTCATCGAGTCGGCCGCACTGCAAGGGATCGATGAAACGGCTGGTCTCCGAGCACTCATCTCGCAGGAATCGGGTCCTCCAGTCGTACTGTGGAATCCCTCGACCCAGACCCAGACCGTCGACTGGACCGACGATGCGTGGTCATGTGTATCGCTGCCGCCGTCATTCGATCCGTTGGTGCACAGTCCCGCATCGCGACGACAAACCGAGCAGCCCGATGTTGTGGCGGGACCCGATCGCGTCCGGTTTCCCGACGGCGTTCTCATCGAGCACGCTGCGGCTGGAGGTGTCGTTGTTCCTCGGGAAGGAGGCGATCTCGACGAGCTTGCCAGGTCCGCTGCCTCGGTTGTTGCTCGAAGGTGGGCCTATCGCTTTCATTCACCATGGGTGAGAGCGCGCCAACTCACCGATGCCGCCGGAATCGGAACCTATGACCCCTGGCCTTCGGCAGCCGGCGTTCTGGTTTCCAAACGACCTGAATTCGTGCTGAGCGCGCTAGAAGGCATGTCTCGGCAAACCTATCGGCGGCTCCAGATCATCGTCGGGCTCCACGGAGGAGGAGACAGAGAGGCCGTTGCGAAGCATGCGGAGCAGTTGGGTATCACCGACCGAACGCAGATCATCGAGATTCCCAAGTCGGTGACTCTCGGGGAAGCACTCAACCGATGCATCGATAGGACTGACGCCGACATCATTGCCAAGATCGATGATGACGATGCGTATGGCCCCGCATACATCGAAGATGCCGTTCACACGCTTATCTACTCGGGTGCGGGAATTGTCGGAAAGGCAGCACAGTTCTTCTACTTCGCTCAACGCGACGTCACCGTGCTGCGACGTTCTGGGACTGAAGAGAAACTCATCGATGGAACACCGACCGGTGCCTCGTTGGTCTTCCGGAGGGCCGTGTGGGAAGTGACCAGGTTCCCGCATCGCCCTCGCCAAGTCGACGTTCACTTCGTGCGAGGTGCCCGTGTTGCCGGAGTCGATGTCTACGCAGCGAACAAATGGGAGTTCCGCATGTTTCGCGGTCACGGTGGACACACGTGGACGTCGGACGACGAGACCCTTCTCGTCGGATCCACTCCCATGTTCGATGGCGATGAACCGGGCCGGCTGTACGCCGCTGGGTGGCCGATTGATGGAATCTGACCGTCCAGACTCTCCGCGCATCTGCGTGATCTCCACCGGCGATGCCTCACGTAATCCGGGGTTCCTTCCGTTGATCGAGGTGTTGCGCAGTGCAGGGAACGATGTCTGCTGCGTATCGGGGCCGAACCGACGATCGTTGCCCAGGAATCTGGACGTGCGCATCGTTCCTGCACGGTTTCCTGTTCGTGGAGGCAGGTTTGGGACCCTTCTCCGTCGTGCGTTGTCATCGTCGATACAGTCCCATTTGTTCCGTCGCCGGGTCGTTCAGGCTGCGAGGCGGACGGGGGCATCGATCTTCTACCCCCTCGCTCGTCGCGATCTCGATGCCGCGGTAGCTGCAGCCGGTGGAACTGGAGCCGTGTTCCGTCCTCCAGGTTGGGGATCGCCCACCCCGAGAGACATTGCACAGCTTGCACCGGATGAGCAGCGATGGAGCATGTCTCCGGCGGGCCCTGGGTATCCGTTGCACCTGGCCGTTCCCACCGGCAGGGGGAGTATGCCCGAAGGATGTCGACACGCGGGGAGACGCATCACTCTTGTGTATCGAGGAGCTGTGACGTCACCAGGTCGGTATCTCCAGACATCTCTTGAACGGGCCGGCGTTGTCGTGGACCACTGCGAAGACATCGTCGACTATGCCTCTGTGTCGGCAACGACCGATGCAGTTGTCATCGTGGAGTCCCTCTACCCCCCATTCGAGGTGGTTGGTAGCAAGCCTGACGTACCGACGCTCTTCTGGGTACACCATGGGGAGCATCATCTCCAAGCCAATGTGCGCCTTGCTGCACGCTACGGCGCTGATGGAGTTCTCCTCGCGCATTCATGGCATCTCGCTCATCGCTTCCCTGTTCCGGTTCATCGCTTCCCCTTCGCTGTGGCACCGGAGATCAGCGGGCCGGGAAGGAGCTTCGACGAGCGGGAGTTCGACGTAGCGATGGTTGCGGCGGGCCTTGAAGATGTCGGTGGCACATACACACGGCGCCAACAGATGGTCTCGGCACTCAGAGATGCCTTCCCCGACAGGAGCCACTTCGTGTATGGGCTGCATCCTGAGGACCTGGCAGATCTCTACCGCAACACGCGTGTGGTCCCCAACGAAGGTGGGCAGAGCCATCAACCGATCACGATGCGGGTGTTCGAGGCGGTCGGCAACGGTGCTCGCCTGCTGGCGGAACCCGTCCCGGGGCTCAACTGTCTGTTCAAGCCCGGCATTCACTATGTCGAAATGGGTTCTGATCCTGTAGCTGACACGCACCGCATCTTGTCGGATCCCAGCTCGTCGGCAGCTGCCGCCGCGACATATGCCTTTGCCATGGAACACCACACATACGATCACCGCGTGGATGAACTGTTCAAGATCGTTGACTCCTCATCTTCCTCCAGCGAAGTCGTTGCGTCGTCGGAATCTGATGGGATCATTGCCATGATCGAAGCCGACCCCGATGTGCAGGTAGTTATTGATTTCGGCAACAACGATCTGCAGCGATCCTTACCGACGCGAGAGATACGCGACGGAACTGAGATCGGTGATCGGTTCAGACCGAGAAGTGTCGACGCCGTGGTCGTGGGGCCCGTGGTTTTGAGGGACATGGGCGATGTCGTCTCCCCGTCACGATCGTATGTCTATGCGATTGGCGATGCTGTTGAGCCGTGTATCGCCTATGTCCTGGATACCTTTCCCTCGGCTCAGGTGACACAACGAGGGGACGTGTCTCGCATCGACCTCGGCCTGATGGGATATCGTCGAAGACAGGGAGACCATCCACTTGCATAGGCGTTGATGGGCCTTCCGCCCTTCACTGTGTGAAGGGCGCTCACGGAACCTCATCATCCTGGAATCTGATGTCGCGTGGAAGGCTCCCAAGTGCCAGGGATGACGCGATGTGCCGCGCGTGCCCAGGTACCATCTGTTTCGGTGCTGCCATTGGACAGAATCCTGCCCCGATGCCGTGGGCAGCGCTCCGTGCGAGGTCCCACACCATCTTCTTGGGAGAGTCCCACACGGCGATGATTCTCCTTAGGTCGAGAGACAAATGCGTCGATTCATAGGAGTATGTCCGTACCATCACGCGCAATGACTGGGTTCTTCCGTTGCGCTCGCGTCGGTACCGTGGTGGCCATCCTGGCGGTCGCATTCCTCGTCGTGTCCTCCCCACAAGCGCGTGCCGTCGGCGGTGAAGGTGAGAGCTGGCCGTCCTTCAACGAATCCGACGGCTGTGGATCGCCCTGGGTGAGAGGATCGCTCGTCGAGAAGCAGGGCTCCCTGTCTCGATCCACGGTCCTGCGTGGGCCTGAGGCGTCTTACTTCGGACGCACCATCGGCCAGGTGTGGGATGAACTCCGATGGTGGGACGTCCCGGGATCGAACGGTGAGTCACTGCTCTTGCATCGCAGGATGCAGCCAGCACTTGCCGAGGTGGAGGCGAGACTCGCTGCCGAGGCCGTGCAGGGACGCACGTACAGCATCATCGACAGATACACGTTCGGGTATACCGCCAGAACCGTTGGCGGCTCCTACCGGGTGTCCCAGCACAGCTACGGCAACGCCATCGACATCAACTCGCGGTACAACCCGTACAGGACAGGCTCCCTCAGGACCAATATGCCGAGCTGGTTCGTCACAGCCTGGTCCGACTCGGGGTTCTGCTGGGGTGGGAACTGGATCAGCGTCAAAGACGCCATGCACTACAACTGGCGCGGTCCGGCGTTCACCGAGAGCATCGCCGAACTTCCGCCGGCGTTTGCCCCCCTCACCTCACCCGAAGGGTTCACCCGCACGATGACCACGAGGACGGTCCCCGACGCTCTCGACGATGCGCGCTTCAGGGTGCTCATGGACGGGGACGGAGACGCTGCGATCGACATCGTCAGCCTGAGCGATACCGATACGGGCACGGTGATCGACGTCGTGAGGGGGTACGCCGGCTACAAGAGCTGTGCCGTGTCTCGCTACTGGAGCTCGGAACGTGCCACAGGTGACATCGCGATACCCGGCGACTGGGATCGTGACGGCGCCCAGGACCTCTGGGTGATCGACGACTCCGACGGTCTGACCGTGACGGCATTCCTCCGGTTCGGCGACTTCTCTCAGACCGATACCGCGACGATCGCAGCGGCAGGTGGCGATGCGTATCTCACCGCAGACCACGATGTTGATGGCTGGAGCGATCTGTACATCCTGCGCAACGACGGCTCTACGTGGACCGTCGAGGTCCGCAGCGGTGCGGATCGCTTCGCGACCATCCTCGCCACCGGGTCCTTCTCAGCCGACCCATCGACCAAGTTCTCCGCACTCGACCGCGATCTCGACCAGGTGCCGGACCTCGTCGGGGTGAACAGCACCGAGTCGTTCATCCTCGACGGGGCATCGGAGTTCACCCAACGCGAATCGCTTCCCGCCATCACTGGCACGATCGACGACGTCGCTGGCACCGATTTCGACGGAGACGGCCGCCACGACCTCGTGACCCTCAGCGGAGACAAGATCAGGGTGTACGCAGGCAACACCCGCCTCGCAGGTTTCGACGTCACGAGCTGGTTCGAGTACCCCGGGTTCTCCTGTAGTGACCCATCTCTGGCGTACCCGTACGTCGGCTCCTTCAGAGACGACGAGTCATCGGTACATCGGGAGGACATCGACGAGATCTCTCGCCTCGGCGTCACCAAGGGTTGCAACCCCCCGGGAAACGACCGGTTCTGCCCGGAGCGGACCATCACGAGGGGGGAGCTGGCCGCCTTCTTGAACCGTGCAATCGGGTTCCTACCGAGCGGCGTCAACACCTACGTCGACGACGACGACTCCATCTTCGAGGACGATATAGAGAGCCTTGTGGGTGGTGGTGTCTTCGTCGCGTGCAACGCCGCCGGCGACCGGTTCTGTCCCGACGAGGTGGTGACACGTGAGGTGATGGCGCAGTTCCTCGTCGCGGCGTTCGGCTTCGAACCGACCAACACGGATGCCTTCGTCGACGATGGTTCATCGCCGTATCAGAGTGACATCAACGCCATCGCAGCCGTTGGCGTGACGAAGGGCTGCAACCCTCCAACGAACGACAGTTTCTGCCCGGATCGCAACGTTTCACGTGCAGAGATGGCCAGTTTCATGGTCAGAGCCCTCAAGTGGATGGCTCCTTAACCGATGTTGTTTGTAGCATCCGGTCGTTGATTTCGGGTGGCCAGCCCGTTCGGTAGGTGGAAACGTGACTCTCAAACTCTCCATTCGCAGTTCCCGGATCATTTTGACGGTCCTTGCTGCGTTCCTGCTCTCTCTCGTTGGTTTTGCGACTAGCGGTACCGCTGACGCGCACGAGGGCGAGCTGATCATCGACGGCTCCGGATGGGGTCACGGGATCGGGATGAGCCAGTACGGAGCCTACGCCCGAGCGATCGACGGCCAGTCCTACGTCGAGATCCTCGACTTCTACTACGACGCACCTGGGAGTGACCTGACATCGGTCGTCACCGACCCGGTGACAGACAACTTCTGGATCGGACTCGAACAAGAAGCGGTCCGAGTCGTCCTCAGGCCGGTAGCAATATCGGGTGGTGGCGTACCTGTGACACTGAAGCGGGCTACGGCCACCGACGGCTCGGCTGCGCTCACCGGCGAGATCGAGTCCGTCTCGGTGCCGATCAACTCCCAGATCGTCATCGACTACACAGCAGATGGATGCACGTACACGATCGGATCCGGTGGATCCTCCGCTGAGGGTGGCTGTAACTTCGACATCGCGTGGGATGGTTGGGAGCTGTCGCCGACCGCTGCGGTTCAGCTCGTCAAGCACTGGGAGTGGGCGAAGGATCCAGCCATCGCTTCCGACGCGACGGCGTGTTCACGATGGGCGGGGACCGTGTGTACCTACGACCAGGGCGAGCTCCGTGTTCGGCCGGACAACAACAGAGGTCTCGATGTCTCACTCGAAGTGGACCTCGACGGATATATCTCGGGAATCGCAGAGATGCCGGCATCGTGGGATGTCGAGGCATTGAAGGCACAAGCGGTGGCTGCACGGTCGTTCGCCCGCTACACGTCGGACAAGCGGGTTGCTGCAACCAACAAGAACTCGATGGCGCCCGCCGTCGAGAGTCGATCCTGGTGCTGGTGCACCCTGTACGACTCATCGGATGAAGGCGCCTCGGGGAAGGTGAACGATCAGGTGTTCCGTGGTCGTGTCTACAACGTCACAGCAGGCGGCTACGGGGAGAACTGGCGGGCCGCCGTCGACGCGACCAGGGATGAGATCGTCCAGTATCAGGGCAGTCCGATCGGTGCGTTCTACGGATCGTCGAACGGGGGAGCAACGGAGAACAACGAGGACATATGGGGAGGCGCCGCTATCCCGTATCTCCGCAGCCGGCCGGATCCGATAACCCTCACGGCGCCGGGGAACACCTACTCGTCGTGGACCTACACGAAGTCGACGGCGGTGCTCAGAAGTAAGCTCGGTCTCGACGCGGTGTCCGACGTGCAGATCGTCGAGACGTACGACTCGGGGACTCCCAGCCGCATCGTGGTCACCGGAACACGCGACGGCCAGACGGTGACGGTCGACTCGTATCTCGGTACCCCGATCGATGGTGTCTGGATTCAGTCCTGGTACAGCCTGCGTGGAGCCGGCATCACAGGGTTCCGTGGCGACATGGATGTGGTGGCCCCACCACCGCCTCCTCCTCCACCACCGGTGTTCTCCGATATCGATACGACGATTCACCAGGCGAGCATCGAGTACCTCGCCGACCGTGGTGTTGCGCTGGCGTGCAATGACGGTCCTGACAAGTTCTGCCCGCAGGACCGTATGAGAAGAGAGGATCTGGCGGCTTTCATGGTGAGGACTCTGAACCTCCCCGCTACGACGAAGGACTACTTCCACGACGATGATGGGCTGGCGTATGAGGCCGACATCAACGCTCTCGCCCAGGCGGGTGTCACGAAGGGCTGCAACCCACCGGACAACGACGAGTTCTGTCCCGATCAAACGGTCTCACGAGCCCAGACGGCAGCGTTCATCGTCCGTGCATGGAACCTCACCGATCCGGGACCTGGCGACTGGTTCCACGACGACGACTCGTCCGTGTTCGAGGACGACATCGACCGGTTGGCCCAGGCTGGTATCACGCTGGGCTGCAACCCTCCAGCGAACGACCGGTACTGCGGCGACCGTCTCCTCACCCGGGCAGAGATGACATCGTTCCTCGCCAGGGCGTTGAAGAAACTGCCGCTGCCGTAGCATTGGCCCGACCGCCGATACTGAGGAGTGGTATGGCGACCCTCGAAGAACGCATAGCGTCGGGTTCCTGGACGATGGGGATCATAGGCCTCGGCTACGTCGGCCTTCCTCTGGCGGTTGCTGCCGTCGATGCTGGTATCCGAGCGATCGGCTTCGACGTGAACCAGACGTACGTCGAGACCCTCTCGAGCGGCATCTCTCCGATCGAAGACGTATCGGATGTACAACTCCAGGTGGCCCTTTCGAGTGGTCGACTCACGATGACCGCCGATCGGGCACTCCTCGGTGAATCCGACGTGCTCGTTCTGTGTGTGCCGAGCCCGCTGGGAGCGCACAGGGAGCCGGACATGTCCTATATCGAGGCCGCCGCAGCCACGGTCACCGCCGTCGTGACGCCGGGGACACTCGTTTCGCTCGAATCCACGACCTACCCCGGTACGACGAACGACATCATCGTTCCTGCCGTCGAAGCGGCGGGGCTGACGCTCGATGAAGACGTGTGGGTGGCCTTCTCTCCTGAGCGGGTATCACCGGGCGACACGATGAAGACCGCCGACATCCCCAAGGTGGTCGGGGGCGTCACAGCGGATTCAACACGGCTCGCAACACTGGCGTACGCGCAGGTGGTCTCCAACGTGCACCCCGTGAGTACGGCAGCCGTTGCAGAGATGACGAAACTCCTCGAGAACACCTATCGGGCCATCAACATCGCGATGGCTAACGAGATGGCACAGATGGCGCACGAACTCGATGTCGACATATGGGAGGTCATCGATGCCGCAGCTACCAAGCCGTTCGGGTTCCAGCCTTTCTACCCTGGCCCCGGCGTAGGTGGTCACTGCATCCCGCTCGACCCTCAGTTCCTGGCGTGGCGTGCCCGTGAGATGCGGTTCGCCCCGCGGTTCATCGACCTCGCCGAGCAAGTGAACCTCCAGATGCCGACCTACACGGCGAATCGCGTCGGCGGCGCGCTCAACGAGTACGGCATTGCCGTCAAGGGGGCACGGATACTCGGTGTCGGCATCGCGTACAAGCCGAACATCGCGGACGATCGGGAGTCGGCGTCTCTCGACGTGCTCCGGATCCTCGAGGGAAGAGGCGCAACGATCACCGTCCATGACCCCGTCGTCGGTGACGAGCGCATTGCCAGCAACGGCTTCGAACCCTCCGACGCCACCGACGAGTACGACATCGCAGTCATCCTGACCGACCACGACGAGATCGATATCGCAGCGATCGCAGCACGGTCTCGTGTCGTCTTCGACGCTCGAGGTGCGTACCGCAAGCGCGGCATCGATACCTCCAACGTCGTGGTGATGTGAGCCCGACAGCCCTCATCGTCACGTCCGTGCATCCAGCCGATGACCCGCGGATTCGATACAAGAGCATCGGAACGCTGGTCGAAGACGGATGGGCTGTGACCTATGCCTGTTCAGAGCCGGGGCCACAAGACGAGTCGGATGTGGTCGTCAGACACCTTTCTGGATCCCGTCTCGCCAGGAGCCTTCACGCGCTGTGGATCATGGTTCGTACACGAAGCGATGTGATGGTGATCCACGACCCGGAACTGTTGATCGGTGCCGTTCCGATCGCGATGATCCGTCGGAAGGTGTCGGTCGTGTTCGATCTTCACGAGAACCTCCCGGCTCAACTTCGGACCAGGACAGAGACCCCAGCGCTCCTGCGTCGAGCTACGTCCTCGATGGCAGCACTCGTGCTCCGCCTCGCCGAGCGGGTAGCGACGATCACACTGGCAGAGCCCGGCTACCAGAGCCTGTTCCGTCGGCACCATCCCGTTTTCGAGAATCTGCCGATATCGGGGACACTCCCTATGCGTACACCCGGTGCGTCTGGTGTCGTCTACGTCGGTGATGTCACGCGTGAGCGTGGAGCGCTGCTCTTGCTCGAAGCTGTGGCACGACTCGATGACATTCCGCTCACCCTCATCGGCAGGTGTCGTCCCGATCTCATCGAGGAACTCACGACCATGGCGGACCGTCTCGACGTCGACCTGTCGATGCCGGGATATCTGCCGTACGGCGAGGCATGGGAACTCGCGTCCTCGTCGCTGGTTGGTGTCTCACCGCTGATGGCTCTCCCCAACTACCGCCAGTCTCTGCCAACGAAGATCTATGAGTACCGATCCGTTGGCCTCGTCGCCGTTGCATCAGACCTTCCCGGGAGTCTCCAGGCGGTCGAGGGAAGTACCGTCGCTCGTACTTTCAAAGCGGGGAGTGTGGACGATCTTGCAGGTGTCCTTGGCGACGTTCTCGCCGACGAACTGCTCCACCGGCGAGCCATCGAAGAGGCTGCTGCTGTTCGGGTGGCATCGTCGTGGGACGCTGAAGGTTTCGCTGCCTTCTATCGGTCCCTGCTCACTTCGAACCGCTGAGGAAACCGGTTCCCCAGGCGATGTGCATGGTTGCGATCGCCGGCGCAGCGAGCAGCCCGGCAGCATCCTTGGTACGACCTGCCTCGTAGAGACCGGCCGCACCCAACAGTGCACCGTACGAAGCGAGAACCGCAGCACCGAACGGTCTCAGCCGCGATGGCAGGAGGGTCACGGCGATGGCGAGTCCGAGCACCAGGATGGGAGGAGCTGCCTGGCGAGACCGCATCGATGATGGATGCATCCCGACGACACGGCGCTTCCACTTCCCGTAGTCGTGATACTGCCGCCAGAGCGAGGAGAGCGAGTTGCGAGGGACGTAGACCACCTCGAGGTTCGGATCGAACCAGACGGTGTGTCCGGCGTTGCGGATTCGTATGTTGAGCTCATAATCCTGATTCCGTTCGAGCGCCTCGTCGAATCCACCGACGTCCACAAGAACGGATCGACGGAAGACTCCGAGATATACGGTGTCGACCTCACCGGGAGAGCCGCCGCGGTGGAAGCGTGCATCGCCGACTCCGAGCGGATTCGTCATTGCACATGCGATCCCACGCTGCATTGGATGGACGCCGACGGCACGTTGTATACCGCCGACGTTCCCTGCATCGGTGCGCTCGAGAATCTCGACGGCTGTTTCAACGTACCGGGGTGGCAGGACGGAGTGGGCGTCACAGCGAACGATGACCTCCCCGGTGGAGGCTGCGATCGCTGCGTTGAGCCCGGCGGGTGTTATCTGAGCAGGGTTGGGGACGAGACGAACCGCATGTTCGGCAGCGTACTTCTGAACGATCTGGCGGGTACCGTCGTCACTCTGGGCATCGGCGACCACGATCTCGAGCGATCCCAAATAGGTTTGATCGAGACACGAATCCAGGGTCGCTGCGATCGTCTCGACCTCGTTGCGCACGGGGATGACGATCGATATGGACGGCCATCTCTCGACATCGGACACCCGGTCACGCCCCTTGCTACCTGCTGCCCGCGTCAGCTGACGACCCACGTTCCGCGGGAGCGAACGAGATCCGAGAGCTTGCCGGGACCCTTCTGAGCCTGGGCCTCTGCGATCTGGCGTTCCATCTCGTGACCGTAGTTCGGGACCTCGACGTTGCGGAAGATCCCGAGCGGGGTCGGGCCGTGGGGGCCGAGCGAGATACGGCTCAGAGCGAAGGCGACTGCGGGGTTCGGTGCGCCGGCGTCGTGGACGTGGATGTTGTCGGCACCGACCTCGGCGACCTCGACGATGCTTGCACCGTTGGCATCGACGATGACTCCGTACTCACCGTCCGGACCGAAGATGATCGGTTCGCCGTCCTCGAGCCAGATACGGTTGTTGTCACGAGAGTTCTTGTCGGTCAGGTCGAGGAACGCCTTGTCGTTGAACACGTTGCAGTTCTGGTAGATCTCGAGCAGTCCCGTGCCCTGATGCTCGTACATGCTCTTGAGCATCGCCATCGTGTGGTTGCGATCCATGTCCACGGTCCTCGCAACGAAGGAGGCTTCGGAACCGAGGGCGAGACTCACCGGGTTGAACGGCCGATCGATCGAGCCCATCGGGCTCGTCTTGGTGATCTTGCCCACCTCTGATGTAGGCGAGTACTGGCCCTTCGTGAGACCGTAGATCTGGTTGTTGAACAAGAGGATGTTCAGGTTGATGTTCCTGCGCAGGGCGTGGATGAGATGGTTCCCACCGATCGACAGGGCATCGCCGTCACCGGTGATGACCCATACGGTCAACTCCGGGTTCGCTGCAGCGATCCCCGTGGCGATACCGGGGGCACGGCCGTGAACCGTGTGCATCCCGTAGGTGTTCATGTAGTAGGGGAAACGGCTCGAGCAGCCGATCCCGGACACGAACACGTGTTTGGAGCGGTCGACATCGAGGGTTGCGAGAAAGCTCTGGACCGATGCGAGAATCGTGTAGTCGCCGCATCCAGGGCACCAGCGGACTTCCTGGTCCGTCTGGAAATCAGCACGTGTGTATTGGGCCGTGTCGGTCATTTCGAGTCCTCCGAGTCGAGAAGTTCGATGATCTTCGTCTCGATCTCCCGTGCACGCATCGGCAAGCCGAGCACACGGTTGTAGGTTTCGGGAGCGATCAGGTACTCGGCGCGTATGATGTGCGACAGCTGACCGAGGTTGATCTCTGGGATCAGGACCTTGTCGAACCGGTCCAGGATCTCACCCAGGTTCTTCGGGAGAGGGTTGATGTACCGCAGATGGACGTGGGACACCTTGCGCCCCAATTTGTGCGTCCGGTTGACCGCCGTGCGGATCGCTCCGTACGTCGAACCCCATCCAAGAACGAGAAGCTCGGATCCTTCACCGTAGACCTCGGCATCAGGCAGAGCGTCTCCGATCGCCTTGATCTTCTGCGCCCTCGTGAGGGTCATGATCTCGTGGTTGTCCGGGTCGTATGAGACGTTGCCCGTCACGGCATCCTTCTCGAGGCCGCCGAGTCGATGCTCGAGGCCGGGTTGGCCGGGAATCGCCCACGGGCGGGCCATGGTTTCGGGATCGCGAGCGTACGGGAGGAACTCCTCACCCTCCTCGATCGAGGCGTACGGGCGGGATATGTCCGGCAGAGCGTCGACATCGGGAAGCTTCCACGGCTCCGACGACGTCGCGATGTATCCATCTGTGAGGAGGATCACCGGCGTCATGTAAGTGATCGCGATCCGTGCCGCTTCGAATGCTGCGTCGAAGGCATCCGATGGCGCGGACGTCGAGACGATCGGCAACGGTGACTCGCCGTGGCGACCGTACATGGCGAACAGCAAGTCGGACTGCTCGACCTTCGTGGGAAGCCCCGTCGAAGGCCCACCGCGCTGAACGTTCACGACGACGAGGGGAAGCTCCATCATCAGTGCCAGCGACAAGATCTCAGACTTGAGGGCGAGACCGGGTCCAGAGGTCGTCGTCACGGCGAGCTTGCCTGCGAACGATGCGCCGACTGCCGATCCGATACCTGCGATCTCATCCTCTGCCTGGAACGTCTTGACACCGAAGTTCTTGTTCTTTGCGAGCTCATCGAGGATCGTCGTCGCCGGTGTGATGGGGTACGACCCGAGGAAGAGCTGCAGGTTCGCATGCTTGGCTGCAGCGATGAGCCCCCATGCCGTTGCAGTGTTCCCGATGACGTTCGTGTACTCACCGGGGGGCAGCGGTGCCGGTTGGATCGCGAAGGTGTGGTGGAACGCCTCGGTCGTGATACCGAAGTTGTATCCAGCCTTGAGCGCTGCGACGTTGGCCTTGCCGACCGGGGCGTCGGCGCCGAACTTCGACTCGATCCACTCGATCACCGGATCCAGTGGCCGTGTGTAGATCCACGACATCAAGCCGAGAGCGAAGAAGTTCTTCGATCGCAGTGCAGCGCGACCCTTGACGCCGGAGTCCTTGACGGCCTCCTTCGTGAGAGTTTCCATCGGTGCCTTGAGCACCGTGTACGTGTCCAGCGCCCCGTCTTGGACCGGGTTGGACTCGTAACCGGCCTTCGCGAGGTTGCGTTCGTCGAACGCATCCGTGTTGATGAGGATCAGGCCACCGGGGACGAGGTCCTTGAGGTTCGCCTTCAACGCTGCAGGGTTCATAGCGACGAGACAGTCAGGGTTGTCTCCCGGGGTGAGGATATCCCAGTCTGCAATGTGCACCTGGAACGAGGACACACCCCCGATAGTGCCCTGCGGAGCGCGGATCTCAGCGGGGAAGTTGGGCAGCGTTGCAAGGTCGTTGCCGAACATCGCCGAGGAGGCGGTGAACTGTGTTCCAGCTAGCTGCATACCGTCGCCAGAGTCACCGGCGAATCGGATGACCACATCGTCGATCTGCTCGGGTGCAGGTCGTGAATCGGTCAGGGTCTCATCGGACACTTTCTTGGCTCCTGATTCGGGTTGGCCGTTGCCGGTCTTTGTCGCGGCATTGCTTGTCCGCGTCGTTCAACGCGACAGGGAAAGCTTATTAGCCGCAGGGCATGAGGTTACCGACTCGCGGCGGCACACACTGTCATTCGGACATACCCGAATCGGCCATGGTGTATCGGTATCAGACGTCGAGGCCCGCAAGGACGGCATCGACCGACCGGGAGCTCGCCAGCACGAAGAAATGTATCGATGGTGTGCCCGATTCGAGGAGCTCGCGTGCCTGGTCGGTTGCCCATGTGACACCGATCTCGCGGGCGCGGTGTGGAGTCGACTCGATCTCGTGCGCGAGTGCCTCCGGGATCTCGCAGTGGAACGATCGGGGGATAGAGGTCAGCTGGCTGGGGTTCGTGAGGATCCGCAAACCGGGAATGATGGGCACGTCGATGCCCTGTGCCCGGCACTCGTCGACGAATGCGAAGTAGTGCCGGTTGTCGAAGAACATCTGGGTGACGATGTACTCGGCGCCTGCCTCCACCTTCTGCTTCACATGAAGGATGTCTGCTGTGAGGTTCGGGGCCTCGAAGTGTTTCTCAGGATATCCCGCAGCACCGATGCTGAAGCCAGTTGGAGAGGCATCGGTAAGGTCGTCGAGGAACCGGCCGTGGTTCATGGCAGCGATCTGGTCGATGAGGTCGCTTGCGTGCTCGTTACAGGTTCGCCCCTCGGCGGGCCGTTTTTCGCGTCCCAACGAGTCGCCCCTCACCGCGAGGACGTTGTCGATCCCGAGGTAGTGCAGTTCGATGAGGAAGTCTTCGGTCTCCTCTCGTGTGAAGCCTTCACACAGGACGTGTGGGACCGCGTCGATGTTGAGCTTGTTCTGGATGAGGGCACAGATGCCAAGGGTGCCCGGCCTCTTCCTCGTTCTCCTGCGACGGATCCCCTCGGGGGTGTCTTCATAGACGACTTCTGCGGAGTGGCTGGTGATGTCGATGAAGGTCGGGTGGTGCCCGGCGAGATCCTCGATCAGGCTGAGCAGGCTTGCAAGATCGCCGCCACGTTTCGGCGGGATGATCTCGAAGCTGATGAGCGGTCCCGTGGCGTTGGCAAGATGTTCGGTGACCTTCATCGTCTTGCATCCTTCATACGACGGTTCGGCCGGGTTGCAGCGTGTGGTCGGGTGCGTCGGCACGTGCGTGTGTCGCTCGACGCCATGACGCGAAGACGGTGTCGTCGAAAGTGGCGGTGATTTCACGAGAGCAGGCCGGGTAGTCTTGCATGCGGCTGGACGTCCTTCGACTCTCTTCGGGTCGGCGGGAGCTTACCATTGCCGGGTGCCTGCCATTGAGCGCGATGAGCGGGAACGAGCATCAACACCGAGTAGCGCAAGGAGTCTCATGTCAACGCGTCGTCATCGCTTCACGTCGGAGTCGGTCTCGATGGGCCATCCCGACAAGGTCGCGGACCGTATCAGTGACTCCGTACTCGATTTTGCCCTCAGGTTCGACCCGGAGGCACGGGTGGCGTGCGAAACATTCATCACCGGTGGGCTCCTCATCATCGGTGGCGAGATCCGGGCATACGGGCTTCCCTCCGACCTGTACGACCAGATCGAGCAGGATGCTCGTGACACCATCCGCCGCATCGGCTACTCGGGTCCCGGAACCGGGTTCGACCCCGATGGCGCCGACGTACAGATCGTCATGCAGGACCAGTCGGTCGATATCAAACGTGGCGTCGATGACGGCGAGGATCTCGGCGCAGGTGACCAGGGCCTCATGTTCGGGTACGCCTCGAACGAGACCGATGAACTCATGCCGCTACCGATCGTGTTATCGCATCGTCTCGTCGCTCGACAGGCCGCGGTGCGCGAGGCAGGGACCATCGAGGGTCTCCGCCCCGATGCGAAGTCTCAGATCACAACCACATGGCAGGACGGAGGGTCGAAGCGAGTCGAGTCGGTGTTGCTCTCAACGCAGCACCACCCCATGTGGAACGATCGCCAGGAGGATCTACGCGACCTCGCCATCGAGCACATCATCAAGCCTGCGATGGGGGATTGGTGGAGCGACGACGTTGCTGTGCTCTTCAACCCCACCGGTCGGTTCGAGGTCGGTGGACCTGAGGGTGACACCGGGTTGACCGGCCGCAAGATCATCGTCGATACCTACGGTGGCTGGGCACGTCACGGCGGGGGAGCCTTTTCGGGGAAGGACAGCTCGAAGGTCGACCGGTCTGCGTCGTACATGGCCCGCTGCGTTGCGAAGAACGTCGTTGCTGCCGGCCTTGCCGATGAGTGCGAGCTTCGTCTGTCGTACGCGATCGGTGTTGCCGATCCGACTGCTGTGTCGATCGATTGCCACGGCACCGAGCATGTGGACGAAGCAGCCATCGAGCGCGCCGTCATGGATGTGTTCGATCTGACGCCGGGCGGGATCATTGGGCAACTCGACCTCGCTCATCCGATCTTCGAACCGACCTCCTATCACGGGCACTTCGGCCGTCAGCCGGATGAAGCCGGACCAGGCACCTTCTCCTGGGAGCGAACCGATCGGGTCGACGACCTGAAGTCATCCCTGGGGGTCTGAGTCACGTCGCCGGTCTGGGTACCCGCCCTCCCTCGAGAGAGGGCAGAAGAGCGCGGCGTTCTTCGGTCGTCCTTTCAACCTAGATCCACGAGGTGACCGTCCTCAAACCCGTAGAGCGCTGTAGCCCCAAGGGCTTCGCGGTGCCGGAACCTGCACGTCTTCGATGCACAACATCGGGCTCTTCGGTCCTCCTTTCAAGGAGGACGGGCGAGGAGCTTGCGACGAGCCAGGAGG
>CAYLVM010000029.1:0-22877 GCA_964387145.1 uncultured Acidimicrobiaceae bacterium
GATGCGGCGCCAGCCAACATGGCTGTTACCAAGGTTCCGATGGTCAATACGAGCTTAACAAGAGTGCTCTTCACGATCAGCTCCAGTTGCGCTTCCTCATAAACGGCATCTAATCGCCGTATCAGGGAGTGTGTGTTCCGCTCCGCTGGAGTATCTTCGTACGAGCTACCCGGGTATCCACCACCTCCAATGCCCGCTCGATTTCTCTCACAGGCAAATCGTTCAGTCTTCGGTTCCGACGCCTACCCAACCGAATACCGAGTCGCACGTGTCCCGAGCAACCGTATTCCCGACCCCGCCCAAGGGTCTCACTGTCAAAGCGCAGACAGCTACGGACACGATACCCCGAACCACACCGATCCCGCAAGGTTTCGGCACGGCAGGTGTCGTGCACCCGTGACGAAAACACGACTGTGTGACCGTCTTCGACTACGCTCGGCACCAATGCCAGTCAACTTTAGGGAACTCGAAGAGGGCCTCAGCAGCCTTGAATCGGTCGATGCGGCCCGAATCGTGAATCAAGGGTCGACGATCACCGAGATCCACATCATCGCGGCCTCGGACAAACCGGCCAAACAGGTCGTTCGCGACGTCCAGAGCATGGCCATGGCACGGTACGGTTTCAGCATCGATCGTCGTATCGTCTCGGTCGTCCAGATCAGACCACACGACCTCGATCTCAACGTCACGACCCGGGCGGCACTGACCCGCATCGGAGAGACTCCGAACGGGACGCGCACCACCGTCGAAGTGACACTGCGGCTCGGTGATGAAGAGCACACGGGAACCGCAACCGGTCCTGCCATCGCGTCTGCCCGACTGCGTCTCGTTGGCGATGCGACCATCGCTGCCATCGAGGACACGTTCTCCACGATGCCGCCCATCGCCCTCGATGCGATCAGCGTGAACGCCGTCGGCACCCGAAACGTGGTCGTCGCTGTTGCAGTGACCGCAGACGATCGTGGTGGAGAAACACTGAACGTGGGATCTGCCCTCGTCGACGGCAACACCGATGACGCTGCCGTCAAAGCGGTCCTCAACGCACTGAACCGGCGCCTCGGCACCCTGAAGGAATGACCGGACCGGCCAGGCCCGACCAGGCTCACCTCTCTACCGGGCCCCGACCAGCATCCTCCTCCATCGTCGTGTCACCTCATCACCTCGCGTCTCAGGCGGGTCTCGACATCATCGCCGCAGGAGGCAACGCCGTTGATGCCGCCATTGCCGTCAACGCCGTTCTCGGCGTCGTCGTCCCCGACACCTGCGGCCCGGGCGGGGACCTCTTCGCTCTGATCCACCGCCCGGGAGAAGCGTCTCCCGCAACCCTCAACTCATCGGGTCGGGCAGGGTCCGGTGTCACTGCGGACGACATCCGCGACGCCGGGCACGGAGAGATCCCGTATCGGAGCCGCTGGTCGATCACCGTGCCGGGGTGTGTCGACGGGTGGGAAGCCCTCACCGAACGATTCGGCTCGCTCCCCCTTGGAACCGTCCTGGCTCCGGCGATCGATATCGCGAGGGAAGGTTTCGCCGTCTCCATCGAGCTTGCCGACTCCCTCGAACGTCTCACGGACCTCATCGGCGACCAGGCATCGAGCCCCCCGCTGTACCCATCGGGTGCACCGGCTCCTTTCGGTTCGACGATCACACGACCGGCGCTTGCAGATACCCTCGAGGCGATCGCGTCGTCCGGCCGGGACGCGTTCTACCTCGGAGCCCCCGGCAACGGGATCATCGAGGCAACGGGAGGATCCATCACGTCCGACGACCTCTCCGTGTGCCAGGCTGAGTGGGTCGATCCCGTGTCGCTGGAAGTCTTCGGTCGCACAGCATGGACGATCGGCCCGAACTCCCAGGGCTACCTCACACTCGCCACTGCATGGATATTCGAGCATCTGAACGCCCCGGAGGACCCCGACGATCCGCTCTTCCATCACCTCCTGATCGAGGCGTACCGATCGGTTGCCTGGGAACGGTCCATGTACGTCACAGATCCGGCGACGGCACCCCTCGATGCCGGTGAGCTCCTCGACACCGAGCGCCTCGCCGAGCGGGCCGCATCGATCGACCGTTCACAAGCAGGAAGATGGCCGATGCCGAAACCTGCGCCGGGCGGAACCGCCTATATGACGGTGAGGGACGGCACAGGGATGGGCGTGTCGTTCATCCAGTCCAACTACGCAGGGATCGGTTCCGGACTCTCCGCAGGCAGCACCGGCGTGTTCCTTCACAACCGCGGGGCAGGCTTCAACCTCATCCAGGGACATCCGAATGAGTACCACGCCGGACGCCGTCCGATGCACACCCTCTCACCGACCCTGTGGACCGATGGCGACTCGCTCGATCTGCTCCTGGGGACACGAGGGGGCGACCAGCAACCCCAGTACCTCGCCCAGTTCGCGGCGCATCACTACCACGCAGGCACGGACGTCGACGCTACACAGATCGCACCCCGGTGGAGCATGGATCAGCCTCTCCCTGGTACAGACAGTTCGATCATCATCGAACCGCGATTCAACAGCGAAACGGTCGACTCCCTCCAGGCGTTCGGCCACAACGTCACGGACGGCCGCTCCTGGGAGCCGGGGTGGGGGCCGATCTCTGCGATCGACGTCGGAGGAGAGATGAAGGGTTCCGCCGACCCGAGAGTCTCGACATCGGCAGCACTCAGCCTCTGAACGTCAGCTCTCGGTGAAGAATCCGGGAATCGGTGGTGCTGTGTCGTTCCGCCTCTTGCGCCGGTACTTCGAGACGAGGCCGAGAACGATCGCAAAGAGGGCGACCCCGACGATCCCGACGGCGACCCCGACACCGAGGAGCCAGTCGGTCGTCGGCGTATCCCTGCCCGTGAGGTCGGCGCGCAACGATGTCCTCCACTCCCCCTCGATGCGCGACCACGCCGCTGCGTCCGTCTCGGCAAGTACATCCGTCCCGTATGTCGCGACAGCGAAATCGACGAAGTCGCCGATCGCGCGGAAGTTCGTCTCAGGGTTCCAGTCCTGAACGGGCTCCTGGAGCGAGGCCCCCCAGTCGACCACCGCTTCGGTATCGAAGAAGTTCTCGACCATCACATCTCGGTGGTAGTACTCCAGGCGATCCAGGATCCTGGCCCGGTACCAATGAGCGATGACGCCGGCGATCGGCTCGGGAAACGGCTCATCACCGTTGTTCTGCCACAACGCCTGATGCGTGAGGGCAAAGGCAGCAGCCGGGCCGATGAAACCGGGACGCTGCGTGTTGAGCAACACGAAGCGCTCCTCGAGATTCTGATGCGCGTGGAACTGCTGACTCCCGGACACGTACTCGTCCCCGATGAACCGCAGTTCGTTGTCGACGAGACACACATCGGCTTCGAAGGTCCCGATGTCATCCACGATCCAACCCGACACCATGGAGATCTCGCTCGCAAAGCGTTCCGCCATCGCGAACGGGACGCCGGCGACATACACCGACACGTCACCATCGGACACCTGCGTCCACGTGACGGCGGGGAATCGATCCGCGCACCCTTGTGATGCCGCTTCCACCGGGGTCGCCACACCGACGAGAACAGCAGTCAGTGCCCCGACGAGGATGAGGCGGCTCCGGATCGTCTTCATGGAGGAACGGTACCGGCCACCGTCGTACACAGACACCGTCGGACAATGGCAATGTCTTCCAGCATCGGGGTTGCTGTATCGAGTCGCAACCTATACCCTGTCGCACGCGGAGACACCGCGGCCAGCGCTGACTGCCGGAGTGTCGAATCTTCGGGCGTTCGTTTCGCCCCGGGACCGCAGAGAGTAAGAACAAGCGAGTTCCACGGAGTTACGTGAGACCTCGAGCACCCCTCGCATATGCCGGACTGCTCATCGTCGCCTTCCTGGCGGTGATCGGGTTTGCCGCGTTCTCCCCCTCGACCGACACTTCAGCGGAGGAGCTCGTCACAGAGCTCACCGCAGTAACGGTGCCGCCGAATGGAGGGATGTCGGCGCGCGTCGCCTCCGCCGTCCTCGCTCTGCGGGTCTCGGACGCCGACAGCCGGACCGCCACGACACAGACCGTTCCAACGACGACCGCGGCGACCGAATCGTTCGTGATCCAGGAGACCAGCACGTCGAGTACACAGGCACCACCGACAACTGCCGCGCCGACGACTTCACAGAGCGATACCACTCCCCCGACGATCAAGGTCACCTCCCCCGACGATGGAGACACCGTCACGAAGCGAACCGTCACCTTCAAGGGCACCGTCGAGAAGGGTGCCACCGTCTCGTCGGGGCCGTACGCAGCAGACGTGAACGATGACGGTACGTGGTCGATCAGGCTCGTCGTCGTCGATGGAGCGAACGGGGCAACGTTCACCGCCACCGACAAGGCCGGCAACTCCGCCAGCGTTCGCATCATCGTGAACTACGAGGAGAAGAAGGCTGCACCCCCACCGCCCACCACCACGACGACGGCAGCGCACGACGACCAGGCTACGACAACGACGAAGGCGCCGAGTCAGACGACCGCGCCGAAGTGGTCGCCGAAGTGGCCCGCCGATGCGGGCGGGATACGCAACGTCGAACAGTGGCGTTCCCTGGTGGGGAAGTACTGGGCTGCCGATCGGGTCGACTGCGTGCTCGGCATCATCAAGAAGGAGTCGCGTGGCGACCCACGCGCCTACAACTCCGCAACGGGGGCCTCGGGCCTCATGCAACACCTGAGCAAGTACTGGAAGAACCGAGCCGCCTCTGCCGGATTCCGTGATTCCGACGGTCTGTACGCCACGCCGTACAACGCAGAGGCGAACATCGCCGCCGGAGCATACATAGCTGGCTCGGGCGACAACTGGTACACGCCGTGGGGTTATCTCGCCGCGTACGGCTCGTGCCCCGGCTCCTGAGACTGGCGTAGTATCCGAGCATCATGAACCACACAGCGAAGAACCTCATCCGAATCGCAGGCCTTGTTGCGGGCCTCGGCGCCACAGTCTGGGCTCTTCGCGATCGACTTCTTCCCGCCCCTGAAGTCCATGACGAGCCGCCACCTCGATTCCGCACCGCCACGACACAGACCGAGGCAACGAACGACGACCTGACGGCGATCAAGGGGATCGGCCCGGCGAAGGCCACCAGGTTGCACGAAGCCGGTGTCGATACGTTCGCTGAGCTCGCGTCGATGTCTGCCGACGATCTTGCGGACACCGCGCGAACGTCGACGGCGTCGGCACAGGCGTGGATCGAGGCAGCAGCCGAGCTCGGCTGATCGTGCTGTATCTGACCGAGCCTGAACAACTCGGCGAGTTACTCCCGAACGAACCACGGTACCGAACAGACCAGCTCCGCGACTGGCTGTACCTCACCCCCGTCCTCAGCGCGCAGGACATGTCGAACCTCCCGAAGCCGCTTCGTGACCACATCGAGCCCGACCTGTGGCCGTTCACCGTCGACATCGAGCAGTCCGCCGATAGCGGCCAGACCGTCAAATGGCTCTTCCGCTGCACCGACGGGTCACCGATCGAGTCCGTTCTCATGGGGTACGCCAATCGCACGACACTGTGCATCTCGTCACAGGTCGGGTGTGCCATGGGCTGCACCTTTTGTGCGACGGGCCAGTTCGGTTTCGATCGCCACCTCGATGCAGGAGAGATCGTCGCCCAGGTGACCTATGCCAACGCCTATCTCGCTGCCACACCGATGCCCCACAGTCCCGAACGCGTCACGAACATCGTGTTCATGGGTATGGGTGAGCCTCTGGCGAACTACGCACACACCATCGAGTCGATACGCAGGATGATCGACGTGATGGGCATGTCTGCACGTTCGATAACGGTGAGCACCGTCGGTTTCGTGCCAGGCATGCGCAAGCTGATCAACGAGCCGTGGCCGTTGAACCTCGCGGTGAGCCTGCATTCGACGATCCCGTCGGAGCGTTCGAAACTCGTGCCGATCAACGATCGGTACCCCATCGACGACGTGATCGATGCTGCGGAGGCCTACTACGTCGCGAAGGGACGTCGCATCTCCCTCGAGTGGACGTTGATCTCCGGCGAGAACGACTCCGACACCGAGGCCGTCGGCCTTGCCAGGATCGCAAGGAAGATCAAGGCGCATGTCAACGTCATCGCCCTGAACCCGACACCGCTCAGCACAGACCGTCCGCCCGATCACGACCACGTTCGACGGTTCATCGGTACTCTCAAACGTGAGGGTGCGAACGTAACGCTGCGGGACACCCGGGGCCAGGACATCGACGCAGCGTGTGGCCAGTTGCGACTCCGCGCTCAGACCAGACGACCCGAGACAGACACCAAGCCGAACGGAGCACCATGAAACTCGAATCGGGTGACCAAGCACCCCTGTTCACCGCCGTCGATCAGACGGGGACGGAACGACGATCCGACGAGTTCGCCGATTCCAAGCTCGTCATCTACTTCTACCCGAAGGCGTTCACACCGGGGTGCACGACGGAGAGCTGCGACTTCGCCGAGCGCTACCAGACGTTCATCGAGAACGGCTACACGATCCTCGGCGTCTCCCCCGACGCTCCGGAGAAGCTCACGAAGTTCAAGGCAGAGTACGAGCTACCGTTCGACCTCCTCTCAGATCCCGATCACTCGGTCGCTACCGCCTTCGGTGCGTATGGGGCCAAGAAGAACTACGGACGCGAGTACATGGGGATCATCCGCTCCACGTTCCTCATCGATGCCGACGGGCATATCGAGCACGCGTTCTACAACGTGCGCGCGAAGGGACACGCCGAGAGGATCGCGGGGACGATCAGATGATGAACTCGACCGTTCGAACCGCGGTGTTCCCGGTCGCTGGTCTCGGCACGAGGTTCCTGCCTGCGACCAAGTCGATACCCAAGGAGCTTCTCCCCATCGTCGATCGGCCGCTCATCCAGTACGCCGTCGACGAAGCCCGCGCATCAGGTATCGAGAACTTCGTGTTCGTCACCGGGCGCGGAAAGGGAGCGATCGAGGACCACTTCGACATCAGCTACGAACTCGAAGAGGCCCTCGAGTCACGGGGCAAGGACCAGGAGCTCCAACAGATCCGCGAGCTGCGTCCGGGACCGGGACAGGTCGCCTACGTTCGCCAGATGCAACCCCTCGGACTCGGCCACGCCGTGTGGTGTGCCCGGCACCTCATCGGCAACGGCCCGTTCGCCGTCCTTCTCGCCGACGAGTTGATCATCTCAGATCCCCCCGTCCTCGCCGACATGATCGCAGTCCGTGATGAGCACGGGGGCAACGTCGTGCTCGTCGATGAGGTGCCTCGAGAGAAGATCAGCAGCTATGGGATCATCGAAGCAGGCACGGAAGCCGGTGCCGTGATCGAGGTGACCGGTGTCGTCGAGAAGCCTGCGCCACATCATGCTCCATCCAACCTGGCGATCATCGGCCGGTACGTTCTCGACCCGTCGGTCATGGGGATCCTCGCCAGTACAGCTCGGGGTACAGGTGGCGAGATCCAGTTGACCGATGCTCTCCTGGCCTCCATCGGATCGGACCCGTTCCACGCAGTGCGCTTGAGCGGACAGAGGTACGATTGCGGCTCGAAGCTCGGCTTCATCGAGGCGACACTGAACCTGGCTCTCGGCAGAGACGATCTCGGGACAGACGTACAACACATGATCGACGCTCTCGCCACGACATCGAGACGATAAGCTCTCCCTCGCGTATTCATCGACCCGCCGAGGACCACTGTGACACGACTCAAGCAACTCCACGATGCCGGCCAATCGGTCTGGTACGACTTCATCCGCAGAGACATGCTCACAGGGCCGGGACTCGCCGACCTGGTCGAGGACGGCATTCGCGGCGTGACGAGCAACCCTTCGATCTTCGAGAAGGCGATCGCCGGTTCCGATCTCTACGACGAACAACTGGCATCGCTCGGCGGCCTCGACCCGCAAGCAGCGTTCGAAACCCTCGCCGTTGCCGACATCCAGCATGCCGCCGACATCCTTGCCGGAGTGTTCGACTCTTCAGGAGGCAACGACGGCTACGTCAGCCTGGAGGTGTCTCCACGGCTCGCACACGACACCGCCGCCACGATCGCCGACGCGATGCGACTCTGGAACGTCGTGAACCGTCCCAACCTCATGGTGAAAGTGCCTGCTACGAAAGCGGGGATTCCCGCCATCGAGGAACTCACGGCGGCGGGAGTCAACGTCAACGCGACACTGATGTTCTCCCTCGAACACTACGAGGACGTTGCATCAGCCTACGTCAGGGGTGCCGAGCGAGCCTCGGATCCATCCACGCTCGCCTCCGTTGCCTCCTTCTTCGTGTCCCGCGTCGACTCCGCCACAGACGCAGCGCTCGAGAATGTCGGCACCGAGGACGCTCTCAGGCTCCGGGGCAAGGCTGCCGTCGCCAACGCGAAGCTCGCATATCGGCGGTATGGCGAGATCTTCAATGGTCCACTATTCGCCTCGTTGCGCGCCCGCGGCACCCGGCCCCAACGCGTCCTGTGGGCTTCGACATCGACGAAGAACCCGAACTACAGCGACGTCATGTACATCGAGGAACTCATCGGGAAGAACACGGTGAACACGGCACCCCCCGACACGATCGAGGCATTTCTCGACCATGGAACCGTCCGAGCGGATTCACTGTGCGACCAGGTCGAGGAAGCACAGATTCTGATCGCATCGCTGCCCGACGTCGGCGTCGACTTCGACGCGATCACATCTGAACTGCAAGTTGCTGGTGTTGCGGCGTTCTCGGCAGCGTTCGACACGCTGCTGGCCGCCATCGTACGGAAGCAGCCTGGGACGCTCGTATGACACTTCGACTCGAACCGCACACGATCTCGGACGCTGTGCTTGCCGAGGCTGCACGGTGGAAGACGGATCGGCTCATGGGCCGTCTCTGGGATGCTGATCCAACCGTGTGGGGCACAGCGGGGACACCGGAACTCGAAGACCGCCTCGGATGGCTCACACTTCCGTCCACATCACGCGATCTGGTACCGGTCATCGGCACCCTGACAGCAGAAGCGCGCAGGTCAGCGATCAGCGACATCGTCCTGTGCGGCATGGGTGGCTCCTCCCTCGCTCCGGAGGTTTTCGCCGATGCGCTACGTGGCACCGGATCCGGGCCGAAGCTCACCGTCCTCGACTCCACACACCCAGACGCTGTCGCCGCAGTCGACGATGCGACCTCCCCCGACACGACCTGGTACATCATCTCGTCCAAATCGGGATCCACCCTCGAAACGCTTTCGTTCTTCCACTGGTTCTGGTCGAGGGCGTCACGTGAACTCTCATCACCGGGAAGCCACTTCATCGCGATCACGGACCCCGGGTCGCCACTGGCCGACCTTGCGACCGCGCGTCAGTTCAAGACGGTCGTCGACGCCAACCCGAACGTCGGAGGAAGGTACTCGGCTCTGACCGCCTTCGGTCTCGTTCCCGCCGGCCTCACAGGCGCCGATCCCACCGCGATGCTCGATGCGGCGGCAGCAGTGGCAGCAACGTGTGGACCCGACATCGACCTCCTCGAGAACCCGGCGTTCGTTCTCGGTGCGACCATGGCGACCAGAGCTCTCTCAGGCGCCGACAAGGTACAGATGGTGGCCGGCGGATCGCTCACATCCTTGCCGCTGTGGGCCGAACAGCTGATCGCCGAGTCCACGGGCAAGGACGGCAAAGGCATTATCCCCATCGACGGCGGTCCCCACCCGTCGATGGCAACCGACGGGTGGGTCGTCGCCATCGACGCAGCCGACGGTGCCGGTGCCGACATGGCGCTCACGACAAGTGGCGAGTACGACATCACCGGGGTGATGCTCCTCTTCGAGCTCGCAACGGCCATCGCAGGCGAGATCCTTGGCATCCACCCGTTCAACCAACCCGACGTCGAGATCGCGAAACGCCTGGCAGCGTCCGCCATGGCGGGAGAACTCGCAGACTCAGCCCGGCCACCCATCACCATCGATGACGACGCTCTCGTTCGTGTGCTTGGGTCGATCCTCACCGGACATCGGCCGTCGTATGTGTCGATCCAGGCATATCTGGCGCCGAGCCCCTCCACCGATGCCGCTCTCCAGTCCCTCAGGGAACTCATCGATACGCACTGCGGCGTGTACACCACGGTCGGGTACGGACCACGGTTCCTCCATTCGACAGGTCAGATCCACAAGGGGGGCCCACCAGGAGGTGTGTTCCTTCAGATCCTCGACGATCCGCAAGCCACACTTCATGTACCCGAGACGGACTTCACGTTCAACGAACTGATCTCCGCCCAAGCCGCAGGCGACCGTGCCGCCCTCACCGATCGGGGCCGCAGCGTGGTCAGTGTCGAACTCGGCCGAGACGCCGATTCGGGTCTCAGCCTGTTGATCGACGCGGTACGAACAGCGCTTCAGTGACGACGTGCGCCGCTACTCGATCGCAGCGACGTCCACTCCGATCCGACTCGATCGGATCGCGCTCGAGAGACCGATCGGCTTGCCACGATCCATCTTGGCCTCGGGCTCGTTGAGCGACGCGTTCATCTCCCTCGGCAGTTCCAGAGTGAACACGCTCTTGGTGTCGAAGCGGTAGGTCAACGATCCGCCCATCAACTCGGCGAGGGCTCGCGACACGGTGAGCCCGATGCCGACCGACCCCGGTTGTCCCGGTGTGTCGTGGGCGCGCTCGTAGGCCTCGAAGATGCGCTCCCGATCGGCCTCAGGTATCCCGGCCCCGTCATCGACGATCTCGACGGCGACGGCACCGCGACTCGACGACATGCGTGCCTCGATGTTCGTACCGCCGTATCGGACCGCGTTCGTCAGGAGGTTCCTGAGAATCTGACGCACCCTGACAGAGTCGGCGTCGACAACACGTGACTCGACGGAGCACGTGACCGTCGTACCTGGCGGTACGGTGATCCCTGCGATCACCGTACGAACCTGAACGTCCAGCTCGACGGCCTCGGAACGAACGATGACGCTGCCGATGTCTGCTCGGGCCGCTATCAGGAGGTCGTCGATGAGGTCGGACATGTCGTTGCTCTGCTCGACGAGGAGGTTGGTGAACTCCGCCATCTCGTCATCGGAGAACTCCTTCCACCGATCGTTGAGCTCGTGGGCCATTCCGGTGACGACGGTCAGGGGGGTGCGAAGCTCATGTGATACCGATGCAACAAACGCGTCCTTGGAACGAAGCAGGTCCTCGAGCCTCGCCCTTGCGCTCGCCCGATCGACGGCTGCTGCGAGGACGTTTGCGACCGACTGGAGGAAGTTGAGGTCGTCGACCGTGAAGACTCGTTCGTCGGAAGACAACACGACCAACGTACCGAAGTCGATCTCAGAACCTGGGATCATCACTGCAACGGCAGACCTGAGACCACGTTCCGCCAGTTTCGGTGCAGCGAACCTGACCTCTGCTTCATTGCGCAGAACGACTGAGGCTGCCGTCATGTGCGCACGGTCGGCGATTGCTGTGACGTCGTCGGCTACCACATCGACAAGTCGATCCGATCCGTATATCTCGAATCCACCTTCACCAGACCGTCCGAGAATGAGGGAGCCTTCGGTCCGCAGAACTGTCGAGACCGTCTCTGTGACCGATGCCATCACGTCGGTGATGACGTCGGCCTCGAGCGCGATCTGACCGATGGACGCAACGGCCTCTTGCTGCACGGCACGGGACCACAACTCGTCCTCGACACCACGCCGACCGGTTACGTCGATCATCGCCCCCTCGTACACCGGACCCGATTCGGTGGTGATCAGGCGCGACGTGTCGCGGATCCACAGCATCGATCCATCGAATCGACGCATCATGGTCTCGTAGCCGATCACAGTCTCTTCATGATCGAGCATGGAGGTCAGATGCTCTCGATCCGTCGACTCGACATAGAACCTGTGCGCATCGGAACCGATCAGTTCGTCCTTGGACGTCACCCCAAACATCTCGACCAGCGCTGCGTTGGCGGCGAGAATCGTCCCGTCTGGAGCCGATCGGTAGAGAGGCACGGGTATGCGCTCGAAGAAAGATCGGAAGTCGACTTCGGAACGCTGGAGTTGGTCCTGGGCATCGTGAAGATCGGAACGATCGACCACAGCGACTTGTACGGCGAGGTCGTGTCCGTACTCGACGACGTTCAAGGACACGTCGACCCAGCGGCACTCGCCCGAGATCGCCTTCATCCTGACATCTGTGAGTTCGAGTGGCTCCAGTCGCTCCTCTGCCCGTCGGAGGTCCTCCATGACGTAGTCCCGCTGTTCTTCACAGATCAGATCCTCGAGGCGACGACCGAGGAGATCTCCTACAGGGCCACCCAGAAGGGCTTCTGCAGGATCGTTTCGATATATGACTCGACTATCGACGACGATCAAGAACGCTGTGGGCGCCATGTCCATCAGACGTCGGTACCGCATCGACCCCGATTCCGCAGCAACGTTGATTCGCTGGGCGTATCGGTCGATAGAGCGGAATACGACGTAGGCACCGATGATGGTGCCGGTCCGCGCAAGGATCGACGCGATCTCACCCGGCTTACTCGCCTCGGCTAGATCGTCGATCCATGAGATAGATGGGGTGACGAGCAGCATCGAGATCTTGGATATCTCGATGGCCATCGCAGCGATCACTGTTCGCTGCGCTGCCCGATCCGTTGCCATGAACACGACAGATGCAACCGCCCACACCGTCAACAACAGAGAGACTGCCCCTGCCGAAGGGACGAGCAGCCAGATTGCGTATGCGGCGAGGATGTCTATGAACGCGGAGAGCCTCACCCCTGTGTAGCGGCCCATCGCTCGGGTGAGGAACGGGAGGCCGGTCGCAGCGATGATCGCGACCACGCCGACGATCCGAACTTCGATCGTCGTCTCCGGGATGAACAGGATGGAGATCCCCGCGATCCAGTACACGACGGTACGGACCCGCAAGAGGAAACCTGCAAGCTTTCTACGATCATGCTGAGAGAAGAGACCTGAAGCCATCTCCCCTCTATCGGAAGGTTTCAACACTGCCTTGACCTGTCACGGACACAGAAACGAAACGCCGGACGAAGGACTCCAGGCCACAGTCGACCGTCCACCCACAACGGCTACATCGGTCTCTGCCGTATCTGAGGCTGTCCCTGAGGTGATGTGACTGTGGCCCGTCGGCTCAGGCGTCGCACTCGGACTCCGGTAGTGCCTCTCCCGATGGTGTCGATTGTCCGTCGATCACCCTGCGGACCTTGCCTCTGATTCGATCCACGTCGGGGATCGGTCTCCCGCCGTAGTCCCGTTCGGGTGCCCAGTACGTCGGGACGAACCCCACCGTTTCGATGTCGTTGAAGTCGAGCTTCGCCGCTGCAGCAAGAAGGTCCGGAGCGAAGGAGAGTGGAATGTCGGTGACGACCGATCCTTCCACAGCGTTGACGATCGCCGAGAACCGACGGAGGAGTGTCAGCGGGTCGGCCTTCGCTGCGACGGCTCGCAGCATGCACCGCTGACGCTGCATCCTCGTGTAGTCGCTCGAGCCTTTCCGTGCACGGCTGTAGGCGAGTGCCTCAGGGCCGTTGAGATGGTTCCAGCCGACGTCGACGTTGACGTACGCCCAGCTATCACCTTCCCGCGGGGGGGACACCTCGGCTTCGAGCGGCTTTTGGACGTATACGTCGACACCACCGATCGCATCCACGAGATCCACGAACGCTGCCATGTCGACGAGCGCGTAGTAGTCGATGCGCAACCCCATGAGCTGCTGGAGCGTGTCACGCAGCACCGCCATGCCCGGATCGACCTCGTTGGGATAGGTGCCCGTCCACTTTCTGGTGAAGGGGTACAGGGCGTTGAGTTGGTCCGGGAAGCATCGGCAGCTCTCGAACACCGGCTCTTCCACCACCGGGGGCTGCTCGCCTTCTGCCAGCGTTGTCGTGGTCGTCGACTGCTGTTCCTCTTCCGTCGGTGGCGGGGGCTTCGGGATGAGGCGCTGCTCGAGTTCGATGAACGCAGTGTCGTAGCGGCGTGGCAGCGGGACCTGACCGAGGTTGCGGGGAAATCCGAAGAGCGCCGCCTTGCCGGTGACGGTGTCGAGTGTTGCGACCATCATCGTGTCGGTTCTCATACCGCCGCGTCCCGGACCGCCGTCGCCACCGGCGAGCAGGATCGTGATCCGTTCTGCCCCAACCCGCTCGGTGAATGGGAGGAAGGGAGCGTTCGCCCCGGGGGTGCCTCTGGAAGCGAGGACGTCCTCCCACTCTGCCACGGCGTCGGGGTCGCCGATCCCCTCCCTGAAGATGAGGTTTCGAAGCGACACTTCTCGTGGAGCATCCACGGTGTAGTGCTTGACGACGGGATCGGGCACGATATCTGCATCGGTACCGATGGGGATGATCGGCTCGACCGTAGGCGCGGCACCTTCGACCACGAACACCGACTCGAGGAGCCTGACCGCATCGATGGTGTACCGGCCAACGACGACGTGGGGAGCCAACACCACGGTCACAAGGATGATCCATCCAAGTACAACGACGCCAACCGGAGCACCTCCGCGCTCACCGTTGCGTGCAACCCCGTACGCGTCTGCTGCTGCTCCTACCCTCCACGCAGCGGCGAGGACGTTGAGACCGAACAGCGCCCACAGGGCAGTCGGGTTCAGTGTGGCGCCGACGATCTCAGACGTTCGAAACTGAGTTGCACCTATGCCAACGACCACAGCCACAAGAGCGGGCGAGAACCAGAGCGTTGCGCGACGGTAACTGGCAAGGTAGAGATGACCCAGGCCGGGCACGAAAACGCTGAGCGCAGCTGCAAGCCAGGGACGTTTTTCCCCCGTCTCTGCCGTGTCTTGCACCGTCGCCATGTCCCCTCAGTGTCGTACAGCACCAAAGCTACCGCGGAATGCGATTTTCCCGACACGATGTGGGCCACGACCACAGACGCAGGGACTACGACCCATCACGGCGTACCCTGTCCCTATGCCTCCCCCTGCCATTCGAAACGTCGCGCTCATTGCGCATGTGGATCACGGTAAGACGACTCTCGTCGATGCCATGCTCCGAGCCGCAGGCGTTTTCGCAGACCATGAGCGTGTCATCGACCGTGTGATGGATTCCAACGATCAGGAGCGTGAGCGTGGGATCACGATCCTCGCCAAGGCGGCCTCGATCGAATGGAAGGGCACGAAGATCAACCTCGTCGACACGCCGGGTCACGCCGACTTCGGTGGAGAGGTCGAGAGGGCCCTCATGCTCGTCGATGGCGTCCTCCTCCTCATCGATGCCGCTGAGGGACCGATGCCCCAAACTCGGTACGTGCTGTCGAAAGCGCTCGAGCGGCATCTCCCCGTCGTTGTCGTGATCAACAAGGTCGACCGGTCGGATGCTCGATCGAGCGAAGTGATCGACGAGGTCTACGAGTTGTTCTTCGATCTCGATGCTCAGGACCATCACATCGAGTTCCCCATCTTGTCGGCGATCGCTCGCGAAGGTATCGCCATCGAAGGTATCGGCGTCCCCGGCGAAGGGGACACACTCGACCCGATCCTCGATGCCATCGTTTCGACCATACCGGCGCCTGTCGGAGACCCGGATGCACCGTTGCAGGCCCTGGTCACGAACCTGGATGCCTCGGACTACCTCGGACGCCTCGCCATCGGGAGGGTGATCCGCGGAACGATGAGAGCGGACACGCGAATCGCTCTGGTCCAAGGCGATGACGCCTCACCCGTCGTGCGTAAAGTTTCTTCCCTCATGGGGTTCTCACATCTCGGGCGAGACGACGTCGCAGAGAGGAGCGCCGGCGACCTCTTCATCGTCGCTGGCTTCCCCGAAGTCGGAATCGGAGACACCTTCACCGATACCGAGATCATGGAACCGCTGCCACGCCTCGAGGTCGACGAGCCCGTCCTGCGTATGACGTTCGGTGTGAACACATCACCGCTCGCTGGCACAGAGGGAGCCTTCGTCACCTCACGCCAGATCAGGGACCGGCTCGAGCGCGAGATCCTTGGCAACGTATCGATCCGCATCGGTGACACAACGACACCCGAGGTCACCGAGGTGGCAGGCAGAGGCGAACTGCAACTCAGCGTCCTCATCGAATCGATGCGCCGTGAAGGCTTCGAACTCCAGGTGAGCCGACCCGAGGTCATCGTCAAGGAGATCGACGGCGTCAAGCACGAGCCCGTCGAACGTGTCACCGTCGACGTCCCGGACGAGTACGTCGGTGCGGTCACACAGGTCGTGGCACCCCGCAAGGGACGGATCGCCGAACTCAAGCCTGGCGAGAGTGGGCGCACGATCCTCACGTTCACCGCACCTTCGCGAGGCCTCCTCGGCCTGCGATCCCTTCTGCTGACGCTCACGAGAGGAACATCGTTGATCCATCAACGAAACGACGGTTGGATCCCCTGGGTCGGAGAGCTCCCTCATCGTCAGGGTGGAGCGTTGGTCGCCGACCGGCGAGGCCAATCCACCGGCTTTGCCCTCGACAACCTCCAAAAGCGGGGCGAACTATTCATCGGCCCCGGCGTCGACGTCTACGAAGGGATGATCATCGGCGAAGCTTCACGCCCCGAGACGATGACCGTCAACCCCACCAAGGGCAAGCAACTCACCAACATTCGAACACACTCGACAGACGATGCGATCAAGCTCAAGCCACCACGGGACATGACGCTCGAGGTCGGGATCGAGTGGATCGCCGATGATGAGCTCGTCGAGGTGACACCGAAGTCGATACGCCTGCGCAAGCGCCTGCTCACCGACTCGGAACGCAAACGCGCGAAGAAGCGCTGAGCGGACCTCACACCATTCCGAGCGCCGCCTTTGTACGGGGCCCGACAAGACCGTCGACCCAGAGTTGGTGGTACTTCTGGAACGAGATCACCGCCGTGAGCGTCATCGGTCCGAAGATCCCATCCGACGGGCCCGGGTCGAATCCATGTGCCGAAAGCTCGGATTGCAGCGTTTGCACGGTAGCCCCGCGAGCACCTACCGACAGCACGTCGCCCGTCTCATCCTGGAACTGGAGGCCTGCCACAGCCGTCTTCGTTGCCCGACCGACGACCCCATCGATGTCGAGGCCGAACTTCGTCTGGAAGGTGCGCACTGCAGTCTCCGTATGGGAGCCGAACCGACCGTCCACACCACCGACGTCGTATCCGAGATCACTGAGTGCCTGTTGAAGAACACGTACGTCGTAGCCGTTGATGCCCTTGCGAAGGACCCTCGCTCCTCCAACCAGGGGGTCGCGTGGTCCCTTGCCAACGTCGTTTCCGCCGGCCGCCACCAGTGCTCGATACGGATTCACGGGTGTACCGGAGGGGTCTCGTAGCTCGAAGTGGAGTTGGGGTGCAACGTCCTCGGCGTTCCCGCTGTCGCCGACCCATGCAATGTGCTGGCCGGCCGTCACTCTGACACCCGGTTTGATCGCCCTTTTGATCCCCCATCCCCTGCCATCATCGGTTCCGGTCGTGTCGTTGTCCAGGTGGATGTACCAGCTCTCCCAGCCGTCGTCGTGGCGGATCACGAGGGAGCAGCACCGGTCGGGATTCATGTCGTCGGGGTTGCTGCTCCAGTTGACGAGTCGAACGACCCCATCGGCTGCAGCGAGAACGGGAGTCATCTTGTCGGCGAGGATGTCCTGCCCGATATGGAACCCATGGGAACGCCCGGCCCAGAACGTGTCCGAGAAGTGATGCTCTCCATCGACGGGGAACACGAGGTCGTACTGGGTCGGTTCACCGAGTTCAGCCGCAAAGGCGTTTCCTGCAAGAAGCGTTCCGATAGCCACCGCGACGGCGATCGAGACGCTTGCGATACGTTGATACCTCATGACGCATGTATCGGCACGCAGGCCCTGTGCATGAGTGAATGCCCGGTGAACGGCCGGTCAGAGGGTCGCGATCACCTGAGGCGACGGCTCCGTTGTCCATTCACCGATGGAGGCGTCGACGGTCACGTCGGCAGCCTCGATCATGCTGAGGAACCACTCATCGACCGCCGCGGATGCCTGTGTCTCCTCGAGGTACTGGCGAACCTGCTCGCTGTCTGCAGTGGTCCGATCGGTCACGAGGATGAGGTGATACCCGAACTCGGTCTCCACCGGATCGGTGACAACACCGATCTCCGCGTTGACCGTCGCCTCGGCGAACGGGCCGGTGAATCCCGAGGGAGCTGCACAGCCGAGATCGCCGCCGTTGACGCCCGAAGCGGTGTCCAGCGACAACTCCGAGGCGAGGGCTGCAAAATCCTCACCCGCGTCGAGGCGCGCCTGGACATCGGCCGCTTCTTGTGGCGTGGCGACCAGGATGTGAGAGGCGCATACCTGCGTCCATTCCATCGGGAAGTCGGCAAGTTCCTTGGCTACGTCGTCATCGGTGATCGGGGCGAGATCGGCCGCAAGCTCATCGAGGACGAGGTCCTGGAGGATCAACTGGCGCGCGTATCGTCGGACACCCTCCTCCGATGCGTTGATGGAGTCCAGATAGTCGTTGAGTTCTGCACCCGGGCTGAACTCTGCGACGAGCTGGTCGACCCGTTCGTCGATCTGAGCCTCGGTGATCTCGGCGTCGAACTGCTTTGCTGCAGCCTGATCGGTTGCCTCCCATTGGATGCTCACCCCGAGATATATGGCGAAGTCGGTGTTCGAGAAACCGCTGCCGGGATCGCGTACGAGCGATTCGACTTCGCCCCTGGTGATGTCTGTCCCGTTCACGGACGCAACGACATCGTTCGAGGTGCTGCATGCTGCCAGCACAACCGCGAGCGCAGCTGCTGCGACGATGACCTTCTTCATGGACTACCTCTCCCTGGGCTTGCTGTGAGGCTATTGACGCTAGGTGGCTACCGGTCGGCGGGCACATGAGAATGCAGTGAGGGTGACCTATCTATCCTCCATGTCGTCACGACACCGACTACCGCTGGGGAGATCGACTTGGACGAGGCATCCGACCGGGGTATCGACCTCCCCGTTCTCGAATCGATCGACGACCGCTTGCGCTGGCTCGCTGTGCGCATGATCGACCACGCGAACCGTCGCGGCGACACGGAGGTCAAGGTCGGTGGTCATCAGGCATCATCGGCATCGATGACCTCGATCATGTCTGCACTGTGGTTCGGGCACATCACGGGAGATGACAAGGTTGCCGTCAAGCCCCATGCAGCACCGCTGTTCCATGCCATCAAGTACCTCACAGGGGAACTCGACAGGGCCTACCTCACGACGTTGCGCCAGAGAGGCGGCCTCCAGGCGTACCCGTCGCGCACGAAGGATCCCGACGTCTTCGACTTCTCGACGGGCTCCGTCGGTCTCGGTGCCGTCGCTCCCCTCTTCTCCGCTGCGACACGTCGATACATCGACGATCACTTCGAGGCAACACCGCCTGCCCGGTTCATCGCAATCGCCGGGGATGCCGAGCTCGACGAAGGGAACATCTGGGAGGCCATCTCCGATCCTGCCCTCCAGGGACTGGGCAACGTCATGCTCATCATCGACTTGAATAGGCAGAGCCTCGATCGCATCATCCCCGGTATTCAGGCTCAACGCGTGATGGAGTTCTTTCGCAACGCTGGATGGCACGTGGTCGAGGCGAAGTACGGAACACGGCTCCTCGAGGCGTTCGCTCGTCCCGGCGGGGCAGCCCTCAAGCGTCACATCGACGAGATGTCCAACGAGGAGTACCAAAGCTTGTTCGCCTACGTGGGGTCCGAGCTTCGGGAACGGTTCCTCGCCAACGCCGAGCGCGACGTCGGCGACTTCCTCGCAAGCATCGATGACGACGATCTCGCCCCGGTGATCCAGAATCTCGGGGGTCACGACCTCTCTGTACTCATCGACGCGTACCGCTCGTGCGACGAAGTCCATGATCGACCATCGGTCGTCTTTGCCTACACGATCAAAGGGTTCGGCCTTCCGCTCGTCGGTGACCCGATGAACCACAGCGCCCTTCTCACACCGGCACAGATCGACGACCTACGCGAGGCGACCGGACTGACCGAGGCAACAGAGTGGGACCGCTTCGAGGCCGACACGCCGGCGGGTCGACTGTGCGCAGAGGTCGGTGCAGAGGTCAACAACGTGCCACCGCCTCCGAGGCCCCGCCTCGCGTTCCCCCTGCGCACCGGTGCACGCCACAAGCCGACGACATCCACTCAGGAAGCGTTCGGACGGATCGTGGTGGAGCTCGGCAAGGATCCTTCCCTGGCCCGGCGCATGGTCACTGTTTCCCCCGATGTCTCTGTGTCGACGAATCTCGGTGGGTGGATCAACACCCAGGGTGTGTACGCACCGACGAAGCAGCACAACTACTTCGATCAGGACCGTCTCCTCGAGTGGGACCCGAAGCCAACAGGGAGACACATCGAGCTCGGCATCTCCGAGATGAACCTCTTCCTGCTGCTCGGCCAACTTGGCCTCGCCCACGAACACCACGGTGAGATGCTCCTCCCGATCGGTACCGTCTACGACCCGTTCGTGCTGCGCGGCCTCGACGCGCTCATCTACTCGCTGTACAACGGAGCGCGCTTCGTCATCGCCGGCACACCTGCAGGGATCACACTCGCACCCGAAGGTGGGGCACACCAGTCCACGATCACGCCGTCGGTCGGCCTCGAACTGCCAGGGATCACTCAGGCAGAACCCGCGTTCGCCATCGCCGTCGACTGGCTGCTCACCGATGGCCTCGACGGCCTGACGGACCGCGAAAGCCTCTATCTCAGACTGTCGACGAGGCCGATCTCACAGGAACCGTTCGCCCATGCGCTCGAACGACTCGGCGAGCAGAGCCTCCGAGCGGCGGTTCTCGCCGGCGGGTACCGGCTCAGAGAGCCGGGGCCTGGAACTCGGTTGATACTCGCCGCTTCAGGAGCGGTGATGCCAGAGGTCCTCGAGGCGGCCGAGATCCTCGAGGACGAGGGCGTCGCGTGCACGGTCATCGACGTCACCAGTCTCGACCGTCTGTACCGGGACTGGTCGCACCGCCTTGCCGACGCCACACGTTCGGCTTCGCTGCCCGAGAGCTCGGGACATATCGAGACGCTCATCGTCGATGGTGAGCGCAGTGCACCCATCGTGACGGTGCACGACGGAGCAACCCATGCAATGGCGTGGTTGGGATCTGTGTTCGGGCAGCGGGTCGTCCCGATCGGAGTCGATAGATTCGGCGAGTCTGGCACGATCGGGGAACTGTACGAGTTGTTCGGCCTGCTCCCCGAGCAGATCGCAACTGCCGGCTTGATGGCCATCGACCGCTGAAGGCAGGCCGGACGCAAAACGACCGGCTCTCCCTCACCCGGCGCTTGCGACCTCCGCCAGTTCGATCCTGGCGTCGCCGATCATCGTTCGAATCGTGTCGAGGTCCTCGATGTCGTCGTCGAAACGGACCACGAACCCGGGAAGACACCGATCGATACCGACGTACAAGACACCGGAGCATGCACCGATCTTCACGACTGCCTCCGCCACACAGGCGCCACAGTCACACCCTATGCAGGTGAGACGGGTGACGGGGATTCGTTCACGTTGGATCGTCATCGTGGGTGCGTCGCTGGGATCTCGTTGGGTTACTCACTGATACTACCAGGCAGAGAACCGCCCTCTGTCTGCAGGCACCTCGGCCATCGGGTAGTGTCATATCCACGGAATCTCGGCGCCACGCACTTCGGGAACGTAGCGCAGGTGCAACCGTCGGGCATGCTGGGCGTGAGAAGGAGTGCGAGAATGCGATTCGGCCGATTGTATCTGGCAGTGATGGCACTGGGTGTGGTCGCTGCGAGCTGTTCGGGTGGATCCGACGCAACCGAGACCTCGACGACAACGCCGAGCACCACCGTGACGGTCACCACGACAACGCAGCCGCCCGCGACGACGCAGCCGCCCACGTCGACGACCACGACCACACATGTTGACTCATCGATTCCCGCGACTTCAACGATCGTGGTCGTTCAGGGAGATCTCACGATCCTCGGGTACTTCGATGGTGCGATCGACGGAATCGCCGGTGAGAAGACACAGGCTGCTATCGCCGATTTCCAGGCTGATGCAGGGATCGAAGCCGACGGAGAGTATGGGCCGATCACCGACGCAGCCATGGCCGACGCCCTCGCCGCCGACGAAGGATACGTCACGGACCTTCAAGAGTTCCTGGTCGAGGAGAAGCTGTACGGTGGCCCCGTCGACGGGGACTACGGCAAAGGCACGACCCGGGCGGTCAAGAAGTTCCAGGAGTCATGCGATCTCGAGCCGACCGGAACGTTGAACATAGCGACACGGCTCTGCCTCGCCGGTTTGTAGATTCACTCAGCAACCAACAACGGTCATCGACCGACCACGTCTCGAAAGGATGCCGTCGTGGAGGATGAACTCGTCAACAGGGTCACGTGGAAGATCCCGAACGCCCTGGCACTCGTCGGGTCGCGCTCGGGCGACGAGTGGAACGCGATGACGACGTCGTGGATCACCCAGGTCGCCCAGGATCCGGTGTTGATCGGCGTCGGGGTAGACAAGGAGGCCTTGACACACCGCCTGATCACCGAAGGCGGGTCGTTCACCGTCAACCTCTGGGACGCCGACAACACGAGGCCGTTCGTCAAGTTCTCGAAACCGGCGTCCAAGGAGGGGATGGCCCTCAACGGGTGGCCGATCACGGAAGGCGTCACCGGTGCTCCCATATTCGATGATGCGATCACCTGGATGGAGTGTGAGGTGCGCCACGCCATCGACTGTGGCAGTCACACGTTCTTCATCGGGGGGCTCGTCGCGGCGGCCATCAACGACGACGATGCAAGACCAGCTTCGATGGCAGACACCCGCATGAAGTACGGCGGCACCCGCCGCGGCCACTGAACCGACCACGCCGTCGTCCCCCCTTCAGGGGGGACCGCGAGCCAGCGAGCGCGGGGACCTGGGACAAGTCGCTTCCACTTCGTGCTCGCAGGCTCGCCCTCCCCCCTGCATCGCTCCTACGTCGCT